>JBJEJE010000073.1:0-36820 GCA_051877755.1 Lachnospiraceae bacterium | reverse complement strand
CACATAATTTTCTTAGAAGCCAATCGCTTGCAAGCAATCGTTGGCTTCTTTCGAACCGCTCGCATGAGCGCTCACCTCGTAACCTTCGGTTCCTCGGTGTTCGTTGCACTCACATAGCTTTCTTAGAATGCACCTGTCTGCAAGCAGCCAGTGCATTCTCTCGAAAGCTGCGCTCATGCTTATACGTTCATTATACCGAAAAGTGGGGCAAATGAAAAGTTAAATATTCGGAAAGCATCTCTTTCTTTTCCTTTTCCTGCATGATTACGGTTTCCAATTTTTCTATATATTTGGGGGATAAAAATGCCTTATTGGTATTATAATAACTGTTTGCAATCTTCCAGAATTTCTCAGGGTAGGAAAATAAGATATACATATACTGGTAATCCTCTATAAACAGTTCAATCTCCTTTCCATATACCTGGAAAATGGTTTCCAGCAATGTAAAGTCAAAATGATTTTTTTCCATTGCTTTTCTGGCAAACTGATAAAGGTCATTTAACTGGTTCCCTCTGGAAAACCGTTCAAAATGAACGATTGCTTCCCCGGTCTCTCCAAGAATCACATTATGCTGGTTATAACTTCCATGGCAGATTCCATAATGATTTTGGAAATTGCTCTGTGCTGACACTCCTTTTTCTCCCGGAAGCACTTCTTTTAACATTTCTACACAGTCTACACCCTGCTGGTAATAATCCGGAAAAACCTGTAAAAACAGATTTTCAAATGCATTTTTCCGTTTTACTTTACTGACAAATTTCTGAATTTTCTTCAATTCCCTGTTATGCCGGATTAACATATTTTCTATGTCCATATCCGCATTTCCAGCTATTTCCGACCAGTTTTTTTCTAACAGTTCTGTCTGTGCAGGCTTCTCTTTGCCGACTGTATCCTGAATCTCTTGCACATCCATCTCCTTTAATGCTGTATTTTCTTCCGCCTCCCTAATCTTTGCCGTTTTCAATACTTCTTCCAGTGCCGTCTGACTGATTTCGTAAACATAGGATATCCGTTCCAGCTCCTCTCCGTCAGCAATCGCTCTTCGAATCTCCTCAACTTTCTTTTCTTCTTTTTCCTTCTGGCTCTGCAGCCAGGCAGATTGAAAACGGGAAACAACTTTCCGTCCATATATATGAAAACGCGCCAGTGCTTCTACTGCACGTACAATATCAGAGGGATTATGCATATCACATTCGTTTCCTTCAAAATGTTTTTTTAATACAAATGGCTGTCTGTATTTGTCACAGGTAAACAACTTTCCTTCTTTGTTAGGAATCACATAATCAAGATTCTCGCAGCCTTCCCTTTCAAATAATTGTTTTAATACATATTCCTGCTCTAACCTGGTCATGCTGCCGCGAAATGGTTCCAGAATCCGCAGCCCTTCCGTTGTGGTAAGAATCGTTGCACCTCTTCCCTTTCTTGTGGCAAGAATCTCCATGTCATACTGTTCATACACCTCGGCAAGTTTTTCGGACATAAAAACACTCCCTCCTTTACTCTTTCATCTTATGAAGGAGAATCTGTTTTCATACTAAAAAATTGCCTGTTTTTTCTTTTTCTTACCTTAAGACTCCTTTTCTTCTACGATTTTCAATAAGATATCTTTCTGGTTTTTCTCCGGATTGTCCAGTACACATTCCAGCAGATAATTAAGCATCACTCCCAGTTCTTTCCCCGGTTTCATGCCATGCTCCATCAAATCCTTTCCGGTAACTGCCAAATCTTTCAGCGACAAACACTGCTGCTGCTCCTGTATCTGGCGGTAATATCCCTGTAACACTTCCAGATTGTGCAGCTTTTCTTCCCGCATATATTCACTCTGGGCGAGAATATCCGCACGCTTGATATCCACATAATCCTCAAACAAATCCGCACCCATTTTACTTAAGGATTTGCGAAAGGACTTAATACCCGGCACCTGCCCCATTCCATAATCATGCCAAAATACCAGCCGTTTCACCCTGGCTATGGTGGCATTGTCGAATTTTAACCGCGATAAAATTTCCCTTGCCATCTGGACACCCATCTCATTATGCCCATAAAAATGATCCCCCTTCTCATCCGTGGTCTTCATCACCGGCTTTGCCACATCATGCAAAAGTGCCGCCCAGCGCATGACTTCTGTAGCCGGGACCTCTTCTATTACATGAAGAGTGTGCTCCCCTACATTATACATATGATGCTTATTATTCTGCTCTGTCTCCATCATCCGGTCAAACTCCGGCAGCACCACCGCAGTCACTCCCAGTTCATATGCCGTCCGCAGGCGTTCCGGATGCTTTGACACCAACAGCTTTGTAAGCTCCACATGAATCCTCTCTGCACTGATGTCTTTTAAGAATACCGCCTGGTTACGGATTGCCTCCTGGGTCTGCTCATCAATGGCAAAATCCAGCTGTGCCGCAAACCGCACAGCCCGGAGAATCCGCAGGGCATCTTCATCAAACCGTTCCTTCGGCTCGCCAACACACCGAATTACCTTCCTCTGCAAGTCTCCGATTCCGCCAAAATGATCCACAAGGCCCTCTTCTTCATTATATGCCATGGCATTTATCGTAAAGTCACGGCGTTTCATATCCTCCAACAGACTAGCAGTAAAGGTGACGGATGCCGGTCTCCTGTGATCCTCGTATTTGCCATCCACCCGGTATGTGGTCACTTCATAACCTTCCAGCTTCCCGGTATCCCTGTTCTTCATCATAACGGTTACGGTGCCATGCTGAATTCCGGTGTCAATGGTCCGGTGAAATAATGCCTTTACCTCCTCCGGTCTTGCCGATGTAGTGATATCCCAGTCATCCGGATTCCTGTTAAGAATGGCGTCCCGGACACAGCCACCCACAATATACGCCTCAAATCCGGCTTCCTGCAATGTATGGATAATCCGGCTTGCATTTGCCGGCATGGTAATCTTTGTCATCAATATCTACTCCTTCTCATCTTTCTTTGCTATTCTGCTCTGCCGTCTCATTTATGATAGCCGAAATGGAACCAAGAGACAAGCCTGTCATGTCATGTACCTTACGATAACTCATACCCTGTTGCACCAATTCACGAACCATTTCTCTCCGATTCCCATCAACAGACGGCCTTCCTCTTCTCTTCTTATTCTTACCGTCCTGCAATTTCATATTCTCCATCTTCTGGTTGGCTTCTTCTAATGCCTTTGTAAGAAAAAACAGTTCCCTCTCATATTGTTCTATCTTACGCTGCTGGTTTGTTATCTGAATCTCCAATTCCCGAATGTATTCCGTCTGTTCCATGCATGGGGTCCTCCATTATATTCTAGATTTCTCTTATCTTCGGTCGTTCATTATTTCAATAATTTTTGAACATTTTGTTGCATATGTATCTTTAATATGCTATATTCTATTATACAACAATCGTTCATTTTTATCAATTATTTTATGAACAAATAATACATTTAACTGGGTAGTTGGGGGACGTGCTTTTCATCCTATCTGAGCCTTACAGAAAGGGTGATGCTTATGAGTACATACGAAGAATTTATGGTTATTTTAACTGCAGGCATCTTGATTGTTAACATTATAAGTATGAAAAATAAAAAATAGCCGTCCTGTTCTTTGGCGAGAGCTGACAGCTATTTTTTAACTAATTATTTTCGCCGGGTCGGGTGAAGCGCACTCACCTTCCGACTGCCTTGTTAAGTATATTATAACAAAATGAACCAGAATGTCAATTCCATAAATTTTTCTATTAAACATCCAACAATCCACTTAACCACCCATTTTACATTTGCTTCCGCAGTGCCATACCCATAGCATACTTATTCAGTGGTTTTTTGTAAAGTATTCTCCTCATCACTGCCGACAGCACTTCTCCGATCAACACAAACAGCAGGCCCAAAAGGGTACCGCTTATCATATTTACAGAATGGGTTATCTTAATCATTTCTCCCCACAGTCCCGTATAAACGAAAGAAAAACCGCCCATAAACAAAATCAGACTAACCAGAAAATACTTATATACAATTCCCATATAAACCAAAAGTACTCCAGTCATTATCCCCGTATAAAGCACCATCTGTCCGTAAACTTTACTCAGCTCCAGTGTGGAATGTCCCTGATATACCTTAATGGCTGCAATCAGAACTACCAGTAAATATCCCAGCACGCCCACAAGAATCTGCAGCCCATCCTGAAGCTGAATCTCAATAAAACGCCGGCGTGGGGAAGACAAAGCCATTCCTGCCATCAGTCCCGTATAGATAATCTGCACCAGCATCAACGGTCCCAGGACAATATACAGTCCTCCCATGGCAAACATATCAATTTCTACCACACAAAAAAGAATACCCACACCAAAGAAAATTACTGCACACGCAATGGAGGATTTTAAGTTATACCCATATTTAACCAGCCTCATGCATCTTTTCCATTCTGTTATCATAATAACTATCCCTCGCTCTCTTTAAAATTAATTTTCTTCCTGCCACCACAACAGCAATGCAGCCTGCCGCCAACAATACCACCTGCCAGATTCGCACTGGAACCCAAAAAATATTGAATCCGGCTATCAATACAATTATCCATTCAAGATAAATGCAGACAAATATAACCATAACGTTCGTAAAAAAACGCGACACGATAAACCCTGTTTCCAGCAGCAAATCAACAAACAAAATATATGCAATCATATGCAGCAATACCTGTCTGCCACTTAGCTCTTTTTCCTTACAAATCATAGGACACAATGCCAGCATAATAACTGTGATACTGCAAAAACGCCGGACACCATCTGCAATCAATGCTCTTTTAAGCACCGGCATTCCTTTTACGGAAGTCTTCAAATACTCCAGACGGTTTGTATGCTTTGATGCAATACCGGCAAACACAAATCCGTCTAACATATATTCCACACCTACGACGATACCACCTGCAAAGGCAATACATAAAAGGGATAAAAATGTTATTTTATAACACAGTGCATATAACCCTCCAATCGCAAAAACCGGATACAGCAGATATAAGAACCATTTTACCCATTTTCTTGGCAGAAACATATGGTAACTCTTTATCGTTTCTTTCATTGAATTCTTCACCTCAAATCTCAACATCTGACGATAGATGTTTCTTCTATTCTTTTAAAAACTCGCTTGCGGGATTGTACTCATGTCAAATCATAAATCCCTACACCTGCAGACTGGTATATTTTTTCATCACTGCTACACTGATTTGGGAAAGAGTTGGCGTCTCTGTGGCAATATCCATCCCGGCAAGCTTATCCAGATCTTTCGCCGGACACAGACCTTCATATCCATAGGAATTTTTCTGGAATCCCCAGAGGATATCCTTTGCCTTGTCTGCCTCTTTTTTTTCACCCTTTACCACGATATACTTTTCCTTCAAATCCTCCACAAATCCCTGTTCCACAATTTTTCCCTGTTCCATAATCATGGCATAGTCGGTTACATTTTCCATATCTGCAATATTGTGGGTGGAGAAAAATACACTCTTTTCTCCATTTCCTTCGTCAATGTAATCCCGGATCATAGAGCAAAGCTTATCCCGCATCAACGGGTCAAGTGGAGATGCAGGCTCGTCCAGAAGGAGCATCCGGGTATCCCTTGCAAATACTGCTGCCAGCATGGTTTTCATCTTCATACCGTCGGACAGCTTATCCACACTCTTTCCCTTTTTGTTGACACCCAGATCCTGACAAAGCTGTTCATAACGGTCTTTGTGGAACTGGTCAAATAATATCTCGCTGACCTCGCCCACTGCACGGACAGTCCAGTGCGGCATAAAATAATTCCCCGGACCGGTGTAACCCACATTCTCCCGGATGACCTTATCCTCTTCCTCCCCGTCAAAATATGTAACCTCGCCCTTGTAGTCCAGACGGGTTCCTGCCAGAATATTGATCATGGTACTCTTACCGGCACCATTTTCTCCAATCAGTGCTGTGGCAAATCCCTTCGGAATCTTCAATTCCGGAATATTTAACTCAAATCCCTTAAATGATTTTGTAACATTATTCATTTCTATAACAGCTTGTGTTTCCATATTGTTCTCCTTTCTCTAATAATTGCAAATAGGTAATTGCAAAACTCTTGAAAATGTATATTAAGTTGTGCAGATTTGACAAGTATCCTAAGCAAGTGCTTTGAGACCGCCGGCACTTAACGAGTGTGAAACACGAGTTTAGTACCGTTGCGAGGCGAGAGCAGTGCAAACGTACTTGCGTGGATATTGTTAAAACTGCACAACGTTTATAGAAAAAGCAGGAGTTTCGCAATTACCTATCCCCTTCCTGCATCAGCATTTTCATCACATCTAACAGTTCCTTATCCGAAATTCCTGCAATCTTTGCAGCGGATATGGCATTCATCAAATGTTCCTCCATTTTCCGCATATGCTGTTCCTTCAGCATCTCGGTATCCTGGGCATTCACATAATAGCCCTTTCCCTGTACCGCTGTTACCAGTCCCTGTTTTTCCAGTTCCTCATATGCCTTCATGGTCGTTATGACACTAATCCTGAGTTCCTTCGCAAGTCCCCGGATAGAGGGAAGATACTCTCCCTGCTTCATCCTGCCGGACAAAATGTCCTCTTTAAACTGGTCCGCTATCTGCTGGTAAATGGGTACTCCTGAGTTTTGTAATATTTTCATGTTCTCACCTGCCTGTTTTCGTCTTCTCAGTCTTTTGGCTTTCCAACATTGCTCTTAATTAGCTCTTTTTCACTGTTTATATGTTATATATACACCATAAACAGTTATATGTCAACATAAATTTTCTTTCTTCCAATAGAACAAAGAGCTGCTTGCGACTCTTTCGCGCCCGAGCGGAATGTAGGAGAAGTTTCCTAAATAAAGCAAAAAACAGTGACATCCTTTTCAGGATGCCACTGTAAAGCACTACATCATCTGATCCGCACGGCGAAACACATCTTCCATACGGAATTTAAAATACAACACTAAACATATATGGTGGTATTCTTATAATCTGCTCATCCATCATCAAATTTTTTGGATGAATAATATAGGACATATCTATTCTTTTACCAAATAACTCACTAAAACGCCCAAGTGAGGTCGCCGAATATTTTTTTGATGATTTTACCTCAACAGGGAACACTTTAAAGTTCATTTTACTTTCATTTGACAACAGAAAATCTATCTCTATATCATTTCTATGCTTTTCTGCCGAGTATCTGGTGTAAAAATATAGTTTCTTACCTTTTGCTGCAATCATTTGAGAAATAGCATTCTCATATATCATACCCTCGTTCAGTGATAATTTATCATTCATTATCAACTTATAAAGCTGTTGGTCCATAATTTCATTTTCATTAAATGCTAGACTCACAAGAAGTCCGGTATCTCCCATATAACATTTTACGGCCGAGTCATTTTTATTAATTGCAAAACCTACATTCGGATCGTTACACTTATAACAAAGGTTACAAATCATAGAGTCATCAAGCCAAAACAAAGGATCATCATATTTGTCAAAAGTTGCTCCCGGTTCGATTTCACTAAGTACAATCTTCTTTTCATGGGTAGAAAGGTAAGCCGGTATATTGTCAAATAATGCAGATACTTTTGACCGATATCTCTTAGCAGCTTTTTTAATGTCGTCTCTATAAAGGCTAAGTATGTCTCTTTTTTCTATATCAGCCAAAGCAAAATCTCTTCCATTCTCAGCAAATGCAACAACTGCCTGCGGCATTCCGCCCACAAGCATATATTCCTTAAATAAATGCATTGCCTTTTCGTGCATTTTTCTTTCCAACGGAACTTTATCATAATAACATTTTTTTATATATTCCAATAGGAGGTCTTCTCCTAAATACATAGCAAATTCTTCAAAATCTACCGGATACATTTTAAGCTTTCGTTCCTCAGATGGAATCGTTATTTTCTCAACATTCTCACGAATAGAAATTAAAGATCCCGTTTCTATAAAATCATATCTCCCATCTGCCACCAGATATTTAATTGCCTCTCTGGCTTTTGGAAACTTTTGAATCTCATCAAATATAATCAAAGACTCTCTCGGATATAATCGTTTGTTATACTCCAATGATAATGTCTGAAAAAACATATCAAGATTCATCAAATCATCAAAGCTTTCCAGAACTTTTTTACTTGCCTTGTTAAAATCAACCAAAATATAAGATTTGTATTCATTCTTTCCTAATTCCTCAACAACTGTAGATTTGCCAATACGCCTTGCACCTTCAATAAGAAGAGCTTTTGTTCCTTTCGAACCATCCTTCCACTCTACTAATTTATCATATATCTTACGTTTAATTTTCATATTCGTTTACCTCCGAAAGAAAATTCCTACAGTACGCAAAATAAATTATAGCATAATTACATATAGTACGCAAACTATTTTACTTCAATTTCTCAAACAGCACGCAACCTTTCGTTCATCACCCGCATATACCGGCACTCTTTTCTCTTACTATCTTATTATATCCTGCTCGATTCTATCCATGCATATCATTTGTACTGTTCATCAGGTGAAATGAAATCAAAGCTGATTTCATTTCACCTTCACTTTCACTTTCTTCGCATATCCATTTCTGGCATATACATAGATGGTACAGCTTCCTTTTCCCTCTGCTTTGATTTTTCCGGTTTTGGATACAGTTGCCACTTCCGTATCACTGCTTGCATAACGCAACTCTTTTGCATGCTTGTCGGAAAGTGGTTTCTTATTCTTATCGACTAACACTGTCGAGCCTTCAATCGTTGCAGTTCCTCCAACCTTTAATTCAAAAGAACTCTTCTTGACTTTGACTGCCTTTACATTGGTTTCCTTTGTATTCTTTCTTCCCACGATATGGGCAGTAATGGTCTTTCCTATCGTAACCTTTTCGCCGTCCACCAGCTTGTAAGCTATGACATAAATCTTATAGTTCTTTTTCAGGTTTAGTTTCTTGCCGTTTACCTTTGTTACAGTAATCTTTGTTATTTTTCCGCTATAGACAGCATTCAGCGATTGGGAAGTAAACTTCTTGCCACAATACTGTACATAGACATCATAACCGTCTGCATCGGATACTTTACCCCAGAATATGTTAATCTTCTTTCCAGTCTGGCTTACCTTTAACTTTGCATTTAATGCCAGGGAATTCTTTTCCAGCTCTTCCTCTGAATCAATATCCTTTTGAATCATCCATACATATTCTGCATCACTGTTATCGCCAATGTAGTAATTTCCAGCATCTGCACCTTCAAGGGTAAGTGCCTGTGCCTCGTAGGTTCCCTCCTCGGTCTTTTTGTTCTCCTGATAGGTTCCTACCATGACATCATCTGTCGGCAGTGCCTTATTGATAATCTCTGCCGTCACGGATTTCTCCGTTCCGTCATACTCAAACTCGCCTTCGCTCCACTCTAATTCCACCTCCAGTGGAAGAATCCGGAATGTAGTTGACAACACTTCTGTATAGTTTCCAATTCCCTTTGCTGTAATGGTTGCCGTTCCCGCTGCCCTGTTGTTTTCGTAGGTCAGAATATAATCGATACCATTTTTCAGTATCACATTCTTCTGAGAAACGCTGCTTCCATCTGTCACTGTATAATGTGCCACAATCTGAACTTCCGGTGCCTTTACAGTTCCATCATAAACGGTATCCGGTATTTCATTTATGGTAAGCGTACAATTCTGGTCAGGCTGCTGCGTTCCTATACTGCGTTCTCTGATAACAATTTCCTCGCTGCCCGCAGTCGGATAATAGTGTTCGGACACAACGTAATAATATATCGTGTATTCGCCAATGTCTGCAAAGACCGGTTTTTGCACAGTTCCCTCCAGCAGATAATTATTTTCATCAAGCGGTACTGTGGAATAATAAATGATATACTCTTCATCCTCATCCTGTGGATACATGGTAATTCCATGTTCCTGACTATCGTAAACGCCTTCGTATCCATCCGTTGTCACCTGTAATACACCTCGTTTAATGGTGTATACTCCATTGACAGCTGTCACTTCATAGTTTGGATTGTCATCATATACAGGACGGATTTCATATTCACCAAATGGGCTCTTTTCCTCTGCATCGGTCTCTGCACCGATATGCAGGTCATCCCCATCAAATATCTGTCCCTCAGTCACCTCAACCGAAAGTTCTGCCATTTCATTGCCATAGCCGCTTTCTTTATCCGTTGCTGTAAGGGTAATCTTTGCCGGTAAAATTTCATAGGTTTTCTTTAATTCGCCGGCATAATCACCAATTCCGGTTACAGTAATCTCCGCCTGCCCTGCATTCGTATCATCTTTACTGGTCAGAACATAATCCTGATCTTTCACCAGCTCAATTGTTCTTCCATCCACAACAGCCGTAACGGTTTCCGGATTTTCCTGTTTGCTGCCATTATAGGTTGTCTGGCTCTTTTCCAGTGTCAGTGTTCCAAGGTTCACCGGTGTGATTTCATAGCTGCATTTTATCTCTGCCTTCCTGCCGCTATCTGCCGTCACTTCCGCCACTGCATAATAGCTGCCTGCGTGAACCGGGGCACCGGAAAGCTTTTTACCACCGGAAAGTGAACCTGCTTCATCCACGCTATAATAGGTTATTTCGCCCACAGTACCGGCATTTGCATCTGTAAATGCATCACTGGCTGTTATCTCCGCCAGATGTTCTTTCCCGTCATAAGGTGCTGTCACTCCACTGATTATTACAGTGAGACTGTCTGCTTCATGATAATTATCACAGGTTTCTACTTCACATGTGGCTGTCAGTATATCTGCCGGATTCACCTGATAGGTCCAGGTATGTTTCTCCTTTACTAGAACACCCGACAAAGTTGTAGTATTGCCTGCTTTATCCACCGCCACAACGGTGTAGGTCTTGCCGTCATTTCTTCCAGGAAGTATGATTTCTCTGCCAGTTACAGTCATATCATTTTCCTCGGATATGACACTTCCATCTGACAAAGTCACTTTAATGGAATCCAGCCGGTCATCTGTTATGGTTACGGTTCTTGTAATACAATAGGTTGTATCATTTTCTGCGCCCTCGATAACCGGAGGTGTATTTTCCAAAAGCAGTCCGTCACTGGAAAGATAGGTTGTATTGCCTGCTTTATCCGTAATCCTTGCATAAATAATATATTGTGCCTCCGGATCTATATTAAATGTAATATAGTTTTCTCCCTGCTCCGTTTCTGACATCTCAGAAGGTACAGTCCAGCTTGTATCCGGAAGTGCCGCTATCTGAGCTGCCGTCAGTGGTGTCAGGCTTTCGTCAGGATTACCTTTCAATACATAATATGCAATATCCCGGATGCCGCTGTTATTTACACCGGTCTGAGTGCCATTTATTTCTCCATTATCCTGTGCCTTAATCACTACCTGCTGGGTTTCCTTAAAGAAATAACCAAAGGTAATGGCATTCAGGAATTCCTTCCAGACATTATCCTTAACTTCAATACTGCCGGCTGGCGGTACTAACTCTTTCCAATGTGCATATAAAGTCCTGCTTTCATTTAGTGAAGCAATTTCTGTAATCTGATTTCCGCCTTCCTGTGCATCAAACCATCCTTCAAATGCATAGTGATTTCTTGTTACACCCTGCATTACAGCTGTGATTTCCTCTGTACTTACTCTGGCACCAAAGCTGTCTTTTACGATACTGTATATTAACGGATTAGCTGAAGTCACAGGATTGGTATTGTCCCCGCCTTCATTGTAGTCAAAGGTTACAACCGGCATAGCAAGCCCTTCTAAGTTGTAAAGTATGGTTCCGCTGGCTCCGCCTTCCTGTCCCTCAGACGGCTCCACATAACAGATTGTCTGCGTTGTATGATCCGGACCGTTTGGTGACTTATATTTCTTGTCGGCTACATCATAATAGGTATTGTTATATTGATAACCGGTTACCTGTATTCTGTGATAATAGCTGTCTGTAGTACCACCCTGATATTTCCATACCGGATATTTACCCTCGTAGCTTACCGTACCATCCTCATGTTCAATCTTCTGGCAAGGAACACCTAAAATAGAGGTCTGCTGCGAAATAATCTGATACCCTGCATCGGTTTCCGTATCATCTGCATTTTCCAGATATGCAAACATAATCTTCACATATATGACATCCGGTGCCTGTACCTGACCATTCACAACCGGAAGATTGGAAAGGGTTACCTTCCATGGCACCTCAAAGGTCTCCGGAATATAAGAAATCAATGCTTTCTTTCCAATATGTCCATCCTCCTCGTAATCCACACTGTAATCATTGACAGATTGATACCCGGTTCCCTGTTTTTTCAATGGTTCTGCCACTACCCGATAGCTGTATGGCTCATCTGTTTCATCCGTTACCGGAAGAAGCATATCACCGGCATCCTTATCCGGATCGTCCGGATCATAGCTGGTAAAGCTGTAAGCGATACTGCCTTCTGTATCTGGTGTAGCTGCCTGGCTGCCGCACAGATCATCACAATCCACAATCTTCGTTGCAATTGGGGTATCATCCTGCCACAGCGTCAGTCTTGCATAGGTAGCTCTTGCCTCTGCTCCCTGTACACCACTCTGGGTTGTGCCATCCGGCAGATCATAGCGATATGCATAATCCCAATGTACACTTCCCTGTACAACTACCCTTGTATCCACTGCTCCACAGCCATGTGCACAGGATGCTGTCTGGCTGTTGCCGTCTTCCGCAGTCACATAATCCGCTGTCGGGAAGCTATGATCCTTATATACCGTAATTACCATTGTTTCGTTGACATTGCCGGAGCTGTCTTTCGCAACAATCGTATAGGTGGCTCCATCCTCTTCATCACCAATAATGGTATAGGCATACTCAGCTTCTGTAATATTATCTGCAGTCAAAATATCTTCTATTGTGTCATCTGCCTTGGTCTTTGTAATCCGGACGGAATCCAGATTGCTGTCCGTTACGGTAATGGCTGCCTGCTTGCAGTAGATTCCATCGTTTACTACGCCGGTTACCACCGGTTTATCACTCTCTGAAATGGTGTATGTTTTGCTGACACTTCCTGTAAAGTTGCCGCAGCCTACTGCCTCCACCGTATAAGTACCGGCTCTGACAGCCTTGGTTACCTTATGCTCACTTTCCTTTTCTGTAAGTGTGTAATCTGTGTCCTTAGTCAAAAGTGTGCTTACACTATTTACTTCTGCAAACACCTGAATATTGTCCGGTCCCACCGGCTGCCCGGTGTAAGCTAGTGTATCCGAATCAAAGGTGATGTCCGAAAGGGATAACGGATTTATTTTCAGCGTGCCCTCCTGAATGGAAATGTCATAATCTTTTGTTACATCTTTGCTTTCACTGTCTGTTATAACCACAGTACCTGCTGTATTCGGAACTGCAATCACATTCTTCTCCTCATCATACTGTACGTCTGTGATGCTGTCAGGATACTGGATTGTCATAGTGTCCGAAGCCACCAGAGTTGTCTCATTCTTTAGTGTATAAGACTTTTCTGTCAAAGGTGTCCCGTCATAGGTCTTTTCGCCGGAACCAATTTTAATGGAAAGATTTCTCTGTTCAATGCTGACGGTTGCTGTAATACTCTTTTCCTTATAATTCGTTGTTTCGCCCGCTATAATGACCGCCTCATAGGTTCCTGCGTGTACCGGCTTTCCGTCTACAAGGTCACTGGTCTGGGCTTCCCCGGTTACAGCAACTCCTGCTTCATCCTTTATCTTCTTATAAGTAATGGTAACCGTTCCATCTCCCACCGGATGATTGCTGCTTCCAATGGTATGGTTAAATACAATCTCATGGGGCTGTCCGTCATAAGTTTCCGTAACATTCTCTGCAGCCAAAACCTGTTCATCCCGTGTAATGGTATAGGTTCCCGTAACGATTGTGACATCATAGTTATTATTTTCCGTATAGGAAATCTGAATCGTGTATTCATTTGCCGGTGTACTCTGGCTGATTTCAGCCGCATCTGGGGCAGCACTTTCCTTTGCATAGGCACGTATCGTTCCCAAATCGTCAGCCGAAACTAATGGATTTGGTGCAGTCTCCGTCAGCACACCCTCTGCCGCTGTAATGACATAGGTCATCTCTTTGATTTCTTTACTGTATACACTCTCCTTATCCTCAGCAGTAATGGTCACCTCACGCTTATGGATTGTAATTTCCTTATAATCTGACTCTGCCGATTCATAATTGGAATCTGCTGCTGCATAAGCCTTTGCATAATAGGTTCCGGCATTCAGCGGCTTGCCGCCGTTTACTGCTGCATCCAGTTCTGTATAAGTATCGCCCTCACCTTTTGTATAATACTTAAAGGTCACCTCTCTGGTAGTACCATTTAATTCGTATGACGGATCTTCTATTACTGTACCATCATATACCTTAGATGTATCGCCAGTAATGGTTACTTCTCCTGCAGCCTTTTTAATCTTCCAATCCTTTGTCAGATTCTCTGCACCCTCGATTGTATAATTGCCTGCTGCTTCCCCTGTCAGACCGGAGATAACAGCCTGGTAATCATCCGCATCGGTTGCGGTATTGGTATTTTCCGTATAAGTAAATGCCACATCATCATTATTTACTTTATTGGAAACAGCAGCCGTTACCTCTTTCTGGTTTCCATCATAATCAAAGGTGGAAGTTCCCCATAAAGGCTCAACAGTCAGTGGCAAAATTGTAAAGGTCTTGGTGATGCTTCCGGAATAGTTGCCGGTACCCTCAATCACAACCGTAGCAGTATTGGTTCCTGCATATATGTTGTTTGTATAGGAAACGGTATAATCTATACCTTTTTCCAGAGTAGCATCTTTTAATGTATCATTATTTTCATCCTTGATGACATCTTTTACAATAACCTTGTCTCCTAATGGATTTTCATCCGGCTTCTGCTCTTCACCGTTATAGGTCACAGCACCAATATCATCAACGGTGATTCCCTCTGTATATGATGTACCATCACCCAACGGACGGGCAGTTACCATAAGCGTACCATCTACCTTTGTCACCTTGTAATTATTGTATTTATACAAGTCTGATGTAGTATCATCTGTATATACAGTCTTCGAAGCATCACCCGTTCTTGTAATGGTAACTGCTGTTACTTCATTGTCCGCTGTTCCAACATTGGTCAGACTGGAATAGTCACTGCTATAACTAATGGTATCACCATCTGCCAGTCCGGCACCGCTGATTGTCCATGTATCTGTACCTGCAGTCAGAAGCGGTGTATTATCATACTGCTTTGTCGGAGAATCTGCCGTAATGGTAATCTCACGTGGAATAATCTCTGCCTTCACATTCTTTGTATAAATGATATCTCCCGCTGAAGTATCCATTCCATTCGGATAAATCTTACATGCGTATAATGCACTTTCCTCAACATACTTGATAGAAAGTGTACTATCTGATGTCGGTTCACCAATCTTTTGACCGTTTTTCATCCACTGATAGAGTACTGCATCTGTGCCGTTACCATAAACTGCTTTCAGCGTCAGTCCGGTTCCGTCATATACTTTTTCAAAGCCATCCACTGTAGCAGTTGTACCATTTCCACTGCCTGTAATCTCTGCACCAATCGTAATCAGTGCAGTAAAGGTAGATACCGCACTGTCTGCACAGTTATTAGCATCCTGCCCGTCATAATTCTGTTTTTCATAACTTGGGGCTTCATTTTCTTCCTTTACCTCGCGAGGATCTACCTTTGCCTGTACAGTAACATAATATTTTCCATCCTCTTTAATCTGGTCAGAAAAATCATAGTATGTATTTGTTGTGGTATCTGTCTTAATTATTTCTTTCTCAGTCTGTTCCGTCGCATCAACTGCTGTTTTTGAAAGTGTGACTTCATACTTTACATGAATACAGGATTGGGAATCATCCTCCTTACCAGCATTTTCTTTTGGTCCTGCTACTGCATCCCATTTTACCAAACCATATGGTGCAGTAGATGAATTTGTCATCGTAATATTAGAAGGAGCAGAAAGCGTTGCCTGACTGATTTCGTATTCTACCGAATCCGTTGTAAAGCTTTCATAATTATCATTTCCGGCTACATTTGCTCTAACCTGATAGCTGCCTGTATCCGTCGGCTGTGTAGTCGTCCATTCTGCCTTTGACGGATCCCAGTATTCCAGAGTAATTGTACCGAGATCACTAATTTCCTGCGTAAAGCTGACCTTCGGTGTCACTCCATCCTCCTTATAGCGGCTTTCACCATAGGTCCAGCCATTATTATCTACTGTGACATGGACAGAATTCTCAGGTTTTGCCTTTGTAATCGTAAGTGTTTTAAATGATTCTTTCGATTTCTCTTTTCCATTATCTTTCCTTGTGGCTGTCACCTTACAATATACCCGGTAACCACCTTTCAGGCATGACATTCCAAGCGGGAAGGAAAAAGTCTGGTTCGTCCAGATAATATCGCCTGCACCTTCCACATCCGGCCTATTATCTTTATTATATATTGTTCCTGCTTTATCTATCGACCACTCATAACTATAATCATAGAGTGACGTATCCCCGTCAGAACCTTCCGGAACCCCCGGAACAGCCTTATAAACTGGCTGGGCATCTCCACTATAACCATACATTGTTGTCGCCATCTCCGGATTATGTGTCTCGCTAACGGTAAGGGATACCGCTGCATCTTTTGCCTTAAGCTTCAAAGTTACTGTAATGTCATCGGCACTCTTCAAATCTGCACCAAGAGACAATGTAGTCTGATACGTTCCTCCATTTGCATCTTCCGCAGCTGTACCCAGGCTATATAACGAGCTGTCAAGGGCAGACTCTCCCCTGCTGACTGTCACGCTGTCAACGGTATAGCCGGAGGTATATACCGTACTGTTTCCGGTGCCTGCACCCAGTCTGCTCCAGCTATAAGAAATGTTCTTTCCAGACTCACCTGCGATCATAATATAAGTGCTATCCCTGTCTCCTTCGGCCGTTCCTTCTGCATAAATCTTTGCACTTTCTGACTCCGTCTTTGCAGCGTTTGTAACTGAATCGTCACTAAACTTCACTGTTACTTTGGCGGCATATTTCTTTTCTGATATTCCTACATCGCCATACTGTTCTACATTGGCATAATCAATACTGTTAACTTCGTTGTCATCTGTAGACGCAACTGCACATACCTTCACAGTATAGGCACCTGCACCATTTGTACGCATTTTATCCAGAAGATTCATAGAACGGGTTGTATTGTCCGTAGTAGTTTCAGAATATACCAAAGTATCACCACAATAGAGCTCTACCTTATATCCGGCAACCTCTACCTTACCAATCTTTGAAACCTCACTCCATGTAATCGTACCCGGATTTGTCTCATCCCATGTTACCGATGCCGGTGCCGGGAATTTGTTTTGCTCTACGGTCAGCAGACCGAGGGCATAGCTCACATCATAGTTCTTTGACTTTTGGGGATCACAGTTTGAGCCCGCATCTGTCGAAATATCCATTGCATAGCTGCCTACATCCGAGCCTGCCTCATACGCAGGATTAGTTGCATCATCCGTATATGCTCCCGGTCTTCCATCCGTCAGTGTGGTCTGATAGATTCTGCTGTCAAGGGTAAAGCCGATGGTACTAAAGTCCTCTCCTTCTGCAAAGCCGATTTCCTTTGCATCGCCCTCTGCACTTTCTGCCGGTCGCTGATCTTTTACAAGTGTATAGATACCATTTTCCGGTGCACTCGTAACGATAGAAATGTTCTCGCCGTACTTTATCTTCTTATCCACCGGATATAAGGTCAGCGGACGCTGTAAAATACTTTTATGTATAACTTCTCCATCTGCACCCACAATAAATGCCGTGGTCTCTGTCTGAGTCACAGGAGAAGTGGCTGAATATTTCTCAGGGTCTTGGTCAATTGCTTCCTGAAGATTGCCACCTTCGCCACCTGTTAAAAGCACATATCTCTGATCCAGATAACTGCCTTCCACAAGAGAAATGGAAATATTCACTTTGCTGGAATCGCTGACATCTGCAGACTCATACTCTGCCTCAATCTTGAGGGAAGCCAAAAGCTTCTGCACATAAGCTTCACCATAAGCTGGTTCTGAGGCAAGTTCTTTTGCAGTTTTTCCATCAATCTTAGTGGCACCTTCATAATAGGTGAATTTTAGTCCCGGATAACCACCATTATATATCGTGTCATTCGCAACCGTCAGCAAATGGTCGCTGTCAACTGTGGTCTTTCCATCATAAATCTTTCCAAGCACCTGTACATTCTCAACCGCTACATAATATTTCGCAATGGTCAGTGTACCGGACTTATGCTTAAACTCGTAGTTCTGGGCAAAAATCTTCCCCTCTACATCTGTCGGATTAATGACATATTTACCTGCCGGTGTCGTCTTGCTGACAGGCTGAGCATCCTTTGCATCGCTTTCATAGCAGGTAAAATTTCTGTCGTTTGAGAATGTGATCTCCGTATTACAATTTTCATCGGAATACACTGTAATTGCTGCCGTAATCTCATCACAGCCCTTTGCCCCACTGATTCCCTCTCCATAGCACCAGCCGTCATGGGCATCCTCTGCATCATTTGCCACAAACGCACCTGAATAGGCATCTGGTGGATTTTCTTTACCATAGCTGATTGTCACATCCTCTGCCTGATAGTATACCACCCGCTTTGCAACCGTAAGTGTACCATCCACAAATGTGATATCATAGTTTGAATTTTGGTAGCAATTATTGTTTTTATAGCTATCTGTGCTATCTACTTTTATATCATACGTACCTGCATTCCGATTGGCAACTGCATCTGATGTCGCGCTGTAATCACAAGACACCGTCATAGCACCTGCAACAGCAGCTTCAATCGCATCCTCCTCTGATTCAACCGCACCGGTTACAGTATAAGTATTCGCAGGTGCAGCCTCGCCGTAGACGGTTTCCTGATCATCCACAGTGATGGTCATTTCCTTTGGCGTAATCTTACCTTCCAGATTAAAGGCAGTATTTTTAAGTGTATAGTTTCCTGCCTTCTCCCCAGCCAAGGTGACACCTGTTACCTCAACTTTAGTCGCGTCCTCGACATCTGCAGAATTATACTGTGCCGTATAGCTACCAATAGTGAGCACATCACCATTTACAATGCCGGACTGCGGCACCTCTACCGACGTCTCTGCTTCGGTCGTCTTGGTAAATTCATAATATACAGGTGTACTGTTCCCATCCACTTTCTTGACAATGTCTGCCTCTACTGTGTTTTCTGTATCATATTCCTTCGTAATAGCTTCCGCACCATTCTTTGCAGCAATAGCCACCGGTCTTTTCTTTATCGTCAGTGTACCCGGTGTACCGGAAGAGACGATGGTGTAGTTGTCTGCCGCAAGCCCTGCTGCCTCTCCTGTGTCTGTACCGTCTGTTGTCTTGATGAAAATGTAGTAGGTACCGGCATTTAAGGTCTTCATTGCCTCTGATGTACCATCTGTAACTACCGTCTCATAGTTACCATCTTCCTTTTGCTTTTTAATCTCAAAGGTGGCCCTATATCCCTCGCCTGCCTTTACCGCATTTTCTACAGTGTCGCCAGACTGGAGGCCGGAATAACTTAACGTATAATCGTTGTATGTCGGCTGCTCGCCATAAACATACTCCAAATCCCCCACAGAGACTGTAAGTTTTGTTCCTGCTCCTATGTCAGCGGTCGTTTCCTTCTGGCTCTGATCCGTCATCAGCTTATAATTATCTTTTGACACACCAAGTAAAGCACCGCCGCTTCCATTTTCAGCCGCACCATCGTTATCAATTGAAATCGTAACCGTTTTATCTATACCCGCCTTGGCATCTTCAAATTCACCTGTCACCTTATCCGGATCTAATGACAGGGAGTCACCGGTATACAGACCTACAAGCCGGATTCCATTACCATCAGCACCGGTCTTGATTTCGCCATTCGCATCTGTTTCCAGCGGATAAAATACTGCCGCATCCACATTTACGGTAGCAGTAGTTGTACCATCATAGTCCTTATCATCCGCTGTAATACCATCTACCACAACCGGACATGGTTCGATGGTAAGGGTACCCTCATCATAGGAAATTACATAGTTATCACTAATATTCTTTCCTGATTCATTTAATATCTTAAGATTTGCCGCACCAATTGTATAGCTGCCAACATTCTTACCGGAAGCTGTAGCCTGAACAGAGAAAGTCTCACCTTCCGGAAGACTCTCATATTTCCTCCATGTATCATCTGCCGTTTCCTTGGTATAGAAATCAAACTCGTTGACTGTATCTGTCTTAAGCATGGTCTGTTCTGTACCGTTATAGACCTTCGTCATATTCCTTGGTGCCACTTTGATATATCGAGGTATAATCTGATACTTACATGTTCCCAGCGTAAAAGTATAGTCAGCCGGTTCGTAGGCTGCACCTGCACTGGCCACCACCTCTGCACTGGCATCGTAGGTATTGACACTCTTTTGTGCATTATTTACCTGAATTTCAAAGTTGCTTGTGCTATCTGGTATATGAGAGTCTATAATTTTTACAAACGGATGCTTCTCTGTACCATCATAGTTATACACGAAGTCTGATTCTTCATAGGTTTCCTCTGGATCACTATCCTCTTTCGGTATCCACTTAATCTCTAATGGATATGGCTTGATCTGCCCGGAAAGCTGCAAAGTAGTGCCGTTCGGGAATCTGTAGTTATAATTATTAAACACCTCATTTACAGCCTTCTGTACAACCCACATATCAGAAAGGGTTACCACCGTTGCATGATTAACATGCATACTGTCAAATGCCGCATCAAAATTCAGATATAGGGTCTTCCCCTTATCACATTCCAAAATACCATGAAGCACATAGTAACCCCTTCCATCCGTGCAGTCACTTCCTGTCTGCAGTCTGTGGAAATCTGAATCTGTACCGTCCACTTTCTTGGAGCCATAAGAGCCCTCAACCTTCTCTGAAGCGTCATATATCTTGGTAAATGGTCTCACTGCCTCCACCGTCAGCCATACCGGATTAATCGTAACCGTCTCAGAACCGGCAATGGTGGCATAGTTTTGGTCTCCACTCTTGATATAATAATATACCGTGTGTGGGATGACCGGTTTATCTATCTGCATCTCATCCACTGCAACATCCGTAAAGCGGATGATGCTGGTTGTAATCTGTTGGTCATCAGACTCCGGCAGAGCAATTCTGCGTTCCAGCTCCTCTGATGTAATATCCACAGGAATCTCTGACTTACTGTAATAGATTTCTTTGCTGTCTATATTATATTTGAATCCTGCCATATAGGTATGTGAATTGCCATCATAGTCGTATGTACATGGATATGTCACATAGTAGTCGCTATTTTGAACCACCGAAACCAGACAGGTGCCCTCTGCGGTTCCCGTCCGTCCGTTATCCTTACGCTCAATATCTGCCACACAGCGATAGATGTAATATCCTGCCTCCTGCCCCGTAGGGAAGAGATAGGTACCGGAATCCGAGTTCGGAATCTCTGTCATTTGTTCAAGTGATATACTCTCAACATCCAGTGCAGCAATCTGCTCCGACGTCATTTCCGATACATCATAATACTTATAATACCATGTATATTTTTTGATAATATTGGCACCGGCACCGGCATCTCCCCAGTTTATGGATGCTGTCAGCACATTGTTTGTATCATTTTCGTAGTTGTATACATAATCGCCCTCATGCTTAGATGTCACGGTCAGCGTTGGTGTGCCGATGTTACCTGCATTTGTAATGGCAACGTAATCTCCTGATGCCTTTACCGTCATTTCCAGTGTCTTTTCCTCTGTAATTGGCTGAATCTTATCTTCCCCTGTTCCAATCAGATCCAGAATACCATCCTTTAATGAATATGACTCCAGACTTTCAGGAAGCTGGCCATCCTCCGGATAATCTTTTAATACATCAGAAGCCTTATACCAGCCCATGAAAGTATAGCCATTTGGCTGCATGGTGGCATACAGGGTAACCTTTTCACCATAATAATGATCTCCAGCACCGGACAAGGTCAAACCACTGACAGAATCATCAGCTGCCAGACCGATGGCACGAATCTTAATGGAACTGCTTCGCTGATAGTAGTACTCCACCACTGCATCGATATATGCGGTAAAGGTCTGGTCAACCGCATTTCCCTCTTCATCCGTAGTCTGCTCCGTCAATGTCTGCTGGGAGGTATCCTGCTGATACTTGGTGAAGGCGTAATCAAACATGGTTCCGAGACCGGTAAGCTTATAATCCTTAACAGGGAGCTTATCCTCTGATTTCACACCGGATACCTGCTGTACCACGGCAAATGCGTTGGCAGTCTCCACTTCTATCGCCCCTGACTCCGGCACTTCCATTCCTGCATAATAGTAGGTGTAAGCCCCTTCCGTATAGGAAACTGCCAGAAGGTTAGCATTCTCCTCTGCTGAATCGTAATAAGCGGTTGCCTGTTTTTCTTCCTCTGACCCGTCCCGCTTGATGGAAATCGTCTTTATTGTGCCGGAAACATTGGCATCCGAAACAGACTGAACCGTTTTCAGCAGTTCAGGATTATAAGTCTGCTTATCATCCTGTAAATAGTGTGTAATCTTAAAGTCCGGTAATTCCGCCGGTTCCCATACAGCCAGTGCCCTTGTATTGCAGATTGGCATAATAAAGGTTGTATAGCCTGCCTCACTGCCCACGGCATCCGTATGATGACAGCTGTAATCCGATGGATTAAGATCTGTATAACTATTTACCCCGTTTTCATCCGTTGTCACCTTCTGGAGCGTCCATTCCTTAAAGGTATAACCCGCCTTTACCGGGTCCTCCAGCCGGATCTTTGCCCCGTTAATCCGGGTTGTCACCTCGTCATTGTCATTCTTCGTCCGGTTTCTTGTCACCGTCAGGGTATAGGACTCCCTTGTGAAATAGGCGTACATATTGACCGACGTGGTAGAACAAAATGCTTTTGATTTATTTTTCGTGTTGGTCTCATCATACCGGAAGCCTTCCCGGTCATAATCCGTATAATCCATGGTAAACTCAATATAGGTCATACTGTAATTTGGCTGCTTCACCATAACAATCTGACCATCTATATACCATTCGGTACGCAGTCCCTTATAGGTAGTCTCCACACCATACTCATTGGTGTAAGACACGGCTACCGACTTCGTAATGGTCTCTGCCCCCTGGCCGGTAATCTGAGCGTCATTATCCACATTATCTGCCGATAACGGGTCAGCTGCATTCTTGAGTACGGTTTTATCGGTCCAGCTGATCTGAGCCACATTATCCAACGTAATCCAGTCATAATCTGCGCTGCCGATGGTCGTCTTCTCCGGCAGCTTATAGAATGCATAATCCCAGTTTTCTACCGGCATCTTTTCTTTTCGACCATAGATATATGTATGACCTTTGATGTTAAAAGGTTCAACCGGCTTTGTATACTGTGAATCCATATACCATGCAATGTAATATCCATCTGCAACAGAAAAATGACTGCAGTTAAAATCCGTTACAAGCTCATTATACGAATAATTCTTATGACTATCACACTCACTGCACTGTGCTCCATCATATACAAAGGTCAGGTAATAGTCATTGTACACATTATAGTAATAGGCCTGGAAAGAATTTGCCGTCATGTTTGTCAATGGTGTTGTAATGTAATCCTTACCATTTGTCTCGAGAGAGGCAGTAGAATTGGCTACTTCCACCACTTTTCCCGTCGTCGGTCTGGTGGCCATAAATACGTCACGTCCAACATGCGCTTTTACCGAACTATTATAGCTATAACTGATCCGGTTTCCGTTGTAGAACTGATTTGTTTCATCTACTGCAAAGAGCAGGCAATTGCCATTGCTATCTTTATAGGCTTCAAAGGAATCACCATTCTGTGTACCCGGAATATAGAAAGTACCTGTTTCCTCTACCAGTGTTCCTCCACTTCCATCCATATCCCTGTTTTCTGTGGCACTATAAGTCAAAGTAACTTCCACAAAAGCATTTCCGCCATCTGTACCATCTCTTAATTTTTCTTTTCCTCCCGCATCTGTTACATACTGATATCCATCTTTAGCCTGTGCAAGACAGTCCGCTCCCGGATATCTGCTTTCTGCCCCGCCCGATCCTGTACCTGGTGCACTTGCAACCTGAAAGACATCGCATTTATTGGCAACACATACCTGGAAATTCGTTCCGTATGGTGCAAGGTCAGGATATGCAGTTGAATTGATAATCATATCCGTTGCTTTACCGGTTTCTCTGATAATGGTGTTATCACTTTCATCTGCCTGACATTTCTCATACTGCAGCTTCAAATAATAGTGCTTATCAATCTCCTGTGCAGAGTAATATACGTCCATGTTGCTTCTGCCAGAGGAAGAATCCGTACCATTCGAATATCCACCCACTGTCATGATAAGTGCAGGAGCATAAACAAGCCCGGTCTCCGGACTGCTGTCGTTCTCATAGATATTATACTGCCGATTCGGCGAATGTCCGGAATTTGGTGTCCAGTAGTAGCCGGAATAAGAGACAATATAGTTACCATTTCTGAAATCCGTTGCAGCAATGGTTCTTGCCGCTTCCGTATCTACAATCGTGTTTCCACCATTTGCTTGTTCACTACCATCAAAAAAATCCAACGGGTCTACCAGATACTGGGTTCCCCACTTTGCCTTAAACGTCCTGGTGGCAAAGATTTCATCCTTAGCCACACTGTTTCCGCCCTCATCTATTCCAGAGGACTTCTTACGGTAACGGACTACAGCAGTATACTCCTTTCTCACCAGATTCAGACGCAGCTTTACCACATTTCCGATGACGCTGTCTGTTACCGTATTCTCTGTAATGACGGCGGTGAGTTTCTCTTTGTTTGCATCATCATCATTTTCGATACTCTTGTCGTTCGCTGGATTGTGCTCATACTGCTGATAGTTCGACACACCCTTCATCAGCTCATCCACTGTGATATAGATATGATTCTCCTCTTTCGCATTATCTGCAGGCATGGTATCTACGATCTCCACCGTATCCCCGGCATTTCCGTATCGCTCATAGGAGGTGGCAAAGGAATATTTACCGGTAGCCTCCTGAAGCGTGACGGATGTTGTACTATTATCATCCAGTGTAACCGTATGGGATACTCCCTCTAAATCTTCCGTATATACCTCGATAACATATCTGGAAAGCTCCTTTGAGGCATACTCCCTCGTGACAGACGCATCACCGGCGGGCATAGTGGCCGGTCTTTCTCCGGTACTCCAGTCCACAAAGGTGGCCAGATAGTACTTATCCTTTGATGTTCCCTCTGTCGGCCATCTCTTTGTCCATGCTTGGGAATGTGTATTGGCTTCATCCAAAGGCAAATAACCAAAATTTTCAAAATAGGATGCCTTATAAGATCCATCACTTCCGATTCCGTCTTCATTCCCTTCAGAATTCTCGTCTGCAAATATATATCCGTAAGGCAGTGTCCAACGGGCACCATCATTATCTGTTACCGTCTCGCCGTTGCAATTAACCTTTTTATTTCCGTCATAGTAGGAACCAAAGAGGTGCACACCATTTTCTCTGGCATCCTTATAGACATCTAACGTAATGTCATAGAGATTTCTTGTATAGTAGAAGCAGATATAAGTAGGTCCGTTCTGATAACCAGGAGCAGCAGAAATTTCCTCCTCAGTCAGTTGTTTTTGTACTGTACCTTCTGCAGAGGTCTTTGAGCCATTAATCCATGTATCATACTCACTCTCACCAATTGTTACCGGACTGCCATTGCTTACCTGTACTGCCGCCGGTGTAAAGCCGGTGAGCTCTCTTGCCACTACCGTCTCCTTGCCATCCTCCGGGGAAGCAGGCTCTGCCAGATAGGCTGCCAGGGTATCCCCGTAATGAGCAGTAATCTCCTCCGTCAGGGTATCATCCTTTTCAAAGGACTTTGCCAGATACTGATTGCTACTGTTATTCTGATCCAGATTCTGCTTGTAATATACAATATAATACTTTGTCTGCTCTGCCTGGAAAGAGCCTGTTACTGTCAGGTTCTTATTTGGCATAGTAGACGGTGCCTGGCCTGCCTCGCCCCAGTCCCAGCCCACAAAGGTATAACCGATGGTCGATGGCTTCGCTCTCTCCCTCACCGTCTGACCATAATAATAGCTGTCACTTACCGTCTGTACCTGATCGTCTTCATCCGTATACTTATACGTTACCTGATACTGTTCCAGATTATAATAGAGGCAAAGCTCCTGTCCGTTTTCTGTTGCTGTAATGGCAGACTGATAATTCTCTATACCGACTGGCATATTAGTCAGCTTATATCCTGTTTTTGCCGCCTGAATCTCCGGCTTATCATAGGCAATCTCCACACCATAGGCAGAGTCAAAGGAAACAGAGTCTGCCTCCTCGTAGGAAAGTGCTGTCTCCACTGCGCCCTCCGCATTTGTCGTCTCCGTCAGTTTCTGGTAAAAATACCGGACGGTGTAATTTACCTTTTCATCTGTCCACCCTGCCTTCAGTGTATCACTCTGGTTGGCAACATAATTTCCTTTATTCGCATAGATACCTGTGGCACCTGTCCAGTTCGTAAAGCCGTAGCCCGCCTTACTATACTGAATCTCAGGAAGCACCACCGGCTGATCCTTAAGCTTTACAATAGACGGCATTTCTCCCGTCACCGTATCGTCCTCCACACCGGTATCAAAGGTGATCTGGTACACCACAACCGGTGTCGTGCGGTATGTGATATTTCCGGAAATATCCTTTACATACACATAATAGATTCCTGCTTCTGTAAGCGGTTCTGTAACTATATAGCTGGTCTTTGCCTTGCTATCTTCCTCTCTCGGAATCGTCTTCCATATGGCAGTCCATGGACCCGGTGCCTCATCCTCTTTGCTTCCCTTTACGAGGGCATAGGAATCAAGACCCAGCACATCAGAAAATGCCAGAGCCACATTTACCTTGGAATAATCAGCTGCCATGGATGGCGTCACTGAGACAATATCCGGATAATCGTCCACAGCTTTTACGGTTACCGAGATTTCCTGCGGCCAGCTCATGTCGCTGTTATCCACCAATGTCAGCAGCGGATTTCTTACATAGCGAGAACTAAAGGAAACATAATCCTTCTGTGTATCGTTCACTGACCATGTGGATGCATTATATGTATATCCATTTTCTGTTTCCATATGAAGTGCAATACTCTGTCCCTGCAGCAAGACATAAGAAGTGGTAAGGGACTCTGTACTGTCCTCCGCCAGTTCCTCACCGATATATGCCCGCTTGACTCCCTCTCCCGGCACATTTAACGTCACCTTTGCCGTGTATTTCAGGTCAGTCTTAGCAGACGCATCACTTTGTACATAGTTATGCACCTCATCTTCCTCATACACCGGAAGGACCCGGATGGTGGCAGCATAAGCATGCTGATCCGCAGCAGAATCCTCTATTATCTTGTCTAAAAAGCTGTAGGAAGTATTACTGGTAATATCTGTTGCCACAGGGGTCTCATCAAACATAACCTCCCCATATGTATCCTTTTTAATAGAGCCATCTGGGTTTTCCTGTGCCCTGTAAAGACTTACCTCATAGGAAACCTCCAGATTGTCCTTGGTAATGGCAATCCAGCTAAGAGTTCCCGGTGTAGTGCTCCACTTAAAGGTGGATGGTGTCGCCAGCTTTGTCTCCGTTATGGTCAGAGCAGCCTCGTTTACGATAATGTCATAGTTATCCGGATTCGTTGCCGTATTCAGCTTCGGCACTACTGTAACGTTCACTGTGCCGATGTCCTTAATGGAACCACTGACGGCTATGGAAAGGAAATCATCCTCTCCTACAAAGCCGTCTCCGGTAATATTTTCTGCAGTAATGCTGCCTGCTGTATGGACATTCCCGTCATAAGGCCATGTTTTGCTCTCCGGCGTAATGATAATCTGTCTTTTGGCAATTGTAAACACAGCCGGTGCCGCCTGAATCTCTTCGTAGTTCGATGTAGCAGAAATCACCGCCCACACATAGTACTTTCCGGCATTGACCGGTTTCGTGGTCGTTTTTCCTGATGTATTAAAACCATCCGCTGAAAATACAGCCAAGGCATCTTCATCGCTTAAATAATTTCCCTCTGCATCCTTTTCCACCGGAAGATAGTAATAGGTTGCCTTTCCCGAATCCTTAAGGGTATCCACACCCGGTGTTCCTGCGGTTTCTCCGTACTTCCAGCCTGCCATCGTTGTATTTACTGTATAGGTTCCTTTCTTAATCGCAAAAGACACCTCATAGGTTCCCGTGTAATTTCCCTGGAAGGTAATCACAACCGCTGTATCCGTCTGCCCAGCTAGAGTATTGTTTTGATATCCGTAGGTATAGTCCTTTCCTTCTCCATGTTCCAGTGTGACATCTTCTGCACCGTCCTGTTTGAGAACAAGACTCGTAACCTCGGGCTCCTTTGCATTCCCATCATAGGTGAACTCCTCCTGCGATAAGTCAGCGGAAAGTGCGGTGCTGTCTGTCAGATCCATTGGTTTTACCGTCAGTGTACCGGTAGAAACCAGCGAAACATCATAGTTAGGAACATTCCACTCTGACACACTTCCAGTATATTTGATCGTGTAGGATTTGGTATCGGATGTAGCCGGATCGCCCTTCTGGTAGGTACACGTAATACCGCTCTCATAAGAACCAAAGATACTCTCTATGGTGTCACCACCCACTAAGCCTTCATTGGTTCCATTGGTTCCCTCTGCAAATGTATAGGAAGGAGCTTCATCCTGATAGGTAATCTCCTTGTCTGCAACCTTTACCTGAAGCGGTCTCTCTGTAATAGATACCTCTGCTTCATCGGTCAGTACCGGCTGCCGTACCTCGTCGCCCACCGTAAGGGTTGCAACTGCATAATAGCTGCCGCTGTCTGCCACATTCTTTACCTTGCAGGTGGTACTTCTATCTGTCAAGCCGGACACCCGGGATGCATCATTTACTTCTACCGCAGCAGCATCGGCAGTAGCCTTGTAGTACCAGGTCCAGCTCACACTGTCATAGGTCACACTATTTGCCAATGCCGCAGTCAATGTGCTATCCGCAGCATCATAGACCTTACTTATATCTTCCGGCTTTTCACTAAAGGACACAGTCTGCTTTTCCCATTTTGCCCAAAGCTTATACTCTGCCCCTTTTGCAAATCCTGTTGTCTCACCCGGTTTAACCGATGTTCCTGCCTCACTGGTACACTGTTCATTCGTATACCATCCAGAAAACGTGTACCCTGTCCGGACAAGTGCAGTGTCAGACACCACCGGCAGGGTAAGACTATCATCATTTACCAGATATTTCTCATAGGCAGCAACCGTATTGCTTCTGTAATAATCATTGCAGGTAACCTTGGAGATAAAAATAGCATCTCCCGGAGTACCTTCTTCTGATAAGCTGACATCCTGACAGCTGATATTACCGTCAGCGTCCTTAACATAGAAACAGATTTCCCCTGCCCCGATTTCGCTGACTGCCGCAGATGCAGTATAAGTCTCACCCGGCAGGATGTCGCTGTCCTTCACCGCTTTCCATGAAATCTCTGCCTCAGCAGTATCCTTAGCTGCAAAAGCATATGCTGCAATACCGGTACCGGCATCCGTTGCAGTTCCCTGCAGCTTCTTTCCATCTTCACTGTCAATCACCTGATAACTTAATATTTCAGGCTTTACCGTATCACTGTAATGATAATTTACAGAAACAGCAGAAACAGATTTGTTGTAATTCTTATCCTGCGGGGTCTTAGCTGTAGCTGTTACTTTAAAGGAATAATCCCCATAGCCTTTCCCCGGATTTTCCTCATCCGAAACGGATCTTGTAATCACAGAGGACAAATCCAATGAAGTATCATTTATCACATCGCTTATATAAAATGGCTCTGCCTCATCCTTATAATATAAAGAGACCTGATAGGTTACCTCTGCCCCGGCTGCCAGGGCATTGCCGTTGGCATCCTTCGCAGGCGCAGTCCATTTGGCACACATCGCATTCTCTCCGGTTCCCCATCCAAGACCTGTACAGGCAGCAAGTGCCACCGGCTTTACCCGGAGAATATACTTGACTGTACCGCCATGGTTTTCATCCTCTGCCCGTCCAAGCTCAAACACATCATCCGATTTGTAAAAGAGATAATAATCACCTGCATCCAATACCGTATCTTCAGTTATCGTATTCTCATAATTTACATTAATATCTCCTTTTGGGTCATTATCCTTATAGGAAATACTGGTACTGTAATATACAATAAGATTGCCAGACTCCACATCCTTCTTTTTGACAGAAAAATGAAGTGATGTTCCATAATCCACAGTTACCGCATTTGCAAAGTTAATTAATCCATTCTCTATCCCTGCATTTAATGCTTTATCCCCCAGATAGAGAACATAGTCTCCCTCATCATCCTCATCATCTGAGAGCAGCATAGGAACTGCACCATCTGGTTCTTCCTCTTCCGAAGTAACAGATGTTTTACGAGAAGATTTATCCAGAGAAGTATCCTCTGAAGTTTCTTCCGAGGAAGCAGACACTTCCTCTTTTCCAGCCGCAGAAGCAGCACCGTCCACCGGTACAGTATCCCCAGTGGTCTCTCCTCCTGTCGTGGTTTCCCCTGTCGTCTTATCCGGCACAACACCAGAACCATCTGCCGGTGAAGTATCCGTATCTTCCGCAGACCCGGTATCTCCGGTTTCCTCCTCTGATGTAGTATTTATCTGCTGTGCGGAAGCAATCAGACTGGCTGTGTTGCTGTCAAAGACCATAGACAGTATCAACATATAGCACAATATTCTTTTCAATGTCTGTCGCCATGCTTTTTTCATAATTCACTCAACCTCCTAAACAAAGTACAAGCTATAATAGCATAGTAACAAAGCGACTACACCAAAACTACACCAAAAACACCATATTTTTTATTTTTTTGTGAATTTCTTGTTATTTTTTTGAAAAAAATATCGAAAAAACAGCCAGAAATGATTGTTTCCCGTCATATGGACAGAAACATATCATTCCGGCTGTCAATCGATACCTTATCTGATATAATTTATTTTAGACTATTCTGAAACAGGATTATCCATTAACAATCTTACTTCACTTTAGCTTTCTTATTTAATCCCTTCTTCTGGAATAAAGTCTTATAGGACTTTGCTTTTCCGCTTGGTACTTTAATGGTTGCCGTTGCAGAAACGCCCTTAAATGCATTCTTGCTGACGGTTTTACTGGTTAATTTCTTACTCTGAATGGTAATGGTCTTTAACTTCGTACAGCCATTAAATGCATTGGCTCCAATATTGGTAGTCTTGCTTGGAAGAGTAATCTTTGTAAGTGCCTTACAGCCCTTGAATGCATTTGCTTCAATTGTTGTTACATCACTTCCAACCGTGACTGTCTTTAACTTTGTGCAACCGCTAAATGCATTCTTTCCAATGGTTGTAACATTCTTAGGAATGGTCACCTTGGTTATGGTCTTATTATCCTTGAAGGCACTGTCCGCAATTGCTGTTACCTTATAGGTAACACCATCCACAGTAACTGTAGCAGGAATGGTAACTGTCTTTGTGGTACTGCTGGTTGTTCCGGTGTAGGTAACTGTCGGATTCTGTGCATCACTGCCAGTGACTTCATAGGAAGCGGTTCCTTTCTCATCCTGAATCTCAGTTCCCGTTGCAGGAACTCCGGTTGCTGGAATTGCTTCTGTTTTTGTCTCGGTACATCCAGCATTTGTACAGTGATAGGTTTTTACACCATCCTCTGTCGCTGTTGCTTCTTTCGTCACAGTACCGTTATCCCACTTGTGACCGGTTGCAACAATCACCCAGCTATCCTTTACAATCTCTTTTGTGCATGCAGCATCGCTGAAATACTTGCCGCAATTACATGTGTAATATTCGCTGTTTCCGGCTGTCACACAGGTCGCCGGTACTGCAGCCACCTTAGTGCCTGCATGTACGTGTGCCTGTGCCTTACTACAAATCGCATATTTTGAAAAACTATCTGTTTCAAATGTTACTTCCTTTGTCTCTTTATCATATTGTGCAGCAATCACTTCATAGGTGCCATCATGCTTTTGATGTACAATTTCTACACCATTTTCATAATCACCATCAACCGTCAAGGAAATAGTTGCTTTCTCTTTCAATTCAGTTACTTCTTTTTCCCACATTTGTTCTGCAGAACCACGATATACTACCTGATCTAAATTAAGGTCAAGATAAGACTCTACATCATATCCCTCTGCTGCTGTTTCGAATGCGGCTTGTTCCGTTGCTGTTGTTGTTGTCTCATCCACATTCAATATTGCAGTTCCCATATCCAGTTCATCTGCAGCAAGCTCAATATTTCCATCCTTTACTTCTTCTACCGTAGATGCAACTTTGTCTTCTACCGGCGCACATTTTGCTCCAATATGTGCATTGCCATTCGCAATTGTAAATGTGTATACACACGCTTCCGTATCGCTTGTACCCATCTTACCACCATTTGGACCAAACTCCACTACCTGATAACCGTATCTTGGAATTAAGCGCACGGTGATTTCTCCACCGGCAATCAAGGTCGCCTCTCCTGCATTTACATCATCATCAAAATGCAAATATGCGAGGTTTGCTTTATCCATATCCTCCAAACTATTATATGTAACTGTCTGACCGTTTCTATCCACATATGTGAATTTTACAAACTCAATAATCGTGTGGTCCAGATACACATCACTATCTTTATCCTGCTCCAGGTTTGACCACAGGAAGTTACCGGCCGGGAAATAAGAGGCGGCTTCTGCTTCATCATAAGAAAACTCAAGGAAAACCTGCAATCCGTTGTTTGCCATATCCTGTGTGATTGTAAAAGAAAATCCCTCCGCTGAGTCTATGGCACCCTGACTATCCAATGTATCCCAATCTACATCATTTCCACCGACTGCCAGATGGAAGCCAAGCATTTCTTGTCCTTCTACCGCTTTAGCAAACAAAGTAAGCATTTCTCCTTGCGTCAATTGTTCAGGGAATGTTGCCTCTTCTGCAGTAATATCAGATACCATTAATTGACCATATGTATATCCTATCGTTGCATTTTGAGCATTCATAACAGAAAAGTTCAGTTTTCCGTTTTCCATTCCATATTCATCTTCACGATTTCCAATAATATCCATATTTGCTGTTACGGCATAGCTTTCAGCATATGGAACAGTCAGAATAAAGGAAACTGTCTGTGAATTCCCATTCAAGTCCATTGCATCTAAGATCTCCCATTTACGAGTAGCTGGATTCGCACCCGGAATCTCTGGAGAATAATCCGTACCATTAATCTTAATCTCGGTGTATCTCATATTAATCGGACATAAAAATTCAAACTCTACTGCAGGTGCCTCTGTTTCACCCTCTGTAATTTTTGGTGTATTCGGATCTTCCGCATCATATGGATAAGTAACAGATTCTTTTCTCGTTACAGTATCCCTTTGGTTCTCTGCATCATATGTTCTTTCCTGTGCAGCTACACCATTAATATAAAATATTGCACCAAGGAACATGCCTGCACCATCGTAACCGGTATTTCCATTGAATGTAATTGTTGAAGTTGCTTCACCATCAAAATCGTATTCTTTGGAAGCTTCGCTACCCGGATTATCATTATTATTTCCGGCAAAACGAAGTCTCACAGTGTATGCATTTGCTTTGCTATAAGGAATACAGTATGAACCATTTTTTAACTGATTCGTATCTATATTTGAAATTGTAGTGTTCTCTCCACTTTTCACTTCCATTCTGTTATTCGTAAGTGGTTGATCATTAGAATCCTTCTGCGTTTCATCCTGATAATCATCAAATGCCTGTCCATCGTTTGGCGTCGCTTTCAGATAAATTATTGCACTATCTGTGATATCCACTAATTCATTACTTGCTCTTAAGGTAAATGTGCTTGCTGTAATCTCTGTCCAGCTCTGTCCATCAAAGGAATAGAACACCTTACCATTCTGTGCCTCTGAAGTTTCAATCAAAACATCGCCGGTATTTGCAGTTTCTCCACCAGGAGTATTGTTTCCGGTATTTAGCACAACATAATACGTTCTTCCGCCACTCGCTGTAAATGTATAGGTATAGGAACCATCTTCATTAGAAGCACAGCTGCCTTCATAAGCCTCTGCCCCCCCTGAAGAACCTTCCTTTACATTTACGTCACTGATTTGGCTTTCCTGCTTAGGTTTCACCTGAATTGTGATTGTTGTGTCATTTGCAATATCCTTTACCCAAATTGCTCCATTTTCGTCTGCCGCAGTACTAACTACCGTCGTGGCAGTGTCATCTCCAAGCTTATATGTGATATCCGCCATGTCCAAATCAGAGGCAGAAAACTGAAGTGAACACGTGGTGCCAGTTGCTTCGCCCTCCGTGGCACTTGCCATATTCACCGGCATCAAGCTAAATAACATGCTTAAGACAAGGAAAAGTGCAAGCATACGACTTTTCTTCATCCTTTCCAAAACATAATTCATAACCAAGCCCTCCTTTTAATTATAATAAATCATATTTTACCAAAATCTATGTATTTTCAATAGTTGACATCTATCTCAAAGTGCCCAAAAATGCGTATAATTTAGCATTCCAAGCAAAAAAACACATATGATTATATGCAAAAAGAAAAACAAAAGACCCCGGATTTTACTCCACCTTTTTTCAAAAAAGTACTTGACATTTGAAACCATTACTCTTTTTCTTTCCACCCATAATAAAACTGAATCAAGCCAATTCTTGATTTTGTCTCTGTCTTTTCATTCAGGGAAGTGATATGCCTGTAAAGTGCCGCTCGGGATATAAACAGCCGCTCTGCAATATCCTGCACATTATCATCGGAAACAAGCAATACTCTCAAAACATCCTGTTCCCTCGGAGTGAGTGCAAAGCATTCCGCAAACCTCTCAAACCGCAAATCTGCCGTTTCTTCCGTGTCCTGACTAACCTCCTTTCCATCCGTCACAGTTTCGTCTTTATATAAAGTGGAATATATAAACATAGCAATACTGAGCAACGCAAATATACTCAGTGCAATGATACTAATCAACAGGCTGTTCCCTGTTTTGACCACTGCAAGAGATACCGGTCCAATCAACACAGCACATAGGTTATTGGCAGCCCGTCCAATTCCTGCCCAAAGCTGTGGAACATTCATCCGGTAGGATAAATCCATAAATCCGGTTGTAAAAAATACAACAAAGAATCCGGCAGACAGATAAAATACAATCAATCCAACTAAAAATGGTCCCCCTGTTTCAATCACCAGCACACAAATCACAGACAGAAGAGTGATACAATACATGATAATATGCATATACCGATGTTTTCTGATATCAAATAATACCCCTGCCAGCAATCCGCTGACCGCCAAAAGCAGTCTCGGCCACTGCCCGATATCCACACTTCCCTCTGCATGGAAAAGGGTTACTACATTATCCAGGGTTGCAAAGATACATGTCATCAGCAAAACAATAATTAACAGGATGACTCCTGCAAGGAGCGGATGTTTTAAAACATGCAAATTCTTTTCTTTTATTTCACTCTGGTTTACTTCCCCAACGGTTCTGTCCCCCACCAGCCGCACAATCAAAATCACCCAGATCATCAGGAAAACGGAAAGCACCACTGATTCAATCGTGTCATTATTCACAATGTTATTATTCAGAAACTGAATCAAAAGTCCAAAGGCATAAGCAACTCCCACTGTCCGTGCCAGATACGAGGTCTTGCCAAGCACACAGACTGCCAGATAGTGAATACCGCTTCCGCCGATTCCCAATAAAATAAAAACAATGCATCCGGATATCAGGATACTTCCATAGGACATATGCTGCTGAATCAAAAAAAGACAAATCACACTGATAACAGATGCAGAAAATATCAAAATAGAATTCGCTCGTATCTTTATCCGCCGATTCAAAACCGGGAACAGCAAAAAACCTATTACACTGGCTCCTAACACGTAGCTTTGTGCAAGTACCACATTTTCCGAATCAACCAAACACGCCATCATATTGTCAAATAAATACTCTGTTCCTAAAAATAAAAAATTAAAAAGTGCCAGAATACATATTACCCTTATCCTTGTTCCATTTATAAATCTTTCTTCCATAACAGTTCCTCATATCAATGTCTCAACGCATTCAAGCATCTATCTAATATCATATACAAATGTCTCAAGAAATCAAGGTGACAAATGTCTCATGTTTTCATGAATATAAGCATTTATTACCATTTTACAATATAATCCTCAACTTTTAAAGTCAGTTACCACATTTGTTTCCTGCAAATATTTCTCGTATTTCCATCTTTCTCATGTTACAATCTCCTCAAAGCATTTTTCTATATCCGTTTTGGTGTTTAGGGTACCGCCTATATTTACATATACTACGTAACACCGTCTTATATTCAGATAAACAGGAACATCAATGCTTTTCATCTCAAATTAACAAAAGCAGGACGTTTCTGAAAATCCTCCTGTCATATCCAATCAAAGGAGGACAATGAATGAAAGATCAGATTTATGTCACAACAAAGTACCCGGAAGAAATATCCACTAGAGCACGCTGTACAGCTTGCTGTTGACTATTGTATTGCGAACAGATTTTTGTTAACGAATAAAGCGGAGGTAATCAAAATGAGCATATACGAATATGACGAAGAATTATGCACCGGAATATGATGTACAAGAAATTATGAAACAGCTATAATTAAGAAAGCTGTCGCATTAGTCCATAACGGCAAAGGTTCTAATGCGACAGCCCTCATCAAATTACATATTATTGATGATTTAATATGCCCGACCAAAATAAACCATCTTCTTAGCCGGTTTTCCACAGTGAACACATACATTTCCAAGTGTTTCCTGCTTAAATGGCATACAAC
>JBJEJE010000072.1:0-2915 GCA_051877755.1 Lachnospiraceae bacterium | reverse complement strand
CCGAAGGGCTTAATATGTAAAGTACAGAGAAATAAACGTTTCTTCATAACGAAAAAACGCTTATTTGCCTGTATTTTCAAGGGTTTCGGGGAAAGGAGGTGAAAAAATGAGCCGGCAGAAAAACAAACTAACAGCCCTCTATGAACGTCTATCCAAGGATGATGAACTGCAGGGGGAATCTAACAGTATCACGAACCAGAAACAGTATCTGGAGGAATATGCGGAAGCAAAAGGACTGAAAAATATCCGGCATTATACGGATGACGGATATAGTGGTGTTACTTTTAACCGTCCGGGTTTCCAGAAAATGATTGCAGATGTGGAAGCAGGATTGATTGATACCATTTGTGTAAAGGATATGAGCCGACTGGGTAGAAATTATTTGAAAGTTGGTTACTATACGGAAATCCTGTTTCCAGAAAAGGGAATCCGGTTTATCGCCATCAACAACGGCATTGACAGTGATGTGCCTACAGATAATGACTTTACTCCATTTCTGAATATCATGAATGAATGGTATGCCAAAGACACCAGCAAAAAAATCAAGGCAATCTTCCAGTCAAGGATGAAGTCCGGTAAGCGGTGCAGTGGAGCAATTCCTTACGGATATAAACATGATCCGGAGGATAAAAACCATCTGATTATTGACGAGGAGGCTGCCAGAAATGTCCGCAAGATTTACCAGCTTGCAATCGAAGGAAACGGACCGGCACAGATCGCAGATGTTATGACACAGGAGCATATTCTAATACCGTCCGCATATCTGGAAAGGGCAGAGGATGGCGAAGTCAGCAGGAACCACAGCTACCATGACCCTTATGTATGGAATGCCACTGCTGTCAGCGGTATTCTGGACAAACAGGAATATATGGGGCATACGGTTCTTGGAAAAACAATCTGTGACAATTTCAAAACCAAAAAAAGAAGAAAAGCCAGACCGGAAGAACTCATTGTTTTTGAGAATACCCATGATGCGATTATTGATGAAGAAACATGGAATCAGGCACAGAAGCTGAGAAAGAGGGTAATCAAACGTGTTGCCAACGGAACGTATAAGCATCGGCTTTCCGGACTTGTATATTGTGCTGACTGTGGCAGCAGGATGAGTTACCGAAGTCCCGAGGCACAGCACAGAAAGAGTGGGAAAGTCTATGATTCCGACAGTAATTTTGCTTGTTCCGCTTATGGAAACAAATACAAAGAGTGTACATTCCATTTCATCAAAGCATCTTCACTGGATCAGCTGGTGGATGATGCCATCCGGAGAGTTGCTAAATATGTCCTGACGAATCAAAAAGAATTTATGGAGCAGATTGGACAGCTTAGTGATACCTACAGTGAGAGATACGTAAAAGAATCCCAAAAGGAAATCAAGGCAGCGAAAAGCAGGATTCAGGAACTGGATACCCTGATAAAGAACCTTTATGAAGGAAATGTATCAGGGAAAATACCGGACAGGCATTTTGAGAGAATGATGAAGGAATACGATGCCGAACAGCAGGAACTGGAAGTAAAAGTGGAAGAAATGGAACAGGAACTCCGTCAAAAGGAAGAACCAGAAGAAAATGGAGCCTGTTTTGTCCGTCTGGTAAAGAAATATCAGGATTTTGATGAAATCACACCACAAATGCTTTATGAGTTCATAGACAGAATCGCAGTCCATGAAGCGGAAGGCGGACGGGGAACAGAACGCACACAGCGGATTGATATTTATTTCAATTTTATCGGTCAGTTTCCGGTTCCAATCTCCAAGGAAGAACTGGAACAGGAAAGAAAAAGGCAGATAGAGCAACAAAAAAATAAAGAGGAAGAAAAACGAGAGAGAAAGAGGGCGAATGCCAGAAGGTTTTCCCAGAAGCGGAAAGAGGAAAGAGCCAGAATCAAGGCTGCTGCAGAAGCCGGGGATGAAGAGGCACAAAAACAGTATGAGGAGATTCTTGCTAAAGAAAAAGCACGAAGAGAACGTGACAGGGAAAGCAATAAAAAATCCTACCGGAAAAGAAAGGAGAAAGCCAGAGCGATTGAGGAAGCAGCGAAAGCCGGTGACCCAGAAGCCCTGAAAGAATATGAAAAAGTCCTCGAAGAAAGAAGAAAAGAGGCAGAAAGAGCAAAAAAATGGAGAGACAAGCAAAAGAACAAGGCTCCGGAGCCTACCTGACAAATAGAACCGAAGCCTTAAAACCAAAGCCGGGGCATTTCTGCCACTGCCTCAAAATTATGTTAGCACAGAGGCAGGGGAAAGGCAAGATAAAAGGAAGGTGTGACGCATGAAAAAATTGGAGCCAATCATACATGATGATAAAAATGGACTGGATTATGTACTTGTTGGAGATTATTATATCCCGCTGATCTGTGTGGAGGAAGAAACCAGAGATATTGGTTTCTATGGAAGCCTCCGCAGGAATTATCTGAAAGACTACCGGCAGGCTTTGTATTCCCAGCTGATGCTGACCGGGAAGCTCTGGTCGTATCTGGCTGACCTGAATGAAATCTGCGTGGAACGCAGGGACACCATGATGGATCAGATGATGGAAGCAGAAGGTGTCACAGAGGAATTAAAGGGAAAAGATCAGATGGAATGGCTCCGCAGGGTAAATAACATCCGCAACAGAGTGGATGAAGTCATTCTGAATGAACTGGTTTATGTGTAGGGGGATGCTTATGAGATACCGGATTGAATACGCAGATGGTCGGTGCTGTAATTTCGCCAACAGCCGGAAAGACCTTCTGGAATGGCTGAAACTTTTAAAGGATGAAGAGATCACAGATATTCGGAAAATCTACAAAAGCGGTGTGACAGATTCCGTACTTGAGAAGTATCAGAATCATCTGGTTAAGAATGCCAGATAGGAAGGAGAAGCAGGATGAAAGCCATACGATTTATATTAAAAATCATGTTGTTGCCTGTGATGTTT
>JBJEJE010000071.1:10608-14942 GCA_051877755.1 Lachnospiraceae bacterium | reverse complement strand
GTAAGCTTTAAGACGGTTTCCTCAATGGGCGTGTTTTTTTCTTTCCGCAGATATTTTCCAAAATCTCCGGGCTTGATTTTCCCTTCTACATAGAGCTGGATACAGGTAAATAGCCGGGTGGAGAAAGTTTCGTGAACCGGAAGGATGTGAAGTTTTCCTAAAAGCTGATAGAGTGCATCTACGCCGGTCACTCCTTCTCCTTTTGCAATCAGACCGCGCAAAAGCAGTCGGTTCAGATAGTGGGAAAATGCCAGTCCGTCCGGTCTGCCGCTGTTTTTAAGCCGCATATTGTAAGCAGATTCCAGTTCGTGTATCTGCAGAATCTGGAAGGCAAGGCAGCTCCAGAGAATCAGTTCGTGATCGCATAGTCCGAATTCCTGATGATTATTCAGAACCATAGGAGTGGATTTTTCATTTGTATTTTTGACAAATTTTAATGTGCCGATGGCGGTATAAAGTGTCAGCATAGAACTGCCTCCTTCTTGTTATGATGCTAATAGCTCATATAATATCTCATTTTCTTTCAGCCATTTTCTCGCCTTGCTCTGCCATGCCCTTACCCTGTTGGAAGGAACCTGATATAGTTTTGCAAGCTCCCGATCGGTGTAACCGTCTTGCTGCAGACGGAGAGTGGCAATTCCTTTTTGTATCATATTGCTGCTTGCTGCTTCCAGTTCCTTCAAGTATGCAGTGGACAGGTTTTGTATCGCTTCCTGCTCCGTGGAAAGGGAAGTATGATTTTGGTGAAACTCACCTTCATAAGAGTGACCGTCCTCGGATTCCAGCAATGCATCTAAGGAACAGAATCGTTTATTATATTGGTAAACGGTACGCCAGTATCCGTAGATCGCATTACGGACAGCAGCTCTGGCATATGGTCGGAAGGGACGGTGTCCATCGTATTTAGAAGCTGCATTGCACAGTGCCAGGTAACTGGTTTGCGTAAGCTCTTCATATTCCTCCAGAGAAAGATTCGAATAATTCCGTGTCAGGACATTTACCATTTGCGGCACCAAATCCATATTTTCTTCAATGAGCTGGCTGTAGGGGATAGGATTATTTTTCATGTCATCCACCCTCCTTACCCTGCAAGGCACAGCGGTACATGGTTGTAGCGAAGGACTTTCTCTGATTCTTCTATAAGTCGTTCGCACATGTACTCACTGAAATTACCGATATGTGCCTGTGTGGTGTCGAGGCAAAATTTGTCTGACATCCACCGGTAGGCATCTTTCTTGGACAGAATTCCCTGTTTCCAGATCTGGTCAAAGATTCGGTGTGCACGGATCCGTTTCTCACGAAGAGATTTATTTGCCAGAGTGCCTTTAGGGCGAGTGGTGCCGGGATGGACGCTGACGTAGGAATTGCAGACCGGATAGCGGCTGCATACATAAAGTTTGCCTTCCCATGCATTTTTTCCATGGACATAAGATGTATCTCTTAAAATGGCCGGGCTGCCACAGTAAGGGCAGCGTATGATTTGTTTCTTCATCATGATTCACCTCGCATTACGTTTTTTATACGTACATTTATCCTTTATTAGTAAGTTTATTACGTTTTCTATACGTATATTGTAAGTAAAAGTGTGATGAATTCCCATATATCAGGGACGGAAACAGGTACCCAAATGTTCCCTTTTTACCACTTTCTGCCATTTTTTATGAATGTTCTGGATAGAAAATGGTTTTGATTAATGGAAAAAGGCCACTGTCTGTAAAGCGTTGGTAATTAACTGCCGTGAAGATAAACTTATTACAAAAGTATCGGAGCAGGAACAGTGCAATTAGTATCAAGCAGATCCGGTAGATGGTGAGCGCCTGCCTTTTCTTTTTGTGTAAAGAAGTAAATCTGCAGTACAGGATATAAACCATAGGGATAAAAATCAGGGTAGTAAAGCCCTTGTCAATCGTTTGGATGATCAGAGTAAGCATGTTGCACACCTCCTTGTCTTTATTCATTCTGTACGCAGAAACAAGCAAAAACGCAACTTACCAGTCATAGTTTTTCTCTTCCTGCATTTTTAGGAGTTCCATACAGGGACAGTCGGACTTGACTGCTGTTTTAGTATTCAGGTAAGAGCAATATAAGGATAAAAAAGCAGATACAGATATGTTGCTTATGCATTCTTCCGGTTCCGGATAACAGGAAAATAAAATCCGGGCATCGGAAAGAGGAAGAATCAGCGGTTCTGCTGTGGTATCCGGATGAAATAGGAATCCGGGTTCCCTGCATATACCGGAAGTTTTACAGGAAGAGCAGGTCACATGGATGCAGTGATGCCAGTTCCCATCACAGGCATCTAAAAATCTACGAACATGTTTGATATCTGTCTGGATATAGGTTGTTTCCATATTCATCACCAAAAAGCAGGCAGTCTCTATGGACCGCCTGCACTGAAATTAAAGATTATTTTTGTTTCTTTTTCCGGAAATAGATTACTGTAGCAATACCTGCGAGCAGAAGGGCACCTGCAGCAATACCTGCGTAAAGAAGAAGTGGGGTATCATCGCCGGTCTTGACTGGTGTGGAGATATCCGGAGTATCTTTTGGTACATCGGTAATTTTCACTGTCTGGTCGTTATCATTTATATCTTCGTGATTCGTCAGTTCCACTTCTTTTTTGTTGTCTTTATCACCGGTAGATACATAGAGCTTTTCAAAAACAACTACATCGTGTCCGGAAAGAGAAGTAGCATCAAAGGTAAAGGTTACTTCTACAGTGCCTTCAGAGTTTTCCGGTTTGAAAGTTGCTTCAGATGTTACAGGTTTTCCGTCAATCAGTACTTCCTTACCGGTTTCCTTGTCCATCAAAGTACCTACGACCCGGTAGGTAAGGCCAGTTACCAGATCCTTGTAAGAAACGGTATCAATAATAGAGGTTTCTTTTTCTGCAAGGACTTCCTGGTCGCCGTCTTTTCCATCTTTAGCGGTAGTCTTAATCTCCGGGAAATAGATGGTCTGTGGATCATCATCAATCTGGGTATGGAAAGCAACTTCTTTGTCCTGATAAGATACAGACTCAAAGGCTACTATCGTTTTGCCTGCGAGGGCAGTGGCATCCAGTGTGAAAGAAAGCTCTACAGTGCCTTCCGCATCTTCTGGAGTAAAGGTCAGTTCAGATGTAATTTCTTTTCCATCGATTTGCAGAGGCTTACCAGATTCCTTATCCATCAAAGTTCCGGTTAACTTGTACTCTTTATTTGGAATGAGATGGTAGGAAACGGTATCCGTAATGGTCAGTTCTTTCTTTGGAACTGCCATCTGGGTATTGGTATCCGGGCAGTTTGCCTGAGTTGCAATTTCAGGGAAAAAGATCTGCTGGCCTTCATCTTCGAGATCTGCATGAACAGCAATTTCTTTTTTATCCTGTGTTACAGATTCAAAAACAACGGTTGTCTTACCGGCCAGTGAACTGCCATCAAATTCGAAGACTACATCTACGGTGCCTGAGCTGGTTTCCGGCGTGAATGTTGTTTTGGCAGTTACCTGTTTGTCATTAATTAGAACAGGTTCTCCAGTTTTCGCATCCATGAGTGTACCCGTTGCAGTGTATTTAAGGTTTGGAACCAGCCCTTTATACTGGATCGTGTCAATGAGTTTCACTTTCTCATCAGCATTTGCCATATGCTCACCGGTTTCAGAGTCTATGGCCTGCGTGCCGATCTCCGGGAAAGAAATCTGCTGGTCTTCATCAGAAAGGTCCGCGTGGACAGCCAGCTGTTTATCTTCCTGATACAGTTCCTCGAATACAACAGTTGCTTTTCTGGAAAGTGAGGAAGCATCAAAGGTAAAAGAAACTTCTACTGTACCGGAGGATTTTTTCGCTGTGAATGTCTTTTCAGAAGTTACAGGTTTGCCGTCAATCTGAATTGCTTCACCGGTCTCGGCGTCCATTAGTGTTCCAACCAGCTTATAGGACTGACCTTTCTTTAGTCCGGAATATTCGACAGTATCTACAAGAGTGACTTCTTTTTCCGGTTTGCTCATATGGGTACCTGTTTCTTTATCCAGAGCTGTTGTGCCGATTTCAATCAGGTCATCGGTCAGGGTTCCAAGGTCAATGGTAACGGAATCTTTATATACAGTCACTTCGAATTTTAAAAGATTCATGCCTTTATTGGATTCACATCTCTGCTCCTCAATGACATATTGATCATAGATAAGGGCACCTTTGGAATCATCTGGCATGGAAGATCCGAACCAGACCCCATCTTCCGATGTTTCTCCACGGTTGGTGTTCTGGGTGTGTTTGTTCCATTTGGAAGCTGTACTGGCATACCCATTTTTGTCCGTCACGATGGTATGGCTTTCTCCGGTTGTAACAGAGGTGATGG
>JBJEJE010000071.1:0-10508 GCA_051877755.1 Lachnospiraceae bacterium | reverse complement strand
ACTGTTCGGTATAGAATTTAACAGTAAACTGTGCATCCGCAAGAGATGCAGATCCCTGTGGCTGTGCTTCCTTTAATTCTTTATCCAGTTTTTGAAGGAGCAGATCCATTGGATTGCTCTGTGGGATTTCCGTTACATTTACAGGCGTGGTTGCTTCGGATTTGACAGTGACGTTATGAGCTTTGGTGTCCAGGATGAATCCTTTGGAAGCTTTGGTTTCTTTTACCGTGTAATTACCTTCCTCCAGTTCTCCGGATTTTGCATAGCCGTTTTTATCTGTTGTCAATGTCTGTACCAGTTTGTCTCCTTTATAGATGCCATATTCGGCACCCTGTAAGCTATAGTTACTGTTCCCTTCGGAAACAGAGGCGTTGGCTGAAGATTTGCGGATTTCCAGATATCCGTAGGGAACCTGATACCAGCTTCCAACAACAGTCTGGCTTCCGCTTCCGGGAATGATAAATGCTCGGAAGTTTTCCGGGGGAGCAGGAAGGCTTTTGATTGCTTGTGCAACTTCTTTCGCTTTGTCAATGAAATTCTGGGGTGCGCCATGGAAGGCTCCGGTATCAGAAGAATACCCTGCATAAATATAGGCGACGACAAGATGCCCGATTACATAGGAATTGTCATCAGACCAGCTACTGAAATATTTGTCTTTTACAGTCTTTTCATAGCCATAACCGCCATTTAAGTAATACAGTGCTTTCCGAAGCGGGGAATCCTTTGCCAGAAGGTCATAGGAATAGCTGCCGGAAGCAGGGGTTTTCTTAAGTGGTTCCACACAGTAAGCGGTATTGTTCCCATCAAATGTCATGCGGGAAGTAAAGTAGTCTCCATACGGAATGTTCGCTCCTGCGTGAAAACTGACGGTACCGTCTGACGCATGAACAGTCATGCTGCCGGAAAATATGGTCCCGACAGTAACCAGTACTGCAAGCAGAAATGCGAGCAGCCGGTGGATGGATTGATTTGTTCTTTCTAACATAAGTCTCCTCCTTACTTTGAAGATATGAAAAAGGCAGCGATTTCGCTGCCCCGGGTGTTAACCGGCTTTTGCTTCTTTGTGTTTCTGGCGTTCAATGATTTCCAGAAGTTCCTGCCGGTCGGTGGTAATCAGTTCCTTTTCCAGTGTGGATGCTTTGAATTCCACCGTAATATTATTGTTGTTTGTTGAGATCAGGCCATTCCCCCTTTGAAAATGTGTGATGTTCATGACTTCGGTTTCTGACAGGTGCAGGATATTTTTTACCCGCTGTGCCTCTTCGTCCTCCATATTCAGGATGATCTTGGTTTTGCAGTTGTTAATAATGCCTTTCCCGTATTTCCCATCATCCAGTGCAAAGAAATCATTTAAGTCCTGGGTGGCAAAAATACCGGCTCCTGAGTAGGCACGGATGATTTTGGCAATCTCCAGAACAAATTCTGCAGCCAGACGGTTACTGGAAGCACCGATGAGCTGCCATACCTCATCTACGAAGATCGCTTTTTCCTCTGTCCGGTTTTCTTTCGCTTTATCCCAGACGTAATCCAAGGCAACGAACATACCTACTGTTAAGAGATCACTGGAGCCTGTCAGCTCTGAGATATCCAAAACAGTATATTTATTGGTTAGGTCTACGTTGGTCTTCTGATTGAAAGAAGAAGCAGAGCCGTGGACCAAGCGGTTCAGGATATGTGCCAGACGTTTGGTATCCGGACTTTCCATCAGGATGTTATAGACATCCTCAAGGATCGGCATTTCCTTATACTGGTTTGGATGATCCGGGTCAATGAGGGATTCGTTTTTATGTGTAATCCCTTTTCTGGCATAGGTTTTAATGAGTGCCTCATCCAGAAGCTGTTTCTCCTCATGATTCATGTCAGGAATCAGGAGAGAGAAGAAGATATGGAGCCTCTGGATTTTGGAAGCCAGAGCGGAAGCATCCAGTGTTGGTCCATCCAGCAGTTCATTGACAGAATTATCAACTTTGCGGATTTCCATGACGTTAATGCAATTTTGGCTGGCAGGAGAAATCTGGATAAATTCTCCACCTACGTTTTTACAGGCCCGGTAAAATTCATGCCCCTTCAGAGGAGCAATGATGAAGACCTGGATTCCCTTCCGCCGCATCCGAAGTGCCATAGTCTGCATGGTGAAGGTCTTACCGGCACCGGAACATCCAAGGATACAGATGTTGGAGTTTTTATACTGTTTGGAATCAAAAATATCTGCGATGACCAGTGAATTATTATGCTTATTTACTCCGAATAAGATGCCGTTGTCGTCACAGATGGAGTAGCTGGTGAACGGGTAGCAGCTTGCAGCTCCCGTAGTCAGGACATTTCGTTTTGACAGTTCATAGAGTTTTTTATCCAGGTTTGCAAGCGGCAGGGAGGATAGGAACCCCTGTTCCTGTAAGAAGAAGCAGGAGTGCAGATCCATATCCTGGGAAATCAATAGTTTCTTCATCTCCTGAATACGCCACTGCAGTTCCTCAAGATCAGAAGCAGTAATCGTGATCAGGAGATTGATATAGTAAAAGTCTTCGTTATTTGCCAGACCAGCCTTCAGAAAGTATCCGGAGCGGATCGCAGAATCCAGATCATCAAAGTCTGCGTTTGTATCGGATGCATCCTTGATCTTTGACCGGTTGATACGGATCTGTTGTCCAAGTCGCTGCTGAATCTTATCCTTTGGCTGTTTATGCAGATAAAAATCAATGTCTATGCCTTCCCCGGCGTTGATCAGTAAGGACAGCCAACCGGGTGCGACTTTCTGTTTATAGCCGTCGCTTGGAACCAACAGGTACGCATGGTAAATTCCGTTAATACGCACATAATTGGAGTGCCGGAAATCCACGGACTCCGGTGCAATGAACTCGTTGATCCGGATATGATCCAGTTCTTCCTGGCGACCTTCCTTCATATAGCGTGCAAGGACATCTGCAATCCGATCCTGAAGAGGCTTTTCTGTACAAAGGGTGCGGTTTAATAACGTGTATAGGACATCGGTTGTAAATTCATCTTCATTATCATGGGTAACCACCTGATTCCCGCATTGATATAAGAACGTTTTAGCTGTCTGGGCAGCTGTCTCCAGTGCAGCAAGGATTTCTTTTTCTTCTACTTTCCGGTTTACATTGAATGGTTCATACTCAAAAATCAGAAAGAACCGTCTTGAAACGGCCTCTCTGGAACTTAATTTCTTTACGAACTGGATGTAATCCTTCTGTAGTTCCCGACAGTGAGGATTAGTCTCACGGGACAGTTCCAGTGCTGCCTGTTCCAGATGTTTATTGATATCTGCCTTTTTGGAGATCATCTTAATCTGTAATTTGACCGGGCTGATTTTTAAGTAGGAGATAAAGCTGTAAATGATGCCTTGCTGTTCCCTTGCGCTTCGCAAAAGGAAGTTGATAGGTTCAATCTCCAGAATCTTTACATATCGGTGGTCAGTGGTATAGATGATCCCGTTGGCAATTTTATCAATCGGAAGATAATCCTCCAGTGTCATGTCCTTTCGCTTTTTCTTTTTCGAGGAAACGGAAGGTGAAGGATCAGGTTGTTTCTTATTGGAGCGTGCCTCTTTTTTCGCAGCTTTCTCCAAACGTTTTGCCTCCTTTTGGGCAAGCTTATCCTGATGCAGTTTTTCTTTATGCCGTTGTTTTTCGGTTTTTAAACGCTGTTTCTTTTCACGTTTCGCAACCTTGAGAGCTTTCGCCTGTTCCTTTTTGCTTTGTTTCTTTTCAAATTTCAGAATTCGGATATCTTCCCTGGCCTGCTTCTTGATGCCGCGTTTTGTAGATATATCATAGAGACGACGCTCTTTTTTTTTAGAGGCTGGTGTGGGAGCAACTTTTGAATCGGGTAGAATCTCTTCCTCTGAAGAAGATGGCATATTACAGGGAACCTCCTCATCATGTGTAGCTGTCTCCATTGGTTGAGGTGATGGCTTCTCTTTTTTCTCCCGGTTCTTTTTCGTCTTTGGTTCTTTTTGACGAGGATTTTTACGCTGTTTTCCTTTTGGCTCCGGTTTGGTATCCAGCCGGTATAGGATTCTACGGTTAAACAAAAAACGGACAGCATTCATCAGAAAAGCCGTCAGACTTTCCCCTCCGATGCCGATCAGAGCGACCATGGCTGCTGGAAGAGCTGTCATACATAAAATGATGATCCGTATGGTCAGGGACAGGGGAAGATGCACAACAGGTATTGCAATCCCGATGGCAAGAATGGCTCCTTCAATAGCATTTCGGATCTTGAACATTCCTCCCATGAATGTACCCCGCTCAATAAAATTACGGGGGATTAAGGCAATTTGTTGTTCTTCAGGGTTGTTCACGGCTGCACCTCCTTTGCATTAGTTTTCTTTTCCGGTTCTGTTGCTTCGATATCGTTTGGGGTATCAGCAAAACCGCCTTCCTGCATGGATTCTATTTCTTCTGTAGTAACAGCTGGAAGTTTTTGATCCGTCTTACGTTCATAGGTAATTATGTTTTCACTGACTTGCAGTTTTTCTTTCCCAAATAAAAAAGCACCGGTACTGGTGCTGCAGGTAACTGGAAGGGTAGTATTATCAGAGAAAGCAAAAGTAAGCATGATGTCGTTTCCTTCCGGATAGGTGGTCTGTTCTGGAAGAAAGGTCACAGAGGAAATGTCTGTTTTCCCAGTTTCTTTGAGATACAGAGGAAATTGTTCCTTTAGTTCATTGATTTGGGTGTCTGAAAAAAATGCCTGTAATTCTTCAAAGGCAACGTATTTCAATGTGGGAAGTGAGGCAGTAACCTCTCCTTCCGTTTGGATTTCTTTTGCGGGCTGCTTTTGGTCAGCCGTATGGTTTTTCTGTTTTTCTGCTTTCCATAAGACAGGCAGTACAATGCCTGCTACGATCATGCTGATCATCAGCAGGATGGAAAGAATCAATTTTTTTCTGCTCATAAGCTCTCCTTTATTTCTTGTCAAAGATCCAATATGCACTTGCTGTTGCATGAATTTCTGACATCATATCAAATTCCCGGTAAATATAGTTTTTGGATGCACTGTCGTTTGGATCATTAACCAGTACCTTTCCGGAAGCCGTCACACCACGAAGGACAATGAAATGTCCGCCTCTGGTAAATAAGCCTGCACTTTGGGAACTGATGACAGGATGGCCTTCTGACAGTGCTTTTAGGACTCTATTGGGATCATTGGTCTGGGTGACCGATCCGCATCCAAAATGACTGGCTGCCGCTGCAAAGTAGGACCAGTAAGTGCCGACACCCGGTTTGTAGTAAGAATTTCCGCACCAGGAAACTGCATCTACCGGAGTGATGGTTTTGCCCGTTAAATAACTTGCGACCATGGCAAAGCTGGTCGGGCCACATCCGCTGGTTGCAATGGAACCTCCGCCATATGGAATATTTCCGTAATCTGTCTGCAGGTAATGAGGTATCTGCATTCCATTTGCAGGATAGGTGCCGCTTGTAGAAGTAATGATGTAGTACCGGAGTACATGGTCTACGTATTCTTTATCGCCATATCTGGAATAAGGCCAGTTGGGGCGGGCACACATCATATCAGAATAAGCGATGGCGTTTGCTTTGGTATAACCACCGTCCCGTTCCATGGCCCAGTCAATATAACCGGAACCGTAATTGTATCCCTGCAAAGCAAGCTTAATCCGGTCAAGATCTGTTGGACCGGTGCATCCGGCTTTATCCAGGGCATATTTGAGTTCCTGAATTCCGCATTCGATGCTGTACTCTGGGTCCGTAATACCGTTAGGCACATGGGGATATTTCTTATTAAATCCACCTTCTGCCGCCTGCATGACATCAAGACCACGTCCTCCGGATTCCTGCATCATTACAGCAAGGATTAGTTCCACATAGGGAGTCATTCCGTATTTTGCAGCAATCCGTTCTACGGTTGCCCGGTAGCGAAGCACCTCATCGGATACATTGGCGGTTGCAACTCCGGAAGCAGAGGAACCAAAAAAGAGGGTCAGATTTTCTGCATAAGCGTCTGCCAATTTTTTCTGTTTGTCGTTCAGATGAAAGACATGGTCTGCAAAATAAGAATCACCGGCATAGTTGATCACAAAGTTATGCCGGGTAAAGGTAACCGTCTGAGTATGAGAATCTGTTCCTTCACCGGCGTCCCCTTCTGCGCCGGCATCCACCGTAACTTCCATGGTAACTGTCTCTGTTGATACGTCATAAGTAAAAAGTCCATCCTTATTCGCCCGGATGACCCGCTTCAGTTCCGTAAGGTTGATATCCCGATAGTTGTCTTTACTTGCACAGAACTGGGCAATGAGCTGATTGGCATTTACAGAGATATAGTAAGCATAGGGATCCGTAATGGATACGGCATCACTTTCCGGTACACGAGAAGCCGCGGCATTCACATCAGCAAGTACCTCGTCGTGACATTCCTGTAAGACTTCTACAATGGCTTCATTGGCAGCACGTATATTTTCATTGATCCTGCTGTTACTGGTAAGTGCTCCGGTATTTTCGGAGAGATTTCCGAAGACAAGTCCCGGAAGCATGACTATGAATAATACTGGAATTAAAAGTAGAGAAACAATTCCAGCCACTGCCTTTTTAAAAGTTTCCCGGTTCTGAATTGCAGCACCAATGACGGCTCCAAAGGGACCGGCTGTGGCACCTTTTACAGCACCTGAAATAGAAGCTGCAGCTCTGCCTACCCGAACTGCTTCATTCAAACCGGTCTGATGATCTGCCAATTAAATTCGATCCTTTCTTGGAGGTGTCGGGGGCAGTTTCTGGTCGATGGATTCATGGTAGGCAACTTTTCCACCGCCTGCATCATAAGGGGTTTTAGTTACGGCATCCTGTGCATATTGCTTGTACCATGTAGCACCGTCTACAGACTGCACAGTTTCATATGTACCCTGTGAGGGTGCCATATATTGGTCTGCATGATAGAGAGCAAACTCTCTGGAACCTGATTCGGTAGATTCCGTTCCAGTGATCCGTCCACCTCCGATTTCCATATTGGAATAATTGGGTACAGGGTGTGTGGAATCTACTTTCATGCCCATATAAGAAATATAAGCCTTTTCTGCATCTGCTCCTTTAATGGAACCGACCTGATTGTAGTTACCTTGTGCAATGCGGCTGATCACATTGTTGGCAAAGTCTCCGCCTTTATTTAAGGAAGAATGATACATGACACTGCCGATGCTGGAATGTTCTGTATAGCCAGTTGCTGTATTGACTGCGCTACGTTCCACCTGCCTTCCGACAGCTCCGGCCAGTCCACCTGACAGGAAGCTTCCACCGACAGCAGCATCACCTGGAGAAGAGGGGGCTCGGTAACCGCCACTACCGCCGCCACGTAAATGCATGGAACTTGCCAGACTCCTTCCGGCGATTAAAAGCTCTGCCATCATGTTCCCGCCAGTGTTTCCTACATTAATGCCGAGGCTTGCCATGAAAGAATCAATCTTTTGGCTGACTTTTAAAAATGCGATGGCGCAGAGAAACCAGATGAATATATTACCGGTAACGGCTTCCTTTCCCTGGTTTGCCACTGCCTGTTCCACTTCTGCTTCCGTAAGTTCTGCCGCGAAGACCGGGAAGGAACAGAGTATGACCATGCAGGCAGTAAGTGTCAGCAATAAAATAATATTTCTCTTATGTTTCATGTGTTCCTCCTAAAAAGTAAGGTTACCATTGGGACGATAAATGGGGATTCGTTGCTTAATGGATTGCATTACAGGATATTGCTGCTTTTTCAGACCATAAACTGTAGACGCTGCCATTATCTTTAACTGCACGAACTGCCACGGTTGCAGATTCCCAGTTCGTTCCTACCTTCTGTTTTAAGCAGCCTGTTACAAACTCATCTGCCCCTTGATTTACAGTCAGATAATTATTTGTTGTAGTGTATACGTGTTCCGTTCCATCTGCTTTTGTAATCTTAATCTCGTATGATGTTGCATCATCTACAGCATTCCACTGGATATTCAATCTACTTTTTGAATAGAATACATTGCTGTGTATATATGTAGCTCTGGTGATTGTCGGGGTATTCAGAAGCTTAATATCTAAGTCTTTCACAGCATCTTCTACTGCGTTAGATATTCCAGTTTGGTAACTGTCAGGCAGCTTTACAGTAATATTTGGAACACCGGTATATCCGTATTCTGATAACGGTTTATATTGTGGTGTTGCTGCATGTGCCGTAAGGGTAGAACCAAGCAGCATGGTTGTTGCTAAGGACATTACGATTAATTTTTTCACTTTTTTCATATTTGAATTTCCTTTCTTTGTTTTGTATTGGTGTTGAATTTCAAGTTATTGTGTATCTCACATTAGAGAGATAATGGGTTGGCAAGGAAGGTTCCGACCATTGAAGTAAAGAGCCGTAGACACCAGGCGTTCATCAGCAGCAGGAAAAATTGTCCCCCAAGCATCCGACACCAACTCTTGAAAATATTACCGGTTGCCTGAGAAGAGCCCGTTGCGAAAGCGACTGGGGCTGTATAGACGAGAACGCCGAGAAGAATGTAACGCTCTGCCGCTTCAAACAGCAGTTTGATGTAATTCCATGCCAGAATCAGTACCAGGATCAGTGCAGTAATCGCAACAGCTCCATTGGCACAGACACCGAGGATAACTGTGATAACGGAGTTAAAGTCTGCGAATTTTAGCGGAGGCAGATCTTCTGTCAGTATCCAGCTATATGGTGTTCCTGCAATGTCAAGTAAAAGATCTACGATATCTTTTGCATAGAAAGTAAGGAACAGGAAGATGAAAGAGCGCATGGATAATTTCAGTGGATCTTCAGCCTCAATTCCGGCACCAGCAAAGTAATTCTTAAATAACTGCCAGACCCAGTTCAGTAGGATCAGACCGATGGCCAGAGCCAGAAATACCTGATACATGCTCTCGGCTGCGGGGAAATATCTTAAAAAGGTATCCATAGAGCAACCCAGAGCACCTAAGACTGAAGTGGTAATAAGATCCAGAATGTTCATGACTTGCTCTGCAATCCATTCTACAATTCCATCTAAGATTCCCATTTAGGCACCCCCTTTCCTGGCTTAGCCATTCCATTTACCTCCGGCAAAGAACGGTGTAATGTAAGCCATGATGAAGCCAAGACCGTTTAAGATTGCCCAGGTGATGACGATACGCTTGAGCCATGCACGGGATTCATCCACGGTCTTTCCTGATTTGGAAAAGTTCATCATTAAAAGAGCCACAGATGCCGTTACAACAGCAGCGATGGTAGAAATCAGGATGATCTGGTTGTAGACATCTTTCATGATCTCATTTGCTTTGTCCCACATGTTAGCTGCCAAGACCGGCTGGATATTGCATGCCAGAAGCGTGAGCAGCAGGGATGCTGTGTAAATAATTCGCATGTAGTCAGGACGACGCTTTTCATTCGGCGGGTTTTCTTTGACTGTGTGTTTTTTCACGTAAGTTAAACCTCCTTCATATGAAAAGGGCAGTATGGAATATCCACCCTGCCCCGATGCTTATAGTTTCTTAGTGCCTCATGCCAGTTTATCCGGCAGCAAAAAAGCAGCCTGGTCAATACAGGCTGCCTGATGCAAATACAGTATAAAATTGTAAAGCCGATTCACCTCCTGCAAGAAAAAACGCAGCCAGTACCAAAAGGGAGAGGCAATGACTCCGGTACCGCTGCGCAATTCCTGCATATAATTTTGACAATACCAATTTTAGCATGTGTATATTTACATGTAAATCGCAGAACCGTGCCAGTTTAGGTCGTGGAAGAGCCATAACTGTGCCATGACATCAAAAGTGCATTAATTCAACACTATTAGAGTTGGTGAAACTCTACCAGATACTGTATAGAAAAATCCTTGGCAAATATACTAAAAGTACGATTGTAACGCCGTAAGAATTAGTGTGATTAGGAGAACATAATATGCAAGGGATAGGGAAAAGGATTCAAAAGAGCAGGGAAGCTGCCGGACTGAAGCAGGAACAGCTGGCAGAGATGGTTGATTTGAGTTGTAATTATTTAAGTGCCATAGAGCGGGATGTGAAGACGCCAAGGCTGGATACATTTGTAAGGATTATTAATGCGTTGAATGTATCAGCAGATGAAATCCTGATGGATGTTCTGGAAGTAGGCACAAAAACGAGATGTACGCAATTGGAAGAAAAGATGAAACATTTGCCGGTAAAGGAGCGAAACAAGATTCTTCGTGTTTTGGAAGTGATGATTGAAGAGGCGAGAAAATAGTCTGCGTTTGGAGTGGATTTTTTAAAATCTGAAGATGCAATATAGTGCGTGAATATTCGGAATTCATGTATTATATGATGAAATACATTTTTATATCTGCTATACTAACGCTAATAGAGTTGATTGACTAATTCTAAATTGTGGAGGCAGTATGAAGAACATTGGAATAATTATCACAGTATGCGTAGTAAGTCTGATGGCAGGTATTGGAATCGGAAAAGAAGTAGAAGGTCATAGACAAAGCAGTGAGACTGAGCTTCAGGAAGAATATGTGCCGTGGGATCGGAAGATAC
>JBJEJE010000070.1:0-14959 GCA_051877755.1 Lachnospiraceae bacterium | reverse complement strand
ACGAAACAGGGATTTAAGGAAAGGAAATGTATATGGCGATACAGTTTATTTTGGGTGCCAGCGGCACCGGCAAGACCAATTACATATATGATAAGATGATAAAGGAGTCTATGAAAGAGCAGCATGCTCCAATTATTTTCATGCTGCCAGAGCAGTCCAATATGGCGGCAGAGCAGGATATGGTTACCATGCATCCGTCAGGTGGAACCATGGATGTATCGATTGTAAGCTTTACCCGTCTGGCATTTAAAGTGTTTGACGAATTGAATGTGCATACCAATGATATCTTAGATGATTATGGAAAAAGTATGCTGCTGATGAAGCTTTTGAAAGAGCATGAGGGCGAGCTTTCTTACTATAAGAATATGATTGGTAAACAGGGATTTGTGGATGAGGTGAAGTCTCTGCTTTCTGAGTTTTACCAGTATCAGATTACGGAGGAGCTCTTAGAGGGTGTGATTGCAGATCTTTCTCCAGAGAAGAGCCTTTATTACAAACTATCAGATTTAAAGCTTTTGCTGCATGCATTTCAGGAAGCCATGCAGGATTCTTATATTGTGACGGAACAGATTCTTTCACAGTTAAAGGAATCAGCTGGGGAATCTGCATTATTACGGGGGGCAGAGATTTATTTTGACGGATTTACCGGATTTACTCCTGTGCAGTATGATGTGATTGAAGAACTGATGAAGCTTGGAGGGAATCTCTATTTTTCCTTTACAATGGATGCGGATCTTTTTGGAAACAACGGATATAGCGAACATGGTTTGTTTGCACTTTCCAAACAGTCAGTGGACAGATTATGTAAACTAGCTGAGAAGAATCAGATTGCGATTTTGCCTCATGTTGGTATGACAGAGAATTTCCGTCTGAAAGAAAATAATGAATTGCTGCATTTTGAGCGGCAGTTGTTCCGGTTTCCGGCGGTTGTATATGAGGAAGAACCGGAGAACATTTTACTGTGTCAGGCAAAGGATGGCAGAGAGGAAGCCATGTATATTGCAAAAACGATTAAAGAATATGTAATGAAAGACGGCTGTCATTACAGGGATTTTGCCATTATAACAGGGGATTTGAAGGAACAAAGTGATGTCTGGAAACGGACAATGGATACTCTTCAAATCCCATATTTCCTGGATTTTAGTGAAACACTTTCCCATAATCCCATTGTGGAATTCGTAGGAATGGTTATGGAATTGTTTCGGACAGATTTTTCCTATGACAGTGTATTTTCTCTGCTGAAAACAGGCTTTTTGGGAATCGAAATGAGCCGTATCTACGATTTGGAGAATTATGCCTTGAAATACGGTGTAAAGGGATATACATGGTGGAATCAGCCTTTCCGGGGTGGAGTAAAGGGGTTACATGTAATAAATGAAACCAGAAAACAGTTTATGGATTCCCTTGAGGCTATTGCAGGAATTTTCCAGAAGAAAAGGGAGAAGGCAAAGGAATATCTCTATGCACTGTACAATTTTATGTCAACCAATAGGATGGCAGAGCAGTTATATGAAAAGAGTATCTGGCTGGAGGAACGAGGGAATCTTCGGGAGGCAAAAGCATATATACAGGCGTATGAAAAGTTTGTTTCTGTGTTAGATAAGACCATGGACATATTAGGAGAAGAGGAGATTGACCGGGACCATTTTATAGAAATCTTATTAACCGGAATTTCGGATGTTCAGCTGGGAGTGATACCATCTACTTTAGATCAGGTTATAATCGGAGATATGGAGAGAACGAGATTGCATCATGTAAAGGTGGTATTTGTTGCAGGTGCCAATGAAGGACTGCTTCCACGAAATTCTTCCGGTAAGGGTATTCTTGCAGACAAAGACCGCAGACGGTTAAAAGACATGAATGTAACGCTTGCTCCGGATAGCAAAGAGGAGATGTTCCTTCAGCAATTTTATCTGTATCTGCAGATGACACAGGCACAATGCAGACTGGTGATTACATACCGCCAGTCGGATGAAAAGGGAGCGGAACTGCGGCCATCTTATTTTGTGACCAGAATTCAGCAGATTTTCCCTGCACTTTATACGAGACAGGCAGAAATGGAAATGCAACCTATTCTGCCTTCCACGAAGGGGGAAATGACGGATGACTTTGTAAGACAGTTATCAGAGGATTCCTTAGAAGATGCATCTGTTTATCATGTTATGCAGGAACAGGATTCATCTATCATTTCCCGTATATTAGAGGGATATTTTTACAATAACGAGGCAGGTGTATTGGATAAAGCGATTGCAAGAAAGCTTTACGGTGAGAATATGCTTCACAGTGTATCACGTCTGGAAACCTATTCTGGCTGTGCGTACCAGTTTTTCCTTCAATATGGGTTAAAACTTGCTAAGCGGGAAGAATATAAGATTGAATCCAATCATATTGGAACCATACTGCATGCCGTAATGGAACGGTTTTTTAATAAGGTAAAGGCAGGAGAGATTGTGTTATCTTCTGTAACGAAGCAACAGATGGATGAAGAAGTGGAACAACTGACTTTGCAGGCGGCAAAAGAAGAGAATGAAACAATCTTTGACAGTAGTTACCGAAATCGTCACCAGTTAGATGTGCTGATCCGGATTGCAAAGAGAAGTATAAGTAATCTTTGCAGGCATTTAGAGCAGGGAGGAATGGAACCGGCTTATTTTGAAAGACGATTTTCGCCGGAAGATAACCTTGATTATATTGATATGGCTTTATCCGAGGGAGTACAGATGGAATTAAATGGAATTGTAGACCGTGTTGATATCAAGGAAAATGACAATATTGTTTATGTGAAGGTGATTGATTATAAATCCGGTGCAAAGGATATTGATTATGTCAAGATGTATGAAGGAAAACAGCTGCAGCTTACTGTTTATATGAGTGTCATGTTAGAACTGCTGAAGCGTAAGTATCCGGATAAACAGATTGTTCCAACTGGAATGTACTATTTCCGTATCTATGATCCGATTGTTGAGGCGACAGACGAGGAAAAGATTGAGCAGGAACGGATTGCAGGAAGCAGGCTTTCCGGTCTGGTAAATGATGAGGAAGAAAGTCTTGAACTGATGGATGGAAAAACTGGTCTGGTTACACCGGTGCGTTATAAGAAAGACGGAGAACTGGATTCCAGAAATACCACGCTGGTAACAACGGAAGAATTGTATCAGATATCCCAGTTTGTCCGGGAGAAAATGATAGATATTGGTGAAGATATTATCCATGGACAAATTTCCATGAATCCGGAAAAAGGAGAATTGAATTCTCCGTGCAATTTCTGTGATTATAAAAGTGTATGTCGTTTTGAACCGGGAGTTGGAGGCAATGCATACCGGATTGGTTCTAAACTGGAAAAACAGGAAGCAAAGTCTCTGATTTGTAAAAAGGAAGATTTAAAAAAGGACAATTTGATGAAAGAAGGAGGTGAAAATGCATGAAGTGGACATCAGATCAGCAAAAGGTAATCGATTCAAGATACTGTAATTTACTGGTATCAGCGGCGGCTGGTTCCGGTAAGACGGCAGTATTGGTGGAGCGTATTATTCAGATGATTTGTGATAAGGACGACCCTATGGACATTGATGAACTGTTAGTGGTTACTTTTACAAAGGCAGCAGCGGCACAGATGCGGGATAAGATTGCGGCAGCTATTGAGAAAATGTTAGAAAAAGAGCCAGCGAATGAACATTATATCCGGCAACTGAATTATATTAGTAAAGCCAATATTTTAACTATAGACAGTTTTTGCTATCAGGTGGTAAAAGAGCATTTTCACATTCTTGGAATTGATCCGGGAATCCGTGTGGGAGAAGCCGGTGAATTGGGGCTTTTAAGGGAAGATGTGTTAGAGACTGTGATAGAATCTTTTTATAAGAATAATGCAGATTTTGTTGAATTTTCAGATGCATTTTCTGCTGATAAAAATGATGAAAAGATAGAAGATTATATTTTGAAAATCTATACGATTTGTTCCAGCTATCCCCGTCCGGAAGAGTGGATTTGTCAGGCAAAGAGGAATCTGCATATTGAGTCTGAGGAGGATTTTGTTTCCCTTTCTTTTGTACAACAGTATTTTGATGAAATACATGGTACGGCACAGGGAATCAAGGATAAGATATTAAAAGCCTTGGATAAAGTGCGAGACATTGACGGACCATTTTATATGGAAAAGGCATTGCTATCGGATATCATGATGGTGGATGACTTGATTGCTGCAAGAACTTATTCCCAGTTTCATGATCTGACACAGTGCAAATTTGCGAATATTGGAAGAGGGAAGAAAGGTGAATATGATGAGGATATAGCTGAGAATGTTAAGAAGGCTAGGGATGAGTATAAGAAACAGATCAATACCCTTTTGTCAGCATTTTCACTGCCTTTTGAGAATGTGTTGGAGCAGTTTCAGAAACAGGAATCTATGTTGTCAGCATTATTGGATATAACAGCGTGTTTCCGCCAGCAGTATTTAGAGGCAAAGCTTGGTAAGGGCATTTTGGAATTCAGTGATGTGGAACATTTTGCATTGCAGATTCTTTGCAAAGAATATGACGAAAATGGTGAACCTGTGCCAAGTGAGATTGGTAAAGAGATGGCTGAAGATTTTAAGGAAATTCTGATTGATGAGTATCAGGACAGTAATTATCTTCAGGAGGCAATTTTAAAATGTGTATCCACCATATATCAGGGTAAATATAATATTTTCATGGTTGGAGATGTGAAGCAGAGCATATACAGTTTCCGTATGGCACGGCCTGACCTTTTTATGGAGAAATATCATACCTATGATGTGAAAGAAGGAGCAGACTGCCGTAAACTGCTGCTTAAGAATAATTTCCGAAGCCGTGGAAATGTGTTAGAGACAATCAACTATATATTTTACCAGATTATGGGGGAAGACCTTGGCGGTATCGAATATACGGATGAGGAGGCGCTGGTTTCCGGAATGGAGTTTCCGGCTGTTTCGGATGACAGTGTGGAACTTCTTTTAGGGGAGAGTAAAGATTTTGATTTCTTAAGCCGTGGTGACGAAGAGATGACCAGTGAAAAGGAAGAGAATCTGGATCAAAACTTAGAAGATATTGGAAAGATGGAGTTAGAGGCTTCCATTGTGGCAAGGCGGATTCAGTCGCTGCTTGGAAGAGACGGCAGCAAACCATACCAGGTGACAGCTAAAGAAATCAATGAGGATACCGGGGAAGAGATAGAAGTGCTCCGGGATGTACGCCTTCGGGATATCGTCATTTTGTTTCGTGCACCGGCAAGTTTTCAACAGATCTTTTCGGAGGTGTTAATGAGTTATAACATTCCGGTAAAGGTGCAGAATGAAAATGGATATTATGATACAACCGAGATTCAGCTCATTTTAAGTTTGTTACGGGTAATTGATAATCCCCATAATGATGTGGAAATGGCAGCAGTCTTAAGAAGTTATTTTGCAGGATTTTCTAATGATGAACTGGCACTGTTGGCACTGGTAAAACGATATATGGATAAGAAGAGAAAGGAAGAAGGAAATCAGGGAGAAAAAAAGAATGGCAGAGATAAGAAGACAGAAGGACAGACTTATCTGTATACAGTCATAAAAAGACTTGCTGCGTATAAAGAAACAAACGGGGAATCAGATGAAGATACAGAATATAGAAAACGGATCGTCGAGAAAATATGCCCGAAGTGTGCAGCTTTTGTAACTTTGATTGATAATCTGCAGGATGAGAAATCCTATAAAACCATAGGGCAGCTTTTGTCCGATGTTTACTATCAGACAGGATATTATTACTATGTGGAAGCCATGCCGGAAGGAAAACAAAGAATCCGGAATCTGGATTTGTTTTATGAAGAAGCAAGAGGATTTGAGAACGGTGCGTTTCAGACATTGTTTGATTTTCTGATGTATATTGATAAGCTTTTGAAAAAGGCGATTTCACTTGGTGGAGACCCTGCACCGAAAAGCAGTGAGGATGTTGTGCGTATAATGAGTATTCATAAGAGTAAAGGTTTGGAATTTCCTGTAGTATTTCTGTCCGGAACCGGTAAGAATTTTAACCTTATGGATACCAAAACACCACTTATTGTCCATTCGGACTATTATATAGGTGCCAAATATGTGGACACCAAAAGACGGTGCGGAAATGACACATTTTCCAGAAAAGCTTTTGCTTCCCTGATGGTAACGGAAAGTATCGCGGAGGAACTTCGGATTTTCTATGTAGGTTTAACCAGGGCAAAAGAGAAACTGATTCTGACAGGGGTTACGCCGGATGTAACGGCACTAATTAAGAAATATGAATCTGTGGCAGAACGCAAAGAACAGAAATTGTCTTATGCAGTGGTGCATACAGCCAGAAATTATCTGGATCTGATTGTGATGTCTTTTATCCGTAATGAAGCATTTCATGCTGCCATGCAGCAGGTGAGGAAACGTATGGATAAGAAATCAGACAATATTCTTTCAGCAGAATACAACCTGGCGGTTTTGATAAAAGAACCGGCAATCCGGTTGCAGGTTGAGGTGTATGATTTTCGAAGTCTTTTGGTACATCATGTTCAGTCAGGTATGCAAAAACAGATGAACCGGGGAAATAGGATGGAGGAACTCGCAAAAGCTCCGGCACAATATGTGGAACAGATAGAAAACCGGCTTTCCTGGAACTATGCAGATGAGACATGGACAAAGCAGAAGTCAAAGTTATCTGTGACGGAGATTAAGCGGATGTATGAGACGGATTATGAGCCTTCTGATGTTGTGGAACATCCTGTAGTACGGAAAGAAGAATATAACCCGCCTGTGCCGCAATTCATAGCAGGAGAACAGCCGATGGATGCTGCGGCAAAGGGTACATGGGTGCACAAGATGATGGAGCTGCTTTCCAATGCAGAGGTTGCTACAAAGGAACAGGTGCAGGCAGCTTTAGAAGAAATGTGGAAGACAGGACGACTGCCGGAGGAAACAAAGAGCTTTATTACAGTGGATAAGGTATATGCATTTGTAACGTCTGATCTTGGAAGAAGGATGCGTGAGGCGGCAAAGCAGGGAAATCTTTATAAAGAGAAACAATTTGTTGTGGGAGTGCCTGCAGAGCGTCTTACGGGACAACGGACTTTTGCGGAGAGCAATTTGAGTGGACAAAGTAAATCTACACCGATTGTGGTACAGGGTATTATTGATGCTTATTTTAAAGAAGGTGATAAGCTGATTCTTTTGGACTATAAGACGGATTATGTGAAGGAAGGACAGGAGGAGCTTCTCGTGAAACGTTATCAGACACAGCTTCGCTACTATAAGGATACGTTAGAGCAGCTGACGGGACTTAAAGTGGCAGAGTCCTATATCTATTCCTTTGTTCTGGGGAAGGAGATTGCGGTGTTGTAGATTCATATTGTGGGATAGAATTACCATGGATCTAAAGAGTTTTTTCGGAGGTGGTGTGATGTCTGTGGAAAAGAGAATGGTAACCAGAGAAGAAGTTTTGCAATACGGATTATCTTTTGAAAGTACTTATCAGGGTGCTCCCTTTCATGATTCCAATTGGATACTGGTGCGATGCAGGAAAAAAGTTGTATTTGTGTTAGTGTGTTGTTTGATGTTATGTAATATATTTTATATTAAGGCTTCTGCTATAGATTACAGTGAAAAGAAATATGATAAAACAAGATGGACAAAAATAAAAGAAGATTACCTGGATTCTCAAACAAATAGATTAATTTTCGTTAAATATAAGGGCGGAAGTAATGCGACGGTGGAAATGTGGGAAAAAGTAGTAAAAGAGATTTCAATTTCTTCCGAGAATACGGAAACAGATGGAGCTGAAGATCAGTTGGAAAACACAAATTATGTATATGAAAAACAATGGAAAAAGATTGTGTCATGCAAAGCATATGTAGGACAAAATGGATTAAATAAAAAGATACAAGGTGATCGTAAAACTCCTACGGGGATTTACAATATTACAATGGCATTTGGACGCAGAAAATCTCCCGGAACGGCAGGCATATCTTATACAAAATTGAATAAATATCATTATTGGTCTACGGAGAAAGCCACATATAATACATTTGTTGATGTTAGAACACTAGGGCGTACACAAATGAGCGGAGAGCATTTAATTAGTTATGATCCTTGGTATAATTATGCACTTGCCTTGGATTACAATAAGAAATGTACATATTTAAAAGGTTCAGCAATTTTCTTACATTGTGTAGGTGGTGGAAGAAAATATACAATGGGATGCATTGCTGTTTCTGAAAAAAATATGAAACAGATAGTAAAGAACACAACAAAAAATACAAAAATATGCATATTTGAAAAATAAAAATTAACTGCGGATAAAAAGGAAAAAATGGAGATGATAAGCGTGAGTTATATATATTGCATTGTCTGAAAATGTTTTGGTGCTGGGGTGATATGCTATGTATTAATTGTGAAAAGATGATAAATATTAACCGAAGATAAATAATGGTTTTGGCTTTTGCAGAAGTGGAGGAAACTTATGTGGAAAGCATATGTTGTATAAAAGCAGGATAAATAATTTGAAAGTTTCCAGTATATACGATATAATGAACGTATAAGTACGAATGCAACTTTCATAAGAAACCTTTTGACTGCTTGCAGGCAAAAGGTTTCTTCGAAAGTTATATGAGTGCAACGAACACCGAAAAACCGAAGGTTTTGAGGTGAGCATTCGTATCAGGCAGAGTTGAGATATCAGTAGGAAACCATTGACTGCTTGCAGGCGGTTATTATAATTAACAGAAAAGGAGTAATACAATGAGTGGCAGAGAACAGGAAGAATTAGAAGGTGTAACATTACTGGGCAACCAGGGTACGAAATATCCACAGGACTATGCACCGGAGATACTGGAGACATTTTTGAATAAGCATCCGGATAATGATTATTTTGTAAAGTTCAATTGTCCTGAGTTCACATCCCTTTGTCCGATTACGGGACAGCCGGATTTTGCCACCATTTATATATCCTATGTACCGGACAAGATTATGGTGGAGTCAAAGTCTTTGAAACTTTACTTGTTCAGCTTCCGTAACCACGGGGATTTTCACGAGGACTGTGTGAATATCATCATGAAGGATCTGATTAAGTTGATGGAGCCTAAGTATATCGAGGTCTGGGGCAAATTTACACCAAGAGGTGGAATATCCATTGATCCTTACTGTAACTATGGCAGACCTGGAACAAAATGGGAAGAGGTGGCATGGAACCGCCTTGCAAACCATGATTTGTATCCGGAGAAGATTGATAATCGTTAATTTTAACGGGTTTTAATAAATAAAGACAAGGTTGTTTGTAGAATCTGGGCAGACAGCAGAATAAAAGCAGGGAAATAAGAGAAAAGAGCAGGAAGAGACATGACGTATCAGGAATGTGTAGATTATATTTTATCGGTTCCTTTATTTGCTTCGAAACTGGGGACGGATAATCTGAACAGGATATTAGAACTCATGGGACATCCGGAGAGAAGTTATCCGGTTATCCATGTGGCAGGTACGAACGGAAAGGGTTCTACCTGCTCTTTTTTGGCATCCATTTTAAGGCAGACAGGAAAGAAGGTTGGTGTATTCACCTCTCCGCATTTAGTCAGAATAAATGAACGCATCCGCATAAATGAGCAGATTATAACGGATGCGGAATTTGTGACGGTGTTCGAAGAGACAATGGAATATGTGGAGCTTGCAAAAAATAAAGGGATTTCCCACCCGTCTTTTTTTGAATTGGTATTTTTGATGGGAGCACTTTACTTTCAAAAACAAAAAGTGGACTATGCCATTTTTGAAGCAGGAATGGGTGGAAGGCTGGACGCAACCAATGTAGTGCAGCCTGTTCTTTGTATTATCACCTCTGTCGGACTGGATCATATGCAGTTTTTGGGCAATACCATTGAAGAGATTGCACAGGAGAAAGCAGGTATTATAAAACAGGGGGTACCAGTGCTTTTTTTTGACCGTAAAGATGCTGCAACGGAAATAATTTCCAGTCATTCCCAAAAAATGGAAACAAATCTGCACATTGTCGAAAAAAATCAATATAATTTATTGAAAATAACAGAAAAAACCATTGATTTTTCATTCGAGAGTGGTTATTATAGATATGATAGCTTGAAGATTAGGAAAACGGCACTTTACCAGATAGAGAATGCAATGTTAGCGGTGAAGGCGTTTGAGCTATTGACAAGAGATAGGAGTATATTCTGTAATCCGGCAGTATTAATAGATGATACAATGGATTGCAGTTTGACAGATAAAGATATAGATTATATCCGGACTGGTTTGTATGAGATGGTCTGGACAGGCAGGATGGAATGTATTGCAGAGCATATATACATAGATGGTGCTCATAATGAGGAAGCAATTGAGGCATTCTGCCACACACTTGAGGTGCTGTTCCCGGATGAACAGAAGATTTTATTATTTGCCGTTTCAAAAGACAAGGATTACGAGCATATGATTGAACGGCTTTGCAGGATTTCCTTTAACGAGATTATTCTTGTGCAGTATAAGGGGAGCCGCTCAGCTGAATTGGAGACGGTAGAAGAAGCATTTAGACGTTTTTCGGGTAGTAAGATTACCACCTTTGATGATATAGAAGCCGGCTTTTCCTACGGAAAAAGCCATGTTGAGGATCAGTATTTATTTTGTGTAGGCTCTTTGTATCTGGTGGGAAACTTGCTGGATTTAGGAGTATAGATTATGATTAATTTTGACGAAGAGGTTAGAAAGTTTAAGCCTTGTCTTGAGGTATCTCAGGCTGAGGATGCTATATATAAGAACGATGTGAAAGATATTACAGATGTATTAGAGGAAATGTTACAACAGTTTAATAGTAAACAGGACAAATAGGCGGTGAAGAATATGGAGTGTTTGAATTGTGGAGCACCTGTATTGGAGAACGGACACTGCAGCGAATGTGGAATGAACTATAAGCTGTTGGCAAAGGCCTATAATACATCAAACTATTACTATAATTTAGGACTGGACAGAGCGAGTGTCAGAGATCTTACCGGTGCAATTGATGCATTGAATTTGGCGTTGAAGTATAATAAGCAGAATATCAACGCAAGGAATCTGTTAGGACTCATTTATTATGAGATGGGTGAGACAGTATTAGGATTAACACAATGGGTAATTAGCAGTAATTACCTTCCGGAAGGAAATATTGCCGGGCGGTACATAAGAGAAGTACAATCAGATCCGGTGAAATTAGAAGAAGCCAACCAGCTTGCAAAGCAGTTTAATCAGGCATTAATGTATGCGAAGCAGGGTACAAAGGATTTGGCATTTATTCAGTTGAAGAGGATTTTATCCAATTATCCACATTTTGTGAAGGGATATTTACTGTTGGCTCTTCTTTATCTTGATAATGGGAATCCGGACAAGGCAAAGAAAGCATTAAAACGAGTCCTGCGGATTGATAAGAATAATACGCTGGCAGTGAAGTATCTATCTGAAATGGGAGTTGCTCCGAGAGATATCATTGGTATGAAAGAGAGCAGCGTACGAATCGATGTAGATTCTGCCTATTCAGATGAGGATCAGTATAAATCAGATTTGGAAACTTTTGTTGAAAAGGGTTTGGAAGATATAGATAATCCGGATTTGTCAGTTGGTTCCTATAAGGAGATCAATCATAGCAAGTTTAATCTGATTTATGTTTCGGTTGGTTTGATTCTGGGTATTTTAGCATTCTGGTTGTTGATATTGCCGACCAAACTGAATTCTTCCAAACAGGAGAACCGGGATTTGCAATTATCATATAGTGAGGAGATTTCTAAGAAAAATGTTGAAATTGCAGATCTGGAAAGTCAGGTCAGCGATTTGGAAAAACAGATTGCAGAGAAGGAAAAGGCAAGTTCAGAGGAAAAGAATGCAGAGAAGGATTCGAAAGAATCCTTTCAGGTAATCAAAGATAATATTCCGAATACTGCATATGAAACATTGTGCTCGGAGGCTGCAAAGGCTATTAGCGAGAATGATTTTGAAAGAGCAATTAATATGTGTAATGTGGCATTGCAGATTCAGGAAGGTGAAGATGCTTATTATTATTTAGGGAAAGCATATCTTGGCAATCAGGATGAGGAAAAAGCTAAAGCAGCTTTTACAAGTTTAAGGGACAACTATCCTGAAAGTAGTCATATGGAAGAGATATCTGACTATCTTTCAGAGTAGATAAATTTAACCGCAGATAAAATTATATAATTTGAAGTACGAAAGAAGAAACAGCTTATTTCATAAAATGAAACAAGCTGTTTCTTTTTTGCTGTCTTGCAACAGAATAAAGTAAATAAGTAGAAAAGGAAAGTGAAGGGATGATTTATGAAAGAAAAAGATTTATATGAAGTCAAAGGAGAGACACTGGTTCTTAGGCTGCCAGAGGAATTAGACCATCATACAGCAGGAATCATCAGGGAAAAGACTGATAAACTGTTTACTTGTAAAAAGATAAGGGATGTAATATTTGATTATCAAAATACGTATTTTATGGACAGTTCAGGTATTGGACTGGTGATGGGAAGATACAGGGAAGTAAGGTATCTGCGGGGAGATGTCTATATCGTGGGCATTAATGATAAGATTGCCAGAATATTAGAGATATCCGGTCTGTATCGTGTTGCAAAAAGAGAAAAAAGTGTGGAACTGGCTTTGGAAGATATAGAGGAAAAATATCATAAAGAATAAATTTCTGGTTTGTGAAATTAACTGTAGTTAATATTGAAAATTGAGGATGTAAGAATAGGATGGATAACAAAAAAATAAAAGAAAAGGGGAGCCGATATGGAACATTTTAATAATCAGATGGTAGTGGAATTTGACAGTGTATCAAAAAATGAAAGTTTTGCCAGAGTAGTGGTGGCAGCTTTTGTAACGAGATTGAATCCAACATTAGAGGAAATCGCAGACATTAAGACAGCGGTGTCGGAAGCGGTTACCAATTCGATTATCCATGGGTATGAAAATAAAGACGGAAGGATAAGGATTGAGACACATATCGTTGAGGACACGGTAACAGTTATTGTGACGGATTACGGAGTTGGAATTGAAAATATTGAAAAGGCAATGGAACCAATGTATACATCAAAACCGGAATTGGAACGTTCTGGTATGGGTTTTGCATTTATGGAGGCATTTATGGATGAGCTTTTTGTGGAATCCGAGGTTGGAAAGGGAACAACAGTTACTATGCGAAAAGTAATTGGAAAGGAAACTGCAATGAACAGCAGGAACGGGGATATAGAAGAAAAATCTGACAATGAAAGGAAATAGCAGGAGGCGTCATGGACAAGACTTTAGAATTATTAAAGCTTGCAAAAGAGGGTAACCAGGACGCAAAAGAACAGCTCGTTACTGAAAATCTGGGATTGGTATGGTCAGTTGCCAGAAGATTTATGGGGCGTGGACATGATTTGGAGGATTTATATCAGATTGGCTGCATTGGATTGATGAAATGTATTGATAAATTTGATCTGTCATATGATGTGAAATTTTCCACTTATGCCGTTCCCATGATAAGCGGAGAGATAAAAAGATTTCTCCGGGATGACGGAATCATTAAAGTAAGCAGGACTCTAAAAGAAACAGCATATAAAGTAAAAAAAGTTAGAGAGGAGATTATGAACCAGACGGGAGTAGAACCAAAAGTAGAGGAGCTTTCCCAACTGTTGGAAATTGATGTGGAGGAAATTGTGGCTTCCTTAGAGGCAAATGTGGAGGTTGAGTCCATTCATAAGACCATATATCAGAATGATGGAAACGAGGTATATTTAATTGACAAAATTGCAGATGTGGAGGATGAAAATGAGGCATTACTTGATCATATGGTAGTGGAGGGACTGATGGCAGATTTGGAAGAAAAAGAAGAAAAAATTATAAAACTTCGGTATTTTGAGAATAAGACACAGACGGAGATTGCGAAAGAAATTGGGATTTCCCAGGTACAGGTAAGCAGGCTGGAGAAAAAAATATTGTTGAAAATGAGGGACGGTTATTACAAACGCGGCATATAGTATATGGAGGTCAAATAGGATTTTAGTATAATACTAAATGGGTGAATCTATGTCAAATTATGTAACAGCGTCACTGGAAACACATTTATTCTTCGGAAGAATTATGAAAGAACATTCCCTGTTTTTGCAGGCAGGTTTTCAGCCGCCGGGAAACAGATATAAGAATCAGGCTGACTGGTATCGGAGAAGATGGGAACAATTTTTAAGAAGAGTTGTGAGGGTAAGTAACGGTATATTGGATGAAAATGTGCTTGCTTCAGGTGAAGTAGTAACAGAATTCACAGGAAAGGCGGAACGGCAAACAAGCCGCCTGACAGGAATACCAATTGACAGTTCCATTACAGAGGCGGAACATCGGCTGCGGTCAGGGTTCTTTTGTAAGGAGAATATGCATATGGCACGAACAGTACAGGAATTAAACAATGAAGCACTTGCATTAATTAGTGGTTTAATTGATTTGAAACAGAATATATTAAATGATGTGGACAGCTGCCAGCTCTTTACCGTAAATTATCCGCTGTTAATTGAACACATCATCCGGGAAGCAAAATTATATTATGCTACCATTGAAGAATTAAATGAATGCGGAGAATTATCAGAGGTCTGTCAGAAAGCAATGGAAAGCTTCTGGAACCAGATTATGATGGAACATGCTCTGTTTATAAGAGGGCTGCTGGATCCTTCCGAGGAGGAACTGATTCAAACTGCAGACGGATTTGCAAAGGATTATAAAGAGTTATTGGAACAGGCGAGAACAAAGGACTGCAAAACCATGGACGAAATGACAAGAAAGACATTTGAAGAGACCTTGAAATACAGAGATTTCAAAGCTGCGGGAGCGGAAGGAATTACGGATTGTAAAATCTCGTCCCTGATTCTTCCTTTGCTTGCTGACCACGTGCTTCGGGAAGCAAATCATTATCTTAGAATATTAATGCCGGAATGTGACTGCTAGGAGGAG
>JBJEJE010000069.1:0-14962 GCA_051877755.1 Lachnospiraceae bacterium | reverse complement strand
CCAATACTGAATGTCAAAGGATCATAATTTATTTCTTCCCCTGCGAATACCTCACTTGCCATGTCCATCCATTCCTGATCCTGCTTGCTGTCACCAAAGCTTCCTGCAACTCCAACACGTATTTCTGCACCGCTCTCGTGAAATTCATCTGCACTTTTCTTCATTTCCTCAAGCAGTCTTCTTTTGCAGTTTCTGGTTCCCCGTACCTTAGCAAAGGCATCCAGGCGCTCCCCTTCAATAATCAAAAGCGGCTTTATATTTAACAGAGAACCCATAGCTGCACCTGCGGGAGTCACACGCCCACCTTTTTTTAGGTATTCCAGCGTTTCCACTCCAACATAAATAATAGATTCATAGGCATTTTTTTCCAAAATTTCCTTTATATCCTTTGCGCAATACCCCTTTTCTGCCAGTGCCAGTGCATCCTGAACAGAATGTCTCTGTGTCACGGAAATTCGGTGATTGTCCACCACATGAACCTTACTGCCATATTCCTTTGCCAGCATTCTTGCGGTCTGGCAGGAACTGCTCAGCCCACTTGACATAGGTATATATAAAATTTCCTCATATCCGGCAGCCAATAAATCTTCCCAAACATCCATGACATCGCCCGGAGTTGACTGAGAAGTGGAAACTTCTTTATGCTCTGAAAGCATTTGATAAAATGCTTCATGAGTCAGATTCATTCCCTCATAATATGTCTCTCCTTCTATTATTACCGGCATTGGGACAACATGAACGCCTAGTTTACGTCCCTCTTCCACAAATATTCCACTGTTACTGTCTGTTACTACTGCAGTTTTCATATATCTTCTCCTTATTTGTAAAAAATCCTGCCGGTGTTTCAATCCCAACAACCGCTGGAACACCAGCAGGAATAAACAATGACTATTCCTCTGTTTTTTTCTTACTGCTTTCCTTCCACAATTCCTCTGCAACAGGCTTCCAATGCTCTGCATATTTATCACATTTTGCACACAAATGCTCCACCGTTTCCGGAGACTGGAGATCTGTGGAATGTGCATCTGTTCCTGCAACCATTTTCCTTAATTTTTCTGGATTTTCCAGCATCGGGCATGGACGCAGCATATTTTCATTAAAAGGCTGTCCATCATGATAAGCCATCATCATCGGTGACTGCAATGCCTCCAAAATGGTTTTCTCCCTGATATTGGAATCTGAATAATGTACAAAAACACATGGATCAATATCTCCATTTGCGTTAATGTGAAAATACCGATGTCCTCCGGCAATACAGCCACCTACATATTCTGCATCGTTTTGAAAATCCATTGCAAACAGTGGCTTTGTTGCACGATATTGGCGGATACGATGATAAGTCTCTGTACGTTGCTCAGGTGTTGGCATTAAATCAGGTGAAGCATCATTTCCAACAGGCATATAGTGGAAATACCAGATGAAATATGCTCCCATCTCAATCAAGCTGTCAAAAAACTCCTCCGAAGTAATAGATTCAAAATTCGCGCTGGTATAGCAAGCAGATATACCATAAAGCAGTTTCTTTTCCCTTAATAGTGCCATAGCCTGTGTTGCCTTTTTGAATACTCCTTCTCCACGCCGCAAATCTGTAGCTGCTTCAAAACCTTCCAAAGAAATAGCCGGTACAAAATTTCCAACCCGAAGCATTTCATCTGCAAATGCCTCATCAATCAAAGTACCATTGGTAAAGCATAAGAATACACAGTCATTATGTTTTTCGCATAAGCGTATCAGATCATTTTTACGTACCAAAGGTTCTCCGCCCGTATAAATATACATATAAACACCAAGCTCTTTGCCCTGCTGTATAATGTTATCAATCTCATCATATGTAAGGTTCAGCTTATTTCCATACTCCGCAGCCCAGCAGCCTGTACAATGTAAATTACATGCACTGGTCGGATCCAGAAGAATTGCCCATGGGATATTGCATCCATATTTCTTGCGGCACTCTTCCTGTTTTGGCCATCCAATTAAAGATGCATTAATAAAGAAATTTACTGCTATTGTCTTCATGACATTCGGTTCAATATCATTTACAATATGTTGAACATAGCCATAATACGGATGTTCAGGGTTGCTTATTACCTCACGGATAACTTTTCGTTGGGGTACAAAGTCCTCCCCTGCAAATTTATCCGCCCAGTCCATTACCTTGAGAAGGTTTTTATCCGGGTCTTTGTAAAGATACTTAAATGCCTGCTCCAGACCAAATTTTTTGATTGTTGTTGATACATCCATGATGTTTCCTCCTTTGTTTTTTATTCATCTATTCATTCTCATTTTTATATGGCGATGAGTTTCCATTCATTATATTGATTGTTTCTCTGACCATCAGATGATTCATAAATCCTTCTGCCAGCAATCCACATCCTCCTATAATATGTGTAACTCTGATGCTCGAAAACGGATTTACAATAATCAAAACTCCCAGGACACCTGCTATAATGCTGCATATCAATATTCGTTTCCATGTTTTCAAACCGAACTTTTGCGCATCTTTGGAAATTTGTATTTTTAACAGTGCATCCAACAGAATTAACAACCCCAGTCCAGAGGATAAATGCTGATAAATGCGTAGGTTGCATGCCAAAATAATAATTCCAAGTGCTATCAGAAGTAACCCACACGCAAGATCGTATTGAAATGCCAGACAGTATCGGTCATCTGAAAAATATCCTAAAATTTTGACAATGCCGTAAATTATCAGGATAACTCCACCAATTATGCAAAGCATTGTAGGCGAAATGGACGGCACCACCATATAAACAATTCCAATGATGTAAAAAATAATCGATAATAAAATATATCCATTCCGTGCCACACGAACCTGTTTCAATTTCATCACCTCTTTTCTGATATTTTGTTTTACCTTTAGAATTTTATAAAGTAATTACTGTTTTCACCATAGGCAAACCATTCGGCAATATCTAAATTTCAGACATTTACTCCTTGTTTGCCTAAAAGATTCATTATCTGTAAATTCTTATTCCTTGAACCGAACACTCGTCGCAACAAGTTCCAAACCCAGAATAACTACATGTGTTGAGAGTTTTTCAAGCGAATCAAACAAAAGAAGCAGTGCAAGCGTTATACGAACCAAAAATGCAATAAAAGATGCAACAAATTGCTTTTTCATATAGATTTGTTGAATTGCCTGATTCAACGATTTTGATGCTTTCCGAATACCAATAATTGCCCATGTTGTGCCTATTGGTCCTAAAGAATTCACACCCTGAATAATAAATGCAACGCCCATTATAAACATAACAATACCGTATACTAATTCTTCGGAATCATGGTTTAGGAAACACTTATCCTGAAAACAGCTGATTCCTATTAATAAGCCATCAATGACCATTGCACTTCCCAATAAATACGGTAATACCCGTACTACATACTCTGCCCACAAAATGCAGATTATTCCAATAACCGGGAAAATATAGGGTTTGGCTTTTATTAAATTCTTCATATATTCATCCCTTTATGCTTTCAGCTCTGTTACTTTTATGTGAGTCATTTTAGTTTCCGTTAGAATATATCACAATAGACATCTGCCCTATATTTGTCCTATTTTTAGGCAATCAATGCGGTAATGTCTATCTATCTTTTTCAACAGATATAATATTGAAAATATCTCCGTTTCTACAATTTTTACTCCTTTGTTATATGTACAGTTGGCGAACCTGTACTCATTATTACACTGGAGGTTTTTCATTATAACCTAAAGCGGCTGCGGACACACCTGCATAGCAGGTGGTTTTTTAAAGATACTACAATCAAGTAGACTGACTCCTACTCGACGTGCAAACAATAACATCTCACCTAACGGCTCGATGAACATTGGCCGTCATATAGAAATTTGTGCAAGCACAATTTCTGCATGACGGCTTATTGCACAAAAAAATCAGGACTGAATTTCTGATTCAGTCCTGATACTTACTATATTGTTGTTTTGAACAATCCATGCCGGTTACAGTATGCATAAAATACACCATGTCCCTTTTTTCGGAATCTTGCCGATATCTCCTGTTCCGGATATAACTTGACGATTTCACAGGTGTCAGATGTGACATATGCAAGAAATGATACATAGTGCTTTTTATCCATGGGATGATCCATACTTACATGATACTCATTCTCTATCGTTTCGATTTTGAGGCAGTGTTTCTCATCACTCTCTTCCACATCTTGTTTTGGAAGACTAATTCCGCAGCAGGAAAAACTTCCAGAGCCAACCGATGCAATAATATTCCCACAGATTGGGCAGACATAAAATTCAACCTTTTTCATATTGCCCGATGTATTTTCGTTTTCCCGATACTCCCCAGTCAGTAATTCACCTACCGATACGCATAAGGCTTTTGAAAGTTCTTCCACAATTCCAATATCCGGAAGCCCTTTATCCGTTTCCCACTTAGAGATTGTTTTATCGCTGACATTAATCTTCTCCGCAAGTTCTCTCTGGGTCATCTTTCTTTTTTCCCGTAATTCTTTAATTGTCTTTCCTGTAACGTAACTCATAATATTTACTCCCTTCGCAAATTATCATTATGAGTTAATTTTATACTGACGTACCTATTGTGGCAATCTACGAAGCGTAGAGTAACCTTTTACTTTCTCCGCTCAAGCTTTGCCGCCCTTAACATATAACTTACATTGTTCACCATCCAGATGACACACACGCAGAGTATTGGATAAATGCCGGTCTTAAATACAAACATCCCTATAAATGCAAGAATGCAGACTACAATGCATGTAATATTGGTGTCCTTAAATGCCTTATAAGCCGCTTTGTAGGCCATCATTTTCTGCGCCTCATCGCAGCTTGCAAGCCAGACCTCATTGAATTTGAAATCAAAAACATTGCCCTGCTTTTCTGGATTTAACTGCTTTTCGATGTCTACAATTCCCTTTGGAATCAGCATACCGGCTGCAAGAACCACAAAAAACAATACACAATCTGCAATGATAATAACAGTTTCATAACCGCCGTTCTTCCCATAGAAATTAAACTCTGCTATATAGATAATACAGGTAAAAAAGAGAATATTTGCAATCTGCATTATATTGCAAAGAATCATTGGAAAATTCATCTTCTCTTCCAGTGTATCCCACAAATCATCATCCTCCGGATTATTCTGCAGCTTTTGATGCATCTTTTTGCAGGACAAAAAGAGAGCACATACTACAATCAGGGAAGCCACTGCCAGCACCAGATAAAGCGGCGGCACAGCTGCCGTCAATCTGCTTATTACATCGTTCAGTATGGAATCCAGACTGCCACTTTTCTCTCCCTTTGCCACCAGCCTTCCTACCATATATCCTGCTCCATATAACACTACCATAACCACAATAAAGGTAATATATATTTTCTTGTTGTTTGTTTCACTGTTTTCCTTATTCTTCATTTTCTTCACCCTCCACATATTCAAAAATATCTTCTACTTTACAATCACACGCCTTAGCCAGTTTCAACGCCAGCGTCACCGACGGCGAATAATCTCCCCGCTCAATCTGGCTGATGGTCTGTCTGGACGTCTGGACTAATCTGCCCATCTCCTGCTGATTCACGCCAAGCCTTGCCCGGTATTCCTTTAAATGATTAGTTAGCGGCATCTCCATTCACCTCTCTTTTCTGGACAAAATCCAAAGTATCTATCTCTGTGCCATTTGCCGATGCAACACTAATGCCACCCCACATACATGCATACATGAGCCCAAAACTGAGTCCCATAGGTATGCTGTCAAAGATAATCCATCCCATGACAAACCCCATGACATAGCCCACAACATATCCCCAGGCACCGCTCTTTGGTTTTTGCAGATTTTTACGGTACATCAGTTCTTCGTTCCATTCCACGCCTGCCACCTGTACCCACTCAATCTGATCTTTTAAATCAAATCTTATATCCTTTTCAATCTTTTCCTTATACTCATCCAAGTCCTCTATGCAAATTGCTTTCTTAAACTGCAATGCAGCGGTGCTGTCCCCATACCAGAATTTTTCAAAATCAAATTCTTTATCTCCCAATTTTACACCGGAATCCTTTTTTACAAAATAGTCCTCCCGTCTTTCAAAGAGATAGACACCCACCAGCTCTTTCTTTTCATAAATACCATATACCCGTCCATTTTTCTCCAGGATATCTGCAATTTCCTTCTTTAACGCCTCCACATCTGTGATTTCCGAAAGCCTTTTCCCAAACTCCGGTCTATTCAGTCTCCTTTGATTCATTGTATGGATATTGTATTTTTTTACTGTACTTATCGTCATAATTCCATTCTCCTTTTCAACCATTCTTGTCATTTTGACAACTTTCCTTGTCATTCATACAATAAGGTTATATCACATGACAAGTATTCTTGTCAACATTTTTTGACAACTTTTGTTGTCATCTTTTTATCAGTAAGAGTGGTATTATAAAATATCTTATATTCTATGGGAAACTCAAAGTTGCCTATAAAACAAAAAAAGCCAAATCGCCTCCGGCAATTTGACTTTTCATTCATACGTTCACAGGTTGCATATAACCATAATATTAAATTTTCTGCACTGGAATCTGGATTTCTGTCAGCCATTCCTCCGGATTGTCCTTATTCCACACTCCATCAATATAAGACTCTCTGATATTACCCGTTATTTCATACCCATTTTCTTCGATATAATTCAATAGTACGGAATACGATTGATGAAGAGTATCATAAGAGCCTTTATGAAAAATACATGCTGCTTCCGGAATCTCCGGCAGTACCTGAAAGGTTACCTTATCGGAATCTTCCTTTTTCTCCGTTACCGCCTCGCAGGCTTCAACCAGAATATCCTCTTCCTTAAATCCCGGCTCTAAATAATGGGTAAAGCAATATTCCGGAGTGGCACATACACATCCTAACCGTTCCATCTCCTCTCCCATTTCCGGCATAAGGGAAAACAGCGAATCATAAGACTCTATCCGTCTTTCCATAGAACACACAATCACTTCCGGTATTTTCTTAATGAGAACCGGAGCAGATAAGTCTATCTTTTCTTTTGCCAGATAACTTTCCACCTCCGCCAGTTCTGCTGTCAGCAGGGCAATCTCTTTTAATATGTCCTGTTTTTTCCGCAGCAGCAGATTCTTCTCTTCTTCTCCATTTATGATTCTACGGATATCTTCTATGGAAAATCCCATATTTTTTAGTGCCAGAATCCGGTGCAAATCTGCAATCTGTCCTGCCTCGTAATAGCGGTAACCATTTTCCTCATCCACATATACCGGCTTTAACAGATTCTGTTCATCATAGTAACGAAGTGTCTTAATGGTGATGCGGTTCATATTCGCAAACATTCCAATCCGATATAATCTAGGCTGTTCTTTGATGTCAAAGGCTTTATGCTGCTGATTCATTCTCAAATGCTTCATATATTTCCTCCTTTTCTTTGATGAGACTATGCTACTGCCTCCCCTAAGGGCCGAGTCAAGAAGAAATATCCATGTTTTATTCAGACTCCACTGTTATTCTGTTCCGCCCGTTGTTCTTTGAAATATATAACTGCTCATCGGCACGGCGAATCCGTTCCTCCAATACAAAATCTTCATTGAAACGAGAAATATATGCTCCAAAACTAAGCGTGACATATTCGTGTACCGCACCCATCCCAGAACGAAGCTGCAGTGCCTGTATATTTTCTGACATCCGCTGATACATGGTATCCAGTGTATCTGCAAGATGATATCCCGCAAGAACAATCAGAAATTCCTCACCGCCAAAACGGATCAGTTCACAAAAGGGTTCATCACTTGGAAAACTTTTCTTCATTGCCTGCGTAACTTTTGCCAGACATTCATCCCCCTTAAGGTGGGAATAAGTATCGTTATAATTCTTAAAATTATCAATATCACACATCACAAGACAGATTTCGCAATTATCCTTCAGCCATTTCTCCCGGTTTGTTTCAAAGATACGATACAACTTTGTACGATTACCAACCTTCGTAAGCGGATCTGTAATGGTTATCTCCATCAGCTCCTGATTTGCTTTTTTCAACTCCCTCTGTGTAATACGAAAACGCAGATAAATGGTCCGGTTAAAGAAAAAGAACAACCCACTTGCAATCGCGGTCAGAATCTCTGCCGCCTCCAGCGTCCCAATAATTCCCTGGGTAATCAGTGCAGGCAGAAACACGGCAGCATAGCAGAAAAAAAACAGACCTAAAGGCATGGTAGTAATGGTACCAAAATAGATAATAAAAAACATAGGCACAATACTCCGCTGACCCCTTAGGCTCTCCGAAACATATCCCAGCCCACTGGCAATAGATGCACAGCAATAAAAAACCGTATGAATCATAATCTTGAATCTCGGTGATACCTGTTTATTGCGAAACCGAAGTGTCCCCACAATCACCACCACAGCAAGACCAGCAAAGAAATACAGTCCTTCAAATATTATATTCAAAATAGAAATCGGAAAATTCTGATAATAGAAATCGGCTTTGATATCCCCCAAAATAAATACAACCGCAAAAATAAAACCTAATGCCGCCATAGCTGGCAGCCGGTCATAATTATCATCCACAAAGCTGACAGTTATTCTCTTCATATCCTTGCGGTCCAAGTTTGGAAAATGCTTTTTCAGTGAAAAAATACCTACCAAAGAATCAAAGGTTGACTGAAGGATACTCCCCAAAGAATCCTTCTGCCTGTTAGTGTTTTTTTGCATAACAAAATCCCCCCATTTGAATTTTGCACCCATGAAATCATTGTAGCCCGACACTGGAAATATGTCAATGCAAATATTCTCAACTTCCTACAGCCGCTGTGGCATTTTTATAGCTTATTATGATATGACAAGGAGCAAATATGACTGCCATAATAATCAGCAAAACATCTCTGCTCATAATTCCACTGAAGAGAAATAGTACAGACGGCAAAATGGATAATGCCAATGCCCTGAAAACACTATTTTTCCGAAAACAAATTATCCAGATCAGGCAATATAGAAATAATAAAACACAGTCACCAATCAGATAAATTGCAAGTGCTTCATCCGAAGAAAAGCCCCACATTCCCGGAATATGAAATATCATCAGACCAAAGCAGCCAAACCTTCCGATTTGTTCAAGAATTTCAACTATTTTATTCTCCCAAGCATTCTCGAAACCATCTTTGCATTTTATTGTAAAAACAATATTAGGAATCATCATTATCATCACAAAAATGAATCCAAAAGGATTGATTACCGCAAACATCTTATTTTTCCTCCTCTATGAAATATTAGTAGCGATTCCAACAGAAACATAATTATCAAATATGGCTTTCAAATCTGTCCCCTCCGAAGCATCGTAATTCCGAATTCCTTCAACCATATAAGAGATTCTTCCTTCCGAAACCACGGTTTCATTATACCGGTCTTTATAAAACTCATCTGTTGATACCGTTCTGTCACGAAGTATTCCATTACACTCTTCCAATGAGCAGCCAGGAAAATTAACATTCCAAATCTGATTGATTGCAAGCGGCTTGTTTAATAACTCACCCATGATTTCTTTCAAATATCGATCCGTAACCTCGTGCATCTCACTGGCATCCTCCGAAAATGCAATGGTGTGGATTTTTTGAAACGAAGCTTCAAATGCTGCACCTGCAGTAGCTGAATATTGTAAATCCGATGCCATATTATATCCGTAATTAATTCCCGAAAAGACATGGTCTGGTTTTCCCGGTACGATATTCAATACGCCGATTCTTACACAATCCGCAGGTTTCCCGTCACAGGCGAATGCATGAACTCCCGGCACAGGGAAATCCACTTTCCAGGCTTCGATACTATGTCTTAACGTAATTCCATGGGACATTGCACTTCTCTGGCTATCCGGAGCAACTACCCACACTTCACCAAATTCCACCGCTGTCTTTGCAAGACGGACAATGCCATCTGATTCAATTCCATCATCATTTGTTATCAATATCTTTCTCATTCGAATTATCCTCCGTTAGAATTTTGTAATGATAATGTCAGCACATATTTTCAGTATGTTATCACTATATTTTAATATGCTAATCACTTTTATGTGGATCTTTATTGTCCACAACCGGAAAGCCCATTCGGATCATAAAGCCATCACCCTCTTTGGAATCAATACATAGCTCCACCGACAAATCTTTTGCCATCTCTGCCACAAGATATAATCCCATTCCAGTTGCCTTCGTCCGAGACTTTATCGTCCTTCCTGTAAAACCTTTATCAAACAAAAATGGCAGATCTGCCATTGCAACTCCCACTCCATTATCTGCAATCTGAAGCCAGATTCTTTCTTCTTTGATTTCACTTTTAATTTCAATATAAGATTGCTCCTTTTTGTCATCCATGTATTTGCAGGCATTATTAAGAACCTGTCCTAAAATGAAATGAATTCCTTTCCGGTCTGTCAGCACCATACATTCCTGTGCATTATTCTTTAATTCAATACCGCATTCCGTCATATACTCTGCATACTCTTCCGCTGCCTCCAGGCAGATGTCTTTTAACGTAATCCACTCCATCACATAATCCTTATGCACTGCTTTAAGCCTTGCATAGTACAATATCTGCGTTACATATTCCTGCACCCTCCGGTTTACATAATTCATTTTCTCATAAACCGCAGGCGACATATCCTCTCTCCGGTTGTCCAATACCAGTGTAAGCAGAGATAATGGTACCTTAATCTCATGTGCCCAATTCTCTATATAGTCCTCATATTCCCGCTGCCTGCACACCTGTTGTTTTTGTTGTTCTAAAAGTTCCCGGATTTTATCCAATGCCTCTAAGAACACCTCCAGCTGTGTAAAAGGCAACTCCTGCCATTGCACAGGTTCATCACCAATCACATCCATAAGCATTTTTTCCAACTGTTCTTCCATTCTTTTTTCCCGACGCACACAATACCATACCCCAAATGCAAACAGTCCAACAGACACTCCAAAAAACATGCCAGACAAAGCATGAAATGCCTTTGCATTCATCAACCACAAAAAGCCACCGGTAAATACATCCATTACCAGCAGCAATATGAAAAATATCCCATATTCCCGACATCTTTTTCTGATTTCCATCCAAATATGCTTGATCCTTTTCATTGATTCCACTCCCCATGAGTTACCCGTCAATCTTATACCCTACTCCCCGGATTGTAACCAGCTTTCCCTCTATTGTAAACTTTCCTAATGTCTTACGAAGTCTCGTCATCGCCACCTGCAAGGCATTCTCGTCAATATATTCCTCTGTACCCCATAGTGCCTGAAACAACGTTTCCTTCGTTACGACCTCACCAAAATGCGAGAGTAACAGTTCTAATATCGTTGATTCCTGCCCTGTCAGACGCACTGTTTCACCCGCTGCATAGAGCGTATCCGTCTGACAGTCTAATGCCATTCCCCCACCCTCTAACAGTGTCCGCTGGCTTTCAAATCGTTTCAAAACATTCTGAACACGTGCCAAAAGTCTCTCTCCATGACATGGTTTTGTCAGATATTCATCCGCTCCAAGAGATAACGCCTGCAGTTCATCCTGCAGCTGATCTCTGGACGTTAATACCAACACCGGAATAGAAGTTGTTTCTTTAATCTCTTTACAGACTGCAAATCCATTCTTTTCCGGAATATTCAAATCCAACAGAAGCATATCCGGCATACACTGCCGGATATGTTCTACTGTCCGCGAGAAATCCTCAATCAATATAGTCTTATAGCCCGCTTTCTCCAACCGATATTGTAATTCCTCCCGCATGAATCTGTCATCTTCTACAATTGCAATTTGTTTCATTTCCATAATCCTAACTATCTTCTCTTACCAGTTCAAACATCTGATTCATATTCTGCCTGCTTAACTTAATGACCTTCCACATATACACACATTCTATCACACCCAGCATCAAAATGACAGCCCCTGCTATCCATATCAGTACCATAATCTTTCCCTGTAGTATACCGGGAAGCATCGTCCGGAATAAAACCATTGTTCCAATAGTACCACTTACAAGTGCCAGCCCCACCGGCATAGCAAAAAAACAGGTAATCTGGGTTTTTGCAGATCTGTACAAATGATCATACTGGCTGCCCAACCGGATTAACGTGCGATACCGATTTCCCGTCTTCTTCTCCTGCATCAAAAACTGCAGACTAATCACTGTATTGGCAATCAACAGAAAAATAAAAGCAAAATATATGGTCAGATAGCTGGCTGCTACAATATAGAATAGTTGTCTTCCTATATTTTGCAGATAATTCTCATAGGCGATTCCTTTTGCATCAAACACCATATTTCCAATCTGAATCGCCTGCATCAGTCCGTTTTTCTCAATCAGCCTGCTATTCAAATATGCATTCCAATAAGTTTCTATATTATTTGGATCCGCATACATATCAAAAAATGAATCCGGAACCACAAGACCGTATCCAATGGTAATACTCCGGTCTACAACAATATCATCTGAACATAATGTATCAACAAAAGAATAACGTTTCCCATCCACCCGAATGGCCGGGTTTTGCTCTAATATCTTTGAGTATACAGGAGAAATACCCTCATTGATAAACTCCGGATCCGTATAAAGTGCTATCTCATTTTCTCCTAATGCTAATCTATCCTTTCCTTTTGCCTGCTGTAACGCATTCCAGTCAGATAATCGGATCAGATATGGTGCAGACATATAAGAAGAAGAATCCTCATAAACCCCATAGTAGAATAACGTCATGTAAAATGCTTCCCAATCTTGCTCATTTAACTGATCTGCACATGTCATTACCTCCGAAGTATCATAGGATACTGCATTTTCCGGTGCCTCCGACTCATCACCATACATCTGCTCAATCGGTAACCATGCAATCTTCACCGGAATCCAGTTCGCAATTACATCCTGCACCGATGCATCCTGTGCAAGCTGCCGGATTCTTTGATCCGATTCCTCATCATAACTTGTAAATGTATAATCCATTCCATGCTCATATGACTGTGCCTGTGATACCGATACGGCAATTCCATATGCCATACATACTACCGACATCAATACAAGAAGTGATGCAATCGTAAGCGGCATACATTTTCCGAATACATTCTCCTGTAACTGTCGAAATGTAAATGTATGCAGTTCCGCCCTCTTCTTGCTATGAGACAACACAAGTCTTACCATAAGGCAGATACCCTTAATTACCCAATATGTCCCAAAAATTCCGAGTACAATAACAATTGCCATCCATTTCAACTGATAAAACAAAATCCCTTTCGTAAGCGCAATCACGTATGCAGCCACCAGACTAACAGAGCCTGTTACGACACCAACAATCTCCTTCGGCCAGCATATGTGCTTATACGTCTGTTCTACCTGTTCCCGCATCAGTCCTCCCGGTTCCTGTCTTACAATCTTTGCACTCAACAACACATTCGCCAGAAGCTTGATTGCAAAAAATCCAACTGCTGTAGTCAATACTGCCTGGATTGAAAAAGAGAAACGATGTCCGATAATTCCCATTCCCACCAGCTTCGCAGTAATCAGGCTGATTCCTTCCGACAAAACAACTGCCACCGGAAGCCCGATTATTAATGATATACCACTTGTATATAAATCCTCCATCATGAGCATTCCAAACAGCTTCCTTCTTGGCACACCAAGCATCATCAGCATCCCAAATTCATGATTCCGTCTCTGCAGCTGGTATCTCTGAGCAAAATATATCATGAAAAAGATCATAAATAACGACACACCATATACTCCTTTAATCATCAGAAACAGACGAGCGACTGCATCACTTTCCATTTTTTCCAAAAATAACATCACATCCTGTTTTTCCAAAGACAGAATCACATAAAATGCTATAATGGATATCACAAGAGAAAGAAAATATATTCCATTTTCTTTGTAATTCTCCTTTCCATTCTTACGGATCAGCTTAAAAAACATATGCACTACCTCCCCCCATCTGTGCCTGAACCTCTAAAATCCGTTCATAGAAATCCTTATTGTCTTCTCCATTTCTACGAATTTCATGAAAAATCCTGCCATCCTGAATAAATAAAATTCTGGAACAGAAGCTTGCCGCATTTGCATCATGGGTTACCAACAGAATTGTTGTCTGTTTCTCCTCATTCAGCTTTGCCAGCACTTCCATCAGATTTCTCGCATTCTTTGAATCCAATGCTCCGGTAGGCTCATCGGCTAACACAATCTCCGGATTTAAAATGAGTGCTCTGGCTGCTGCAACCCTTTGTTTCTGCCCTCCGGACATCTGTGCAGGAAATTTATCAAGTACATCGTCAATCTGAAGATAAGTTGCCAGTTCTTCTATGTGTTCCTTTGCTTTCCCCTCCTCTTCCTTATGAATGGATACCGGCAGCATAATATTTTCCCTCGCCGTCATGTTCTCAAGCAACTCAAAGTTCTGAAATAAATAGCCAATCTTACTTCCTCTGTAGTCTGCCAACTTACTTCCTTTTAACTTAGACACATTCTGTCCTTTTAAATTCACTTCTCCACTCGTTGGACGAATCATCGTCGCAATGCAATTCAATAACGTTGTCTTACCTGACCCACTACTTCCCATAATACCCAGAAATTCGCCTTCTACCACGGAACAAGTCAGACCATCAAGTGCAATTGTTTTTCCCTCATTTTTTCCATACTCCTTATATAAATCACAAATTTCTAATATTTTTTTCTTCATACAAAAACTCCTTTCCACTATCTATATCCTCTTTACAGTAAAGAATTCTTACAAGGAATAGTATAGCGGAAAGGAGTTCAAATGAACACTTACAAATCATGTAAGGTTTTCTTAAATCATTTTCCATTTTTTAATTTCACTGACATATACCGTATTTAATGCATGGATTATATAATCATCGCTCACATCCTGGTCGGCTTTGGTTAATCTCTGATCCTCCATTCATTAAAATAATCTCTCGGAATCTTTAAGCCAGTAAATATAAGGCTTTCAGATTCCTT
>JBJEJE010000068.1:0-15002 GCA_051877755.1 Lachnospiraceae bacterium | reverse complement strand
ACATCATCCTCTTTCTTGGATGCCTGGGTGGTTGTCGTCTGTTTCTTCGTCGTATTCTCTCTTGTCCTTGACGTTTCTTCCGTTGTACGTTCTTGCGTTGTCCGTATTTCCTGGGTGGTACTTTCTTTCGTAGTAGTCTCTCCTCCCATACTCACAGTTAAGATACTCCCTGTAATGACACCCGCACTATATTGCGTATCTGCAGCTACATTCTGTTCAATTCATCCACCACATAATCGTTGCCATTACGAATATTCGGTCCAACCGTTGTCTTCTCATCCTCAGACAAAGACGGTATTACTTCTGCCTGCGGATAACTACCAAAATAAACATGATCGTAAATGGATACACCATTTTCAACTCTTGGATTTTGTAAAGATATCTCCTCTGCTTTTGTTCCATCTTTGCATATTGTTCTCTTCCTGCTAATCAATTTAAAAACGACCCGGAGCGTGAAAAAATTCCTCTTCACACTCCGAGCTATTCTTATCTTTTGTCTTCTAATTCAGTTCCCAAATAGGATCTACTTTATTTTACCTTTGAAGCCTGCCTTCTCTAACTGCTTCTTGTAATTCTTCTTGCAGCTCTTTGGCACCTTGATTGTTACCTTCTTGCTAAGCTTCTTAACGCCTGCCTTAGCGAATGCGTTCTTTGCAAGCTTTGTTGACTTAATTGTAATTGTCTTAACTGCCTTACACTCCTTGAATGCATTCTTACCGATTGATGTAACATTCGCACCAATTGTAATCTTTGTTGCCTTCTTGCAGCCTGCAAATGCTTTTGCAGATACAGAAGTGACTTTATATGTGATTCCATCTACCGTCACACTATCCGGAATTGTCACTGTCTTTGCTTTTTTGTTGGCAACTGCAGTATACTCTACCGTTGGATTCCCTTCCTGATCAGAGGTTACCGTAACATTTGCAACGGCTCCCTTTAATACTGTTCCAACTGCTGCCGGTGTTGTACCTCCTGGCGTTGTGGTATCTGTTGTTGTACCATTACCTGTATTTCCACCGGATGGATTGTTTGTTCCTGGATTATCATTCCCACCAGATGGATTGTCTGTTCCTGGATTGTCGTTCCCGCCGGATGGATCATCATCTTTTGGTGACGAAACATCAAATCCATTCTCCTTCGCCCACTTTGCAGCGGCTGAATCAGCACTTGCATAGATTACAAAATCATCTTCATTACCATCAATTGCATATTCTCCAAAATTGACTACGCTATCAGGAATTGTAATACTAGTTAATCCCTTGCAATTAGAAAATGCACAATCCCCAATGCTTATTACTCCATTTGGAATCGTAATACTTCTTAAGCCCATACATCCACTAAATGCACACGCTCCTATACTCTTAACATTATTTGGAATAATAGAATTCTTGCATCCTAACACAAGTTCCGCATTATCTTTTCTGATAATACAATTCTGGTCACTATAATATACTTCATTTTCTTCCGCAACTTCTACACCTGTTAAGCCCTTGCACCCATCAAATGCTGCTTTATTTATATTTGTTACAGAAGCCGGAATCATAATATTCGTTAAACCACTACATCCAGAAAATGCAGCTTCTCCAATACTTGTTACAGTACTTGGTATGGTTATATCAGTTAACCCAGCACAACATGAGAATGTGTCTTTTGCAATTGTTTTTAATCCCTCAGGAAGCGTAATATTTTGCAACATGTCACAACCAGAGAATGCAGCTTCCCCAATATTTGTCATACTAGGCGGCAGGGAGACACTTTCCAAACTGCAACAAGAATTAAATGTATTTTTTTTAATATTGGTTACTCCATTCGGAATCACAATACTTGTTAAACTTTCGCAGTCACTGAACGCCCCTTCACCAATACTTGTTACACCATCCGGAATCGTGATGGTTTCTATATTGTCACATACAGCAAATGCATAGTCCCCTATACTGGTTAAATTGGATGAACTTGAAATATTAACATACGAAAGTGAAATACATTCACTAAATGCATATTCACCAATACTTGTTACACTATCCGGAATGCTAATACTTGTTAAATAGTATTCACATTCTGTAAATGCACGACGTCCAATACTTGTTACTGTCTTACCATCAATCATTGCAGGAACCTCTATTTCTTCCTGTTCACTGAAACATGCATCAATTCGAATAGTTCCATCATCTAACACCGTATATTCATAGGTACCATCTCCGTCTTCATAAGTTTGGGACAAACTCATTAAATCGTAATCATTTTTCTTTGCCCATTCTGCAGCATAGGAACCCGGCACCGCATGGATACAAGTTGAAAACTTATCTCCGTCCATATCCGTATAATTTTGGCCAATTGTTCCTCGACCAATGCTGATTACACTAGATGGAATTGTAATGTTCTTCAAGGTCGGGCTCTCATCAAATGCAAAATCTCCAATATGTGTTACTCCATTTGGAATTACAACATCATCATAAGAGTTGAACTCACATCCCCTAAATGCATGTTTCCCAATACTCTTTACTCCTGCTGGGATTACTGATTTTTTACAACCTGCAATCAATTCTCCCTCTTTCGATATGAGACAATTTCCGGAACTATAGTAGTATTCATTTCCTTCTGCAACAGTTATCCCTATTAAACTCGAAAGACCCACTAACGCACCATACTCTATATTTGTTACACTAGATGGAATTGTAATATTCTGTACCTCACAACCAGAAAATGCATATCCTGCAATGCTCGTTACTGCCATACCGTTAATTGTTGCTGGAATCTCTAATTTCTTTGATGTTCCTGTATAACCAATGATTTCTACGGTATTGTTACTTAGGACACAATATTGATATTTATTATCTCCTTCCTTAAATTCCTCGCCCTCGCTAACGATCTCCTCCACGTCATACCCTTGATTTTCTGCCCAGCTTGCGGCATAGGAATCAGGTGCCGAATAAACAAGTAATTCTGCGTTTGAAAATGCACCATAATACTCACCATCAACCGCAATATGGGATACACTTCGTGGAATCGTAACACTTGTCAAACTGCTACATCCGTAAAATGTTGCAGATTCAATACGCGTCACGCCTTTAGGAATTGCAACACTTGTCAAACTGCTACATCCTCTAAATGCAGCAGATTCAATACGCGTCACACCTTTAGGAATTGCAACACTTGTCAAACTGCTACATCCAGAAAATGCAGCTTCTCCAATACTTGTTACCCCCTCTGGAATAATAAGGTTCTCTAGACTATAGCATCCAGAAAATGCAGCTTCTCCAATACTTGTTACCTCTTTGGGTATTATTGAGTTTTTACACCCCATAACCAATTCATAATCTTTCGAAATAATACAATTTCCTTCACTATAGTAATTTTCATTTCCTGCCTTAACTGTAATTCCACTTAACATGCCACATTCAATACTTACCCCTAAATCCGTTACACTTGCCGGAATTGTAAGACTTGTCAAACTGCTACAATAATTAAATGCCCCTCTGCGGATACTGGTTACTCCTTCTGGAATGACAACATCGCCTGTTGCAGCACTTCCATCAATCAAAATATTATTTATAATAATCAAACCATCTTTTGAATTTTCTACTATATTTTTGTACCATGGCGTATCAGCAAACGCATCGCTATATTTTGATGTGACACTGGATGGAATCGTAACATTTGTCAAGTTGCTACATCCCTTAAATGCATCATATCCGATACTCGTTACTCCTTCCGGAATGACAATACTTGTTAAACTACTACAATTTTCAAATGCATGAGACCAGATATCTGTTAGTCCCTCTGGGATTACAATACTTTTTAAACTGCTGCAATCCTTAAAAGTTGAACCTTCGATTTCTGTTACCCCTTTTGGAATTGTAATGTCTTCCAAACTGCTACAACCATAAAAAGCATTATCTCCGATACTTTTTAAAGTCGTCGGAAGTTTAACCGTTTTCAAGTTACTACAATTATAAAATGCCCCCTCACAATCGTACCTTCCTAAAATAGTTTTTACCCCTTCCGGAATCTCAACACTTGTCAAACTGCTGCACTCAGAAAATGATCCTGCGTCAATAGCTGTCACCTTATATCCACCGACTTCTTCCGGAATCACTAATTCCGTATCAGTTCCAGTATAGCCGGTAATTGTTGCATAACCTCCACCCACATACTCCACATAATACGTATACCCATCATCCGTATCTTCCGCCTTGCTTGTCACCGACACCGATGTCACACCAAGCAGTATGAACATACAATATGCCAGCAACATACCTATTCGTTTCTTCTTTTTACTCTTCATTCTCTGTTCCTCCTGTTTAATATTTAATGATTTCTCTGTTTTCTGTGAAATCATCATGTAAATCAGTAGCAATTTATCGCTACCAAATCCTGTCAGCATTCATACTATCACAATCAAATTTCCAATAAAACAGACTTGTACAAAACAACCTTCACATGTACAAAATAACACTCTTACAACTACTAACATCATGCAGACAGCCCCGGCTATGAACTCATATCGTCCATAACCGGGGCTGTCTGCATGCCATATCAATCAATCTGAAATTCATCATAATTCTTCTCTTCAATCACATCCACATCATCCTCTTTCTTGGATGCCTGGGTGGTTGTCGTCTGTTTCTTCGTCGTATCCTCTCTTGTCGCCGACGTTTCTTCCGTTGCAGTCTCTTGTGTCGTCCGTATCTCCTGGGTGGTACTTTCTTTCGTAGTAGTCTCTCCTCCCATACTTACAGTTAAGATAATCTCTGTAATGACACCCGCACTATATTGCGTATCTGCGGCTACATTCTGTTCAATTACAGTTCCTTTCTTATTCTCACTGTATCTGTACTGTACAATAATCTGTATTGCATCATCTGTACTACGAATGAGCTCCTTCGCATCACTCTCCGGCAATCCCGTCACATCCGGCATAACGTATAGTAACTGATCGGACTGCATAGTATTACTTTGTTTCTGATGTTTGATATCAAACTGATCATCGCCTGCATATCGGTTCAATATCCACCACACAAACAACACCACAGCAAGCACCAGACACACACTCATCCAAAGTATTCTTCTTTTTTGTCTATTCAATCCAGCAATCTGAGCTCTTACTTTTCGGGATGGCTCAGATTGAAACTGCGTCACTTCATCTTCTATCTTTGGTACTTTCATCAGGTCATTCAGGAATTCTTCCACATTCTTATATCGGTCTGATATCTTAAGTGCCATTCCTGTCTGAATGACTTGTTCCGTCCATTGTGGAAGTTTCACATGACATTGTTCAAAGCTCATCATCTGCTTCCCCTGCAATCTTGCAACGGCAGCAACCGGAGTTCTTCCGGTAAGAGCCATATACATCACAGCAGCCAAAGCATAGACATCCATCCACGGTCCCTGTTTGCCATCTGTCAGATACTGCTCCGGCGGTGCGTAGCCCGACTTGAAGATTACTGTCATTTCCTTCTTATTCTTCGCATCCATCATATCCGCTGCACCAAAGTCAATCAATCTAGCCTTATTATCCAGACCGATTAATAGATTATCCGGACTAATATCTCTGTGAAGCAATCCCTGACGATGAATACAATTCAAAGATTTCATTACCGGAATCAGCAGTTCTAACAATTCATCATATTCCAGGCATCCAATGTCCTGAATATACTGTTTCAGAGTAATTCCCTCAATATATTCCATTACAATGTAAGCAGTCTGATTACAGGTAAAACAATCCATAACCGACACAATACCATCTAGAAATTGTACACTCTTAAGAATCTCCGCTTCTTGCAGGAACCGTTTCATCCCATGATTATATGTATCCTTTTCCGTCAAAAAAACATGCAGATTCTGATCCAGATCCGCATTGTCTCTTGTAGCATAAGCCGCCGGGAAATATTCCTTAATTGCCACCTTTTTACCCGTATCCAATTGTCTGGCCGCATAAGTAATTCCAAATCCACCTTCACCGAGTACACCATCAACACGATAGCATGCACGCAAAATGGTACCCTCACGCAGTGCCCGTTTTCCGGATTCCTGTTCTGTAACCATTTTCATCCTATGCCTTCCAAATATTTGATATTGTAATAATTTTTAAATGACACTTCCCAATAACAATCTCATCTTCCATGCCTAGCTCACATTGTTTCTGTACAACCTTGCCGTTGCAGTACACTTCTGATTTCTCTTCATTCACAGACAACGTATATCTCTCATTATCTATGTCACAATATATTGTCGCATGTTTCTTTCTGGCGATTGTTATCTCCCTTGTTAGGGCAATATCCATATTAGAAGAACGTCCAAGGGCATTATCCCCTTCCAGAAGAAAGAAACCTTCCCCCATCATCTCACCAGCCACACACACAAGCATCCCCGCTACTCTTCGATGTGCTAACTGCTGATAGTTCTCCTGTTCATTTTTTTCCGGCATCACTGTATCTACATCTTTCTGTCCTGATCCAAAAATATCCGGCCGTCTGACCTGAAATCGGATCTTAGAACAATAAGGACAACTTCGAAACTTGTCCTTATCATATATATGCTCATTCTTACACTTTATCAAATGCATCTTTGTAACCTCTTAGCCTAATCTATATACTGTACCTGGATCTCCAAAGGATACCGTTGAACCCGGATGCAGATAATAGGTTTCTCCTTTTCTCAACCGTACCTCCTGATCTACAAAGGTTCCATTCATAGAACAATCCTGCACCTCATAACTTCGATCTGTCTCATGATAGATTAGTGTGCAGTGTTTCCGACTAACCAGCGGAAGATTCACTATCATATCTGCCGATGTCCCATCTCTTCCTATCACAATTGTCTGCTCTGGCACCACCCGTATAATATCCCCTAAATACGCACCTCGAATACACACAAGGGCTCCCTGTGTATCATTATTCTGAAAGACACCGGAAGTCAGATAGAAATAATCTGATTCCACATTCTCATAATCTATCTCTTCACTACTTGGATTCGTTGCTTCCTCCTGTCCAATATCTCCTATCCTTGCAATATCTTTTCCATCAAGATAATAACTCACATTCTGCTTGTAAGTCCTGCTAATGGGAATAACCCGTTCTCCAATCTGCAACAGCTTACTGTTATATGCTGTAATCTTATCTAACGACACAAGATAACTTTGATGACATCGAATAAAATTATCTTTCTCCAATAATTCTTCCAGCACATCCAACTTCTGATAATAGGAATAGCTTCCATTCTTCGTATGTACGGTTAATTTGCGGTGATTACTTTCGATATACAGAATCGTCTCCAACGGAATCTTTGTCACATTTCCCCGATTCGATATGTTCAGACATTTCGGGCTTAATTGCATTTCCTTCAGGTAGCGCTTCACTTCACTTTCAATGTCCGTTTCCTGTATTGGTTTCAGAATATATGCAAATGTATGACTTTGATAACACTCAAACACATGCTCCTTGGAAGCCGTCACAAAAATAATATCCGTATCCACACATTTCTCTTTGATATAATCTGCAATACTGATACCATCTCTTCCCTGCTGATAGATATCTAAGAACAACAGATTACAATCAAATGCATTCGCATCAATCGCCTGTACAACTTCGTTACTATCCCGGAATACCTGTGCTTCCCAATCGACATATTGATACAATATATTTTTCATCATATCAAGCAGCTTCTCTACAAAAGCTGCATCCATATCGCATATTCCAATCTTAAGCATACTCCACCTCATTTATCATATGTAATCGTGTGCATACGACACAATATAATAATAGCACATATTAGATGGATATCAACCAACTTGTACATTTTTGCAATCACTTGTACAAAACAACATACCGTCTATCTTCCTGACTTCTGAATCATCTTTTTATAAGCATCACCTTTGCCTCTTGGTACTTTGAACTTGGCCGTCTTAGGAATTCCAAAAAACGCTTTCTTTCCAATCTTTTTGAGTTTCGAACTTTTTATTACAACTTCTTTTAGTTTCTTATCACCATAAAAAGCCTTTTTCTCAATAGATGTGACATTTTTTCCAATCTGAACCTTCTTCAGATTCTTACAGTTCATAAATGCCTGCCGTCCAATCTTCGTTATGGAATTACCTATCGTTACACTCTTCAGATTGGTCATCCCCTTACAAGCACCATCTTCAATCCGAGTAACTTTATAAGATACTCCATCCACTTTCACATAAGCTGGGATTGTCAACTTTTCTGCCGAGGAATCCTGTACACCGGAAAATGCGATATTCTTACCATCAAGTACCGTATACTGACATCCTTTAACTGTATATTCTACTCCAATTTTGTTTTCTTGCTGTGTTGTATTCTTTTGCTCTGTTGTTTGTTCTGTTTCTTTCCCAGTTGCATCCGATTGCTTATCCGATTCTGGATTCTCTGGTTCCGGCTGTTTATTTGACTCTGAATCCGGATCCACAGGTTTGGAAGTAGAAGATTCATATGTTGTGTAATGTGTAAAATTATTCTCTTTTAAATAATTCTCTACGGAACCATCTGCCACAACGAAAAGAAATAGATTTTTATACTGTAAAAGACCGAGGGAGCTGATATCGGTCACCTTCTCCGGAATCACAATGGTGACGTCATCCGTATCATTAACAAACATTCCAGTAATCTTCTGTATACCCTCAGGCAAAACAATTTTTTTAAGTTTCGTACAATTTACAAAAACTTTATTTCCTATCTGTTTAACCGAATCCGGTATGGTAATACTTGCTAAATCTTTACATCCTATGAAGCAATAATCATTTAGTTGCGTTAAATTTGCAGGCAGTCGAACCTCTGCAAGGTCATAACAATATGCAAATGCACCAAATCCGATGCTTACCACACTATCCGGTATGGTAATATTGCTCACTTCTGACTTGCTAAAACTGGTACCTGTGCCGCTCGGTGCATAGAAACAATATGGTACCATCTCACGGACTCCATCTGGTATTACAATCTCTCCCGTTGTCAATGCTCCATCCAACAAAACGTCATTGCGGATGACCAGATGATCTTCTCTCTCATTACGCGCATTCGCCAACCACGGGGTATACCAGAAAGCATACGCACCAAATGTATGTAAGGTAGTCGGAATACGAATCTCCGTCAATGATATACATTTTGCAAACGAATTACGTCCAACAGCCACCACGCCTTCTTCCATCTTCACCTTCTCTAAATTATTGCAAGTGTAGAAAGCACGTTCACCAATCTCCTTGACAGAACCAGGGATTGTAATTGACTGCAAACTTGCACCTTTCGTCGAATCATTCTTCGGATCCTCATCTTCTACAAGAATGCTATCCGGACCATAGAAGGAACCTCCCACAATTGCGGTCACCGTATCCGGAACGTCAACTTCTCCCGTTGCCATTCTACCATCGATCAGTATATTATTACATATAACCAGATGATCCTTGCTGTTCTCTCTGGCATTATTTAACCACGGGGTATACCAAAAGGCAGCCGGGCCAATCTCTTCTACAGCCGCCGGAATATCCACTTGCTCTAACTCAATACAGGAATTGAAGGCATCAAACTCAATCCTTTGCAGCGTATCCGGAAACGTTACGTTCTCCAACGAAGTACATGCCCAGAAGCATCCGCATCCAATATATTGGATACCCTCCTCAAAGGTAACGGAAGTGATACTTTCATTGTCCTTAAACACCTCCGCACCAATTCCCAGAACCTTATAATCCTCTATATGACCCGGCACGACAACGCCACCACTACTAACCGCCTTATCATATGCAGCTACAATCTCCACCGTTTTATCCTGTTCATCTAAGATGATATAATCCCATTTCTCATCCTCACTCCTGTAGGTCTTTGTATCCTCTGCCTTAACTGATATTGCACTCCCACATACACATAGCCACAGAAATATTACTCTACATACATACTTCATTCTTATCTTTTGTCCTCTTCCCTGCATTGTAATAACTCTCCTTTTCTATTCTCCATATTTTTTCATTTCCATATTCTATTTTCTTGACCGTTTAATCATCTTTTTATAAGCATCACCTTTTCCTATTGGCACTTTGAATCTCGCTGTCTTAGAAATATTAGAAAACGCTTTCTTCCCAATCTTTTTGAGTTTCGTACTTATAATCACAACTTCTTTTAGTTTCTTATCACCATAAAAAGCTTTTTTTCCAATAGAAGTAACCCTTCTTCCAATCTGAACCTTCTTCAGATTCTTACAGTTCATAAATGCCTGACATCCAATCTTAGTTACAAAATCACCAATGATAACACTCTTCAGACGGGTCATCCCTTTACAAGCACCATCTTCAATCCGGGTAACTTTATAAGATACTCCGTCCACTTTCACATAAGCCGGGATTGTCAGCTTCTCTGCCGAAGAATCTTGCACACCGGAAAATGCGACACTTTTACTATCCAGTACTTTATAGTGACATCCCTTAACTGTATATTCTGCTCCAATTTTATATTCTTCTTGCACCGTATTCTTTTGTTCGTTTATTTGTTCTGTTGTTTCCGGATTCTTACCTGATTCTGGATTGTCTGGTTCCGGATCCACAGGTTTTGGAGTAGTAGAAGCATATGTCGTATAATGTGTAAAATGATTCTCTTTCAAGTAATTCTCTACTGAACCATCTGCCACAACATGAAGATAAACATTCTTTAATAGCAACAGATTCAAAGAACTGATATCCGTCAACTTCTCTGGAATGACAAGAGTAAGACTTTCCTCATCATCAATTGCCATCCCATCCATCTCCTGTAAACTCTCTGGCAGCACAATCTTCGTAAGTGATGTACAATTCCCAAATGTACCTTCTCCAATCACCTTGACAGAATCCGGTATCGAGATATCCGTTAAAGAAGTACATCCATTAAAACAATTACGTCCTAAATCTGTCAACAGCCTTGGCAATCTAACCTGCTTAAGGTTCAAACAGCCTGTAAAGGCACGATATCCAATCTTAGTTACACTGTCTGGAATTGTAATACTAGTCATACTGGAACTGGTAAGCATACCAGAAGTATCATCATAGTGATTCGGTGCATAGAAACAACATGGCAAAATTTCACAAATTCCATCCGGTAACACAACATCTCCAGTTGCAAATAATCCATCCATTAATATACTGTTACGAATTACCAGGTGATCCTCTCTCTCATTTCGTGCACTATCTAACCATGGTGTATACCAGAATACACCACCAGCAAAATCCGACAATGTAGAAGGTATCCTTACATCAGATAACGACGCACAGTGTGAAAATGCCTCCCGTCCAATCGTTGTTACACCTTCTGCCATCTCAAGCTTATTTAATTTATTACAATAATAAAACGCAAACTGTTCAATTCTCTTCACGGAAGACGGAATGGTTATAGATTGCACGTCACCGCCTTTTATCGACCCGGAATTGGTACTCTCTTTAAGGATACTGTCCGGTCCGTAGAAAGAATACCCCGAAATATATGTTACATCATCCGGCACCACAACATCTCCAGTTGCCATTCTGCCATCAATCAATATATGATTGCGGATGACCAGATGATCCTCTCGTTCTTCCCGTGCATTATTCAACCATGGTGTATACCAGAAGGCTCCCCGTTCAATCTTCGTTACGGTATCCGGAATCTCAATCTCAGATAAACTACTACAAGAATTGAATGCATTATCCCCAATCTCCTGTAATTTATTCGGTAATTTTATCTCTGTGAGATTACTACAGCCCCGAAAACATAAGCTGCCAATATACCGAATACGGTTCTCAATGACCACCGAAGTAATATTCGTATTCTCCCGGAAGACATTCTCACCGATTCCCTCCACATTATAACTCTGACCTTCCTTCATTATTGTCTCGGGTACATGAACCGCACCCCTATCGACCGCCGCCGCATATGCCGCTATAATCTCTACTGCCTTATTCTGTTCATCTAAAATGGCATATTTCCATTTACCATCCTCACTCTTGTATGTCTGCACATCCTCCGCTTTAACTGACATCGAACTTCCATATACACACAAGCAAAGTAATAATAATCCCCATACATACTTCGTGCTCTTTCCTCGTATTCTTCCCTGCATCGTAGTAACTCTCCTTATGTATCTACAGATTTTATTCTTTCATTTATATAGTGAACTTCCATATTATATATAATTCCTTTTTTTAGAAAAAGTCAAGAAAAAACACAGACCAGTCTTTCCTCTTTCATATCGTGGTAAATCATGCAACCGGCATCTTTCACTGAATAAACTCCAATGATATCTTGCAAATTCTCTCCCTCCGGATAAAAATCCGTCAGCTTATTCTCCATATTCTGGAGCAGTTCCGGTTGGAATGCCACTGTCTTTTCATTATCAAACACCGCGCCATATAATATGCCTGCCTCCACCAGATCCTGAAATATGTGGCTGCCATAGGAAAGTTCCGGCATATAGCCCGCACGACGCTCCGCCACCTCACAGATTGCATCAAATTCACTGATGTCGGCAAAGGTTGTGGGTACTCCAAGCTCCGGTGAAGACGTTCCGATTCTTCCCGGCACCAGCAGCATCATATGCTTTCCCTTATCCCGGAAATACCAGTTTATCACTCCTAATGCTTTCGCAACAGCAGGTTTTGCATAATAGTCCATCTGATAATATGCAACCGGGTCAACCATAACGATAAAATCTAACTGTATCACCCCGGACAATCCCATGGAGGCATGCCGGCTTTCCAACAATATCTTTTCCTTACATATCTCCTTTGGAATCTCAATATTTTCTCTGTCCTGTGCCACCTGTAATGGTCTGCATTGCAACAGATTAATCACATAATCCCCTTCCTCCGACACATTGATGGTATATTCTACATCCACAGGATAATCATATGTTTCCTGAATCAGTGCCAGAATTTCTTTCATGGAATTCATCAGACTTTCATTTTTCACCAATCCCTCACAGGAAATGAACAAAATATTTTTGCGATCTCCCCTGTCCCGGAACATCCTCTCTGTATCAAAGTCATGCTCTAACAAAACTCGCTTTAAAAAGCCCGGCAGCACCTTTTCCACCTTCTCAAGCTCCCAGCTTTCCACCGTCCCTTTTGTCGTATCAATCAGGTCAATTTTTCTTTGCGAATACTGATGTTTCTGCACACTGTTCGTTGCAGCAGTCAGTCTTGGCTTATCCAGACTGACTAACCGTGGATAAGAACCCGTTACTCTGTCCACCGCTCCGGTTCCCAGTCCCATGACCAGACGGAGCATTCCTGCCCTCGGATCAATGGATTCCACAAAACGATACGGACTGTAGGAATATCCTACCCCGGCGGCACAAGGCATAAAGAACCCTTCATATCGGGAACCGGACACCCGTTGTACCAGCAATGCCATTTGTTCATCCCGTCCCGCCAAACCTCTCCTTAAGCGGTAATCCAATGCTGACCGGCTCATCGTGCTGGCATATACGGTCTTCACTGCTTCTTCAAATTCCGCAAGCCGTTCTTCCAACGTTCCAATATTGGCACAAAATACGGATTCATATTTTCCGGCAAAGGCATTTCCAAATCCATCCTCTAAAATACTGCTGGAACGGACAATAATCGGGTTTTGTCCATAATAATCAAGCAGCCTGCAAAACTGTTCTCTTTGATAGGAAGAAAAAGTGCCCGAACGCAGTCTCTCGGCAAAGGTATCCGCCAGACTAAAATATTCTTCCTGTGTCCTTTGCCGGACCCGTATATCCCAAAAATCATTATCTACAATATAGGAATAGAACACATCGGAACCAATATAATAAGAATCATGGGGCTCCAGTTTTTTATAGAGATCCGGTCTTTTATTCTCAATCAGCTTCCTTGCCAGAAGCATTCCACACGCTTTACCGCCAATCATTCCGGTTCCAATCATCCGGCTGCGTATCTGAAAATAATCCTCCGGCTTGAAATTCTCCTTTATCATTAAACGCATCTTTTCATCCCGGCTCAGCATGATATTGCACATCCGGCTGCAGGCATCGGTCACATCCATTCCCTGCCGGTGCATCTGCGCTGTCATATTGAAAAATCGGTCCCAGCTGTCTGTATTCTCTTCATCATTTCCCAATGGATTCTGGTTCATAAGACTATAAAACCGGCTGACCTGAACCCCATCCAAAATCGGACGGAACTTTCCCGTTTCCTTTTCATAGAAATGAGGAAGAAACATGGTATCGGAATACCGGTTCCACACCTTCAATGCCCTGACATAAACACTATCCGACTCAGAATATGCATCTAAAAACAACTGCGTGGTATCCCTTATTTTGGCAATGGCTTCAAAGGAATGTTTTCCCCGGATCAATGGGAAAAATGCCACTGTATCTAACAGAAATAAAAACGGACAGGTAACCTTGAAGAAATTCCCCATCATCAGATCCGTTGACCATGCCGTCTGCAGCTCCGACAGACAGTCAAATACATAAAAGGCATCCTTTCCTTCCTGTTCAATCAAATTATGTATTTCCACCGTAAATGTTTCGAAGCGGTGGGACAATTCCATCGGAACAATCCGCACTCCACTTTGTTCCTCCACCAGTGGAGCATGGGAAGCAAACCGGACATATATTACATTTCGTCCATCCTTCACTGCCTGTTTCACATATGGTTCCACAAATAATTGAAATGTCGATAGACAGTCCACTCTCCAGACTACATTATCACCTAACCGTATGTTATCCAGTGCCTTGTCCATTTCCGGGATTCCGGATAAAATTCTTTCAAACGCTGCCATAGAACCGCCCCTTTCCATTACTTCTCCTATAAACTTCACCCAGTTTTAATGCCATCTGAATTATAACTCATTTCTTATTATAATACATTTTAACATAACTCATAGTGAATGACTATATTTTTTATCATAACGACCGCACAAATAAAGCAGATTCTATACCAAAAATCATTTGGCACAGAACCTGCTTATCATAAACTTACTTTATAATACTCCTCCTAGCAGTCACATTCCGGCATTAATATTCTAAGATAATGATTTGCTTCC
>JBJEJE010000067.1:0-15142 GCA_051877755.1 Lachnospiraceae bacterium | reverse complement strand
AAGATTCCGTAGGAAAGAAGTCCAAGATTATTGATGATGTATCGATACATATTCCTGAAAAGACAACAACGGCAATCGTAGGACCAAGTGGTGGAGGAAAGACAACGCTCTGTCACTTGATAGCACGATTCTGGGATGTGGATAAAGGAAGCATTACTCTTGGCGGCGAGGATGTGCGAAGCTACAGTATGGACAGCTTAATGAAGAATTTCAGTTTCGTGTTCCAGAATGTGTATCTGTTTCAGGATACCATTGCCAACAATATCCGATTCGGACAGGAGGATGCTCCGATGGAAAAAGTCATAGAGGCAGCAAAGAAGGCCTGCTGTCATGACTTTATCATGGAACTTCCGGATGGATATGAAACGATTATCGGTGAGGGTGGAGCAAGTCTTTCCGGTGGAGAGAAGCAAAGAATCAGTATTGCCAGAGCCATTATGAAGGATGCTCCGGTAATCATCCTGGATGAAGCCACAGCAAATGTGGATCCAGAAAATGAAAAGGAACTGATGGAAGCCATTGAGGCACTTACCAAAGAAAAGACAATCTTTATGATTGCCCACAGATTAAAGACGGTACGGAACGCGGACCGGATTCTGGTGCTTGACCAGGGAAGAATCGTGCAGCAGGGCAGACATGAGGAATTGATGAAACAAGAGGGAATTTATAAGAGATTTGTGGAATCGAGAGAACAGGCGGCAAGCTGGAAGCTAGGATGAAAAAGGAGAGAGAGCAATCTGATTTAGTTTAGGAAGGCAGGTCAAAGAAATAACTAACTATCGACGGATTGCATCAATCACGGAGTGGAAGGAGCAGAAAATGGCACAGGATTCTACATGTTCGAATAGAAAAGAAAAAGATATCGTAAACATTCAAAGAACTGCAATGCAGAAAGAAGTAGTGCTTGACAGACTGCGGGAACGTGGATGCAGAATAACCAAGCAGAGAAAGATATTATTGGATGTGATTTTAGAGGAGAAATGTACAAGCTGCAAGGAAATCTATTATGAGGCTGCCACCATCAATTCTTCTATTGGAACGGCAACGGTATACCGTATGATTAACCTTTTGGAAGAAATTGGAGCAATCAGCAGAAAAAATATATACAAAATTTCCTGTTGTATGAACTGTGAGAAGGAGAATGCCTGTATTATCGAACTGGACGACAATACAGTATGTCAGCTTTCTGCAAAGAATTGGTACAAGGTCATTTCAGAGGGGTTGAAAGCCTGTGGATATGTGGAAGGGCAAAAGGTAACAAATGTTTATGCGGATTCCTGTGTAAAGGAATAACACCTTGACAAAAGAATGAATATGTTATAACATAACGGTGTTACGTAGATTTGAAATAAAGGTGATGGCTGATGAAAGAAGAGAAAGAGACAAAGCAAAAGCTTCTTGCCAGTGCAAAGGAAGAATTTATGGAGAAGGGATATATGAAAGCTTCCCTTCGCAACATTTGCAAAAATGCCGGGGTAACAACCGGAGCATTATATTTCTTTTTTCAGGATAAAGAGGATTTATTTGGTGCACTGGTGGAAGAACCATTAAAGATGCTTTTCTCGGTAATGGAAAGTCATTATGAGGCAGAAGCAGATGATATTAATCAGGATGGTGAAAAGTCCGATTTTGCAGATGACTATGATGCAGCGAAACAGATTATTCATTTTATGTATCAGTATTATGATGAGTTTCAGATGATTCTTACCAAAGCCCAGGGTTCAAAATATGAATACTGTGTAGACCATTTTGTGGAGCTTTCGGAACAGCATTACAAGAACTTGGTGGAACAGATTGAGAGGGTAAGTGGAAGAAAGATATTGGATGCTTACACCATTCATTGGTTTTCCCATATGCAGATTGATATTTTTGTAAAGCTGCTGACTCATGAACCATCCGAGGAAGCTGCTCTCCAGCATTTGGAAATTATCATGAAGTATCTGATTGCAGGCTGGAATGGGCTGATATCAGAGTAGAGACTGAAAATGGATATCAGAAGAACTGTCAGTAAAGGAAAAAAGCTGCGTTTGTAAAATAGCAGACGCAGCTAAAAATAAAAGCAAAACATAACATTGTTATGTTGATGAAAAATATTATCAATAAGGAGATGAGACAAGATGTATCTTGAAGTGAAGAATTTGAAGAAAAGTTATGGTGAAGGTGACAGTTACATGCAGGTGTTAAAAGGAATTACCACAGGTGTGGAACAGGGACAGATGTGTGTCATCCAGGGAACCAGCGGTTCCGGTAAATCTACTCTTTTAAACTGCATAGGAGGACTGGATGAATTGGATTCCGGTTCGATTATGGTGGACGGAAAGGAAATCGCTGGCTTAAAGCCCAATGCTTTATCCGACTACCGTAGAGACAATCTTGGATTCATATTTCAGTTTTATAATTTGGTTCCCAATCTTACAGTTCGGGAAAATATCCAGGTGTGTGAATATCTTGCGGGGGAGCCTTTGGATATGGATGAATTGTTAGATACTCTGGGTTTGACAGAACATCAGAACAAATTCCCTTCCCAGCTTTCCGGTGGTCAGCAACAGCGCTGTGCCATTGCAAGAGCACTGATCAAGAATCCCAAGCTGCTGCTTTGCGATGAACCTACAGGGGCGCTGGATTCCAAAACTTCAAGGGATATATTGGTTTTATTAGAGAAAATAAATGAAAAGTATGGAACGACCATGCTAATTGTCACCCATAATAATTCTATTAAAAATATGGTACATAAGGTAATCATCATAAAGGATGGACAGATTAAAAAAGAATACGAAAATGAGACAAGAATACCGGCATCAGAATTGGAGGATTTATAATATGCAGAAGGTTTTATTAAAAAGGGTAATAAGAGATTTCAGACAGAATCTGTTCCGGTATCTTGCTCTTGCTGCACTGATTATTCTTGGAATGTATATGGTTGTTGGTCTGGTGGCGGCTGCAGATACCATTATCCTGGGAACGGAAAAGGAATGGGAAGAAAACAAGTTAGAGGACGGACAGTTTAGTGTATTTGTTCCCCTTACCCGGAAAGAAGAAGAGTCCCTGAGAGAGGATGGAATTGTACTGGAGAAAATGTTTTATCTGGATTTTCAGATGAAGGATAAAAGTGTTCTCCGTGTATTTAAAAACCGGGAGGAAATCAACCGGATTGATTTGGATGAGGGACGGCTGGCAGAAGGTGAAAATGAAGTCGTACTGGAAAAACGGTATTGCTCGGAGCATGATTTACATATTGGAGACAAGGTAACGATTGCCGGTCATTCCTATGAGATAACGGGAATTGGTTCTGTGCCGGATTATGATGCACCGTATAAAAATATGTCCGATAGCTCTGTGGACAGCGGGCAGTTTGGAATTGCTTTTGTGAAGGATACTGTCTATGAAATGCTGAAGGATTCCGGAAAGAGCAGCGGTTCAGAGGCATACTATTATGCTTACCGTCTGGAGGGTGCAATGACAGACGATGAGCTGAAGGATAAATTAAAGAAATTTACGGTATCGCCGGACAATATAGAAGATGCATATTTTAATGAATATTGGGAAAATAAAACGAAGGATAAGGAAGAATTAGAAGACGGAATAGATGAGCTTGCAAAGGGCTCAAAGGAATTATCCGATGCACTTTCCAAACTGGCGGCAAGTGATGTGGGAAAAATGATTGGTGCAGATTCCCTTTCAGAGGGTGGACAAAAGCTGTATGAGGGAGTATCGGAATTACAGGATTATACAGATGAACTGATAGACACCTGTTTTGATGAAACCATTGACAATCTAACAGCATTTGTTGTAAGAGAGGATAATCCGAGAATTGGAGCCGGAGCAGAAGACCAGGTCATCAATAAAGTAGCAGGACTGATTGCCGGTGTAATTGTTATGATATTGTTTACCTATGTTATTTCCGTATTTGTCATTCACAGTATTGACCGGGAAAGCAGTGTAATAGGGGCATTGTATGCATTAGGTGTAAAGAAAAGGGATTTGATGATTCATTATCTTATGCTGCCAGCAATCATTACCTTTGCGGCAGGTGTCATCGGAACGCTGCTTGGTTTTTCAAAGCTAGGGGTGAATTTTCAGATGAGGGACTGCTATCTGTATTATTCCCTTCCGGATTTGCCGGTAATCTATCCTGCATATTTAATAGTTTATAGTATGGTTATGCCGGTGCTGGTGGCACTGCTTGTTAACTGTATCGTAATACAGAAACGGTTATCAAAACCGGTGCTTGGTCTTATAAAAAATGAGCAAAAAAGCGGCAGGGTGTATAATCTGAGATTAAAACAACTTGGTTTTATAAGAACATTTCAAATCCGTCAGATGTTACGGGAGGCAAGAACCTCCTTTACGGTTGTGTTTGGTATGTTCATTTCTCTTCTGATTATGATGCTGGGTGTGGACTGTTATGTGATGTGTAACCATATCAGTGAAGATAACAAAGCAGATACAAAATATAAGTATATGTACACATACAAATATCCGGAGGAGAAAGTCCCGAACGGCGGAGAAGCCTGCTTCGCAAAAACGTTAAAGAAAGAGGTGTTGGGATACAATCTGGATGTCACGCTGTTTGGCATTGATGAGGAAAACTCGTATTTTGATGTTAGTCTGCCGGAGGGAAAAACAGAAGTTGTTATTTCCGATGCCATGGCTGCAAAATATCAGTTAAGGGAAGGCGACCAGGTAGTACTTAGTGATGAGGAAAATGAGATGGAATATGCATTTACCATTGCAGGAATTACTAAATATTCGGTTGGTATGTATGCCTTTATGGATATTGACAGCATGAGAGAACTGCTGGGGGAAGAGGAAGATTATTATAATGTTGTGTTATCGGATCATAAGCTGGATATTGAAACGGGACGACTATATGCTGCCACATCAAAGGAAGATATTGATAAAGCATCGGATGTCTTTGTTAACATGATGATGCCGATGGTAATTATGATGTGCAGTGTGTCAGCAATTATTTTCTGTGTTGTTATGTATTTGATGATGAAGGTAATGATTGACCGTTCTTCCTTTCATATATCCTTAATCAAGATATTTGGCTACCGGACAGGAGAAGTCCGGAAATTGTATCTGAATGGTAATTTTTATATAGTGGCTGTGGGAGCAGCAATCTGTATTCCGCTTTCAAAATTAATCATGGATAAAATGTATCCGTACATGGTATCCAATGTTGCGTGCGGAATGAATTTAACCTTTGATTTCCAATTGTATATTATAATTTATCTGGCAATCATTTTGTGTTATCTGGTGATTAATCAGATGCTGGTTGGCAGGTTAAAGAAAATGGTTCCGGCAGAGGTTTTGAAAAACAGGGAGTAATAATAATCATATAGTTATGGAAAATAAATGATGATAGAAAATAAATAATATCTGGCAAACCGGACATACTAAAAAGAAAAAGTGGTGGAAGGAATGCCAATACAGGAGATCATACAATTAAATACTTTGGAGGACGGAGAACGGAAAGCAGCTCTTATGCTGGCAATTCATTGTGCACCGGTGTTAAATGGCAGCAAGGCAGCCAATATCATGACAGTAACCTGGCAGGAATTTTGCCGGATCCGGTATTTGCTGGAGGGAACTGTGATCCGGTATCGCTTCTTAAGGATAAGAGGAGGAAAGGGAATTCTATTACTATACAGGAAAAAAGAAATAGAAGATTATCTGCATTTAGAGGACAATCAGACCTTTTTAAAAGGATTTGGGTATCACAGTGGCAGCATTGCTGATATGCTGAATCAGTTGTCGGAACGCATTGACAGCTATAATTGTAATAAAATCATATTTCCGCATGAGATTGGTGTATTTCTGGAATATCCTCTGCATGATGTAAAAGGTTTTCTTGCAAATGATGGAAAAAATTATGCCTACTCCGGTTACTGGAAGGTATACCAGGATGTACAGGGTGCAATGCAGAAATTCAAAAGATATGATGAAGATCGGGATTATGCAATCCGGGCAGTAACGTCGGGTAAAACCATTCGTGAAATTGCATCGGGAGAATAAAGACCAAGCTGGCATTTCAATTTGACACCACATATATAAGTATCAAATGAATTGAGGAAATTATATGGAATCTTTATGGAGAAAGCAAATCAATCATCATGAATTACAACCGCAGATAAAATCATCGGATGAAGAAAGTATCCATTGGGATGTTATTGTTATCGGAGCAGGAATGGCAGGTCTTCTGATTGCTTACTATTTGAAGGAAGAGGGAAAAAAGGTATTGGTTCTGGAGGCAGACAGAATTGCTTCCGGACAGACCGAAAGGACAACTGCAAAGATTACAAGCCAGCATGGCATAAAGTACAGCGCGTTGATTAAAAAGACAGGCTTGGAAAAAGCTAAGTTATATGCACAGGCAAATGAAGCAGCAATACGGGAATATGAGCGGCTTATCCGGACATGTGGAATTGAATGTCAGTTTGAAAGAGTCCCGGCTTATTTATATACCACTGAAAAGGGATCCCTGCTTCAGGAAGAGGCAGAGGCCGCTTCACTTCTTGGAATGGATGCATTTTTTACACAGGAAACGGAACTGCCCTTTCCTGTGACAGGGGCATTGTGTTTTCAAAACCAGGCACAGTTTTCACCTTTGGAGTTTATTCGTTTTCTGTCTTCTAAACTGGAAATACGGGAACAGACAAAGGTTTTGAATATCAAAGGACGTAAAGTGATAACAGAGGATAAAATATTAACTGCGGATAATATTGTGGCAGCTTCCCACTACCCATTAAAGAATGTTCCGGGTTTTTATTTTTTGCGGCAGCATCAGGAGAGAAGTTACGTTGTCGCCCTTTCGGGCTGCAAACCGATACATGGTATGTATTATGGTATCGACCAAAATGGTCTGTCATTCCGGCAGGCAGGGGATGTTTTATTATTGGGTGGCGGATCCTGCCGAACAGGAGAAAATAAAAAGGGTGGTTCCTACGAGACTCTTATGCAGACTGCAAGGCAATACTTTCCGGAGGGTAAAAAGGTAGCATGCTGGTCGGCACAGGACTGTATGCCCCATGACGGGATTCCGTTTATTGGGAAATATTCTGTATTCACACCACATCTTTATGTCGCCACCGGATTTCAAAAATGGGGAATGACCTCGTCTATGATTGCGGCAATGATATTACGGGATAAGCTGTGCGGGAAAAAGAATCCTTATGCAAAGCTGTTTTCTCCGCAAAGAATGAATATAAGAGCGGCATTTCAGAATCTGCTTTTAGATGTGGGTATGAGTGTAAAAGGACTTTGGAAGGGATTCTTTCACTGCCCAAAGGAGAGTGCAGACTCATTGCCGCCGGGACATGGTGGTATTGTGAGGATAAATGGAAAACGGTATGCCTGCTACCGGGATGAATCAGGCCGTCTTCACAAAATATCCGCCAGATGTTCCCATATGGGCTGTGAGCTGGCATGGAATCCGGATGAAAAGAGCTGGGATTGTCCGTGTCATGGATCACGGTTTGATGTGGATGGTAATTTACTGGATAATCCGGCAAAGAAAAACGTATGACAATGGACTTGACAATTTTAATAACACGTTTTAAAATGCAAGTATTCACTTGCAAGGAGAATGAAACCTATGATGGATGAAACCCAGAGTAAAATTATTGAGTCTACAATGAACTTAATTATGGAACGCGGTTATTCTGCCACGACAACGAAGGATATTGCTGCAAAAGCCGGGGTGAATGAATGTACCATTTTCCGCAAATTCAGCGGGAAAAAGGAAATTGTATTATCGGCGATGCAGCTTCCAAAATGGAATCCCAATTTGTCGGAGGAGAATTTTTTCTATACCGGGGATTTGGAAAAGGATTTGATTGGTTTTTCGGAAGTCTATATGCGAAAGGTAACGCCGCGCATGGTCAAGGTGTCAATGGGACTTCGGACACCGGAGTTATATTCGGATACGGCAGAAGGAATATTGAAAGTTCCGCAGGTATTTAAGAAGGTGCTGATTAAGTATTTTCATGAGATGTATGAGACTGGGAAAATTACCAATGGAGATTGTGAGAGCCTGGCTATGATGTTTCTTTCCATGAATTTTGGATTTGTGTTTTTAGATGCATCCTTCGGGAAGAAATTGACGAAGCTTGGAAAGCAGGAATACATTCGAAATAGTATTCGGGTATTTATGGATGGAATCTGCTGACAGCATTGCTGGAATGCAAGCATTCCAATTTGGCACCGCCCGCGAACGTGAGAAACTCGCAAAGCGTGTTTCTCATCGTTTATGTAGCGCACATTATTTTTTTTGAGTGTAGTGCAAGTGTTCACTTGCATAAAAGGAGGAGTTATGGTTTATTTTATTGCCACCATTTACAAAGGAAGAGATACGGATGTCACAGAGTATGAGGAGTATATTGAAAGGGTAAAACCCATTGTGGAACGCTTTGGAGGGCGGTACTTGGCACGCACAGACAACGTAACTGTCCTTTCTGAAAAATGGAAGCCGGACAGGGTAATTCTTATTGAATGGGACAGCAGAGAACAGTTAGAGAGATGTTTTTCTTCAGAGGAATATAAGGCAATTTGCAGTAAAAGAGAGAATTCTGTAGATAGCATGGCAATTATAATTTGAAGAATAGGTAATTGTGAAACTTGGATTTTCTCATAATGAGTTTCGCAATTACCTATATTAGAAAGAGAGGTAGATAGATATGAGAATTAGCGAAAATGTATATCAGATTAGAATTGATTTTTCAGTAACGGAGCAGGTAAAGAGATATGTTTATGTATATCTTATTACAGGAAACCATTGTTATTTGGTAGACTCTGGTGTTGCAGGAAGTGAAGCTGTAATATCAGATTATATGCGTAAATTGGGGAGAAATGTAGAAGAGATAAAGGGGATTTTTTTAACCCATGCACATCCCGACCACATTGGAAGTGTGGCTGCCATACAAAAGCTGTCAGGCTGTAAAATCTATGCATCCGGAAAAGAAAGAAGATGGATAGAAGATATTGGGACACAGTTTAAAGAACGCCCGATTCCGAACTTTCATACGCTTGTTCAGGAATCCGTTATGGTAGATGAGATTGTAAAGGAGGGCGATATCCTGCATCCGGAGAGCAGAATTACATTGAAGGTGTTGGATACACCGGGACACTCTGTCGGGCATATCTCTTATGTGTATGAGGAGGAGGGCGTTGTTTTTTCAGGAGATGCAATACCAGACACAAATAACTTTCCGATTTTTGTAGATGAAAAGTTAAGTGAAATGTCAATTGAAAAAATGGAGAAATTAGAACAGATTCGTTATTGCTGTCCAGCCTGGGACCGGGTATATAGGGCAGATGAGTGGAAAGAGATTCTGCGTGGCAGCAGGGAGTACCTTCAGAGGTTAAAAAGAAGTGTGCTGCAGATAGAACAAAATTGTGATATGGATTCAGAGGAAAGCAGGCTTAAAATGCTTGGAGAACTCATGGGCTGGAAAAACATGGACTTCAATCCGCTTTTTAAAAGAAGTATTGAAGCCTGTAAGGAATAAATGGGAATTTTAATGAAAATATGACAAATGTCATGTAAGGATATGATTTTGTTCACTTATGATTGAATGTGAGGTATGATATACTAAGATTAACAGGTGAAATACTGGAAATGTGGCAGTACATTTGATTCTGAGGATTGCAGGGGTGACGAATGAACACGGATTTATTATATGACATGATTTTTAAACGAAAATCCTTTCATTTATTTAGAGATGGAGAGGGAAGCATATCAGATGGGGAGTTGGATTCCATCTATGAATATTTTTCGCAGGTAAGTCCGCTTGTCAGTGATATAAGAACCGGCATAAGAATTGTTCCTGCGGATGACACAACCTGTAAACGAGGTGAGGAATATTGCATTCTTCTATATAGCGAATGCAAAGATTACTATTTGCAGAATATTGGATACATAGGCGAGCAGATAGATTTATTTCTTGCATCAAAAAATATTGGAGCGTTGTGGTTTGGTATTGGAAAAACAGAGGAAACGGCATATGATGGTCTTGATTTTGTGATTATGATTGCAATTGCCAGGATGCCGGAAGATAAATTCCGCAAAGATATGTTTAAGGCAAAGAGAAAACCTTTAGATGAGATTTGGTCTGGGAGTGTTCCAGAATATGCGAATGTTGTCCGTTTTGCTCCAAGTGCCTGCAATACCCAGCCATGGATTGTGGAAAATGAGGAGAACAGTTTAAAGATTTATCGATATAAGAAGCCTGGGAAACGAGGAATTATGCCGGTGGATAAGGTTACATTTTATAACAGAATTGATATTGGTATATTTTTATGTTTTCTGGATATCTGCCTTGCCCATGATGGACAGTTGTTTGATAGAAAACTTTATATTGATAATGCGGATGATGACACAGAAAAAGTACTGGTGGCAGAGTATGTGATAAAAGAGCCGAGATAGATGATGATAACAATGCACAGATAAAGGAGAGGAAATGCTGGACTATAGAATTATTGATAAGGAAACGTATTATAGAAAAGGAGTATACACACATTTTACAAAGGATTGCAAGTGTTCTACTTCAATGACTGCACGGATTGACGTTACAGGACTTAAGGAGTTCTCTGACAGAACAGGTACAAAATTCTATATCAATTTCTTGTATGTATTGTCAAAGGTGCTTAATTCCAGGGATGATTATAAGATGGGATATTTCTGGGAGACAGATGAACTGGTCTGCTATGACAAGATTAATCCGACACAGTATATTTTTCATGAGGACACAGAGACATGTACACCTGTGTATACAACTTATTATGAAGACTACAGGGAATTTTATGAACATTGCTCTAAGGATATACAGCAGGCAAAAGAAACAAGAGAGTACGGACTTGACATGGAGGGGCATCCTAACTGGTTCGATGCATCCTATATCTCATGGCTTTCTTACGATTCTTTAAATATAGAACTGCCGGATGGTTTTCTGTTTTTTGCACCAATTGTCAATTGGGGAAAGTACAGAGAAGAAAACGGAAGACTTATGATGCCTGTTTCCGTAAGATTAAACCATGCAATAGCAGATGGGTATCTTGTGGCAATGGTTTATAAGCTTTTGGACTCGGAGATGGAAAAATTATCTTTATGCTAGAAAACGGCTGACAGCGGAATAGGGGATAGGAAGTCAAAAAACTAATTCTTTGAAAAGTGTTTAGTTAATAAAATTAGAATTTAAAAGGAGAAAACACATAAATGATAGGAATTTATTTAAGTGGAACTGGAAATACGAAGCACTGCGTTGAAAAGCTGTTATCTTTGTTGGATGATACTGCAAAAAGCTTTCCGTTAGAACATCCACAGATTACGCATATGTTAGAGAAGCAGGACACAATTATTCTGGGTTATCCAACACAATTTTCTAATGCTCCCTTTATGGTACGCGATTTTATTATAAGAAATGCTTTCTTATGGAAAGGGAAAAAAGTGTTTTGTGTAAATACAATGGGGCTTTTCAGTGGTGATGGAACAGGCTGTACAGCAAGAATTTTAAAGAAATATGGTGCAGAAATCCTGGGAGGTATGCAAATAAAAATGCCTGATTCAGTCTGTGACAGTAAACTGTTAAAAAAAGATATTGAAGAAAACCGGTATATCGTTAAAAATGCAGATAAGCGTATGGAACAGATTGCAGAACAAATCAGGCAGGGAAAGTATCCTCAAGAAGGGTTATCGTTCATAGCACATATCAAGGGATTATTTGGACAAAGACTATGGTTCTATCGTAAAACGATGGGTTATACCAATAAATTAAAAATAAGCGATTCATGTATTGGCTGCGGTTTGTGTTGTAAAGAATGTCCGATGGGAAATATCGAAATGAAAGACAATCAGGCAATTTCAGGAGAACGATGTACCATGTGTTACCGCTGTATCAGTTTATGCCCTCAAAAAGCGATCACATTGCTTGGGGATCAGGTTCGGGAACAATGCAGATATGAAAAATATGAATGATTATGGAACTGAAAATTCCAATTTGCAAGGACGCTAATTTCTATCTATTTGGACACAAAATTTGAATAGGGAGGACACTATGGAATATAGAATAGCAACAAAAGAAGATATAGAAATGATGTCTATGTTTTCGCACCCTACAGGCAATAGAGCACATCTTATGAATGTCTATACAAATGCCGATTATCGCAGGCAAGGTGTCGTACGGAAGCTTGTGCAGATGTTGATAGATGAGGCGAAAGGAAAGGGAGTTACAGAAATCAGTTTAGATGCTACTGATTTAGGCAGACCACTTTATGAGACTCTTGGATTTTGTGCATCGAATGAGTGTATGGTGATGAATTTGGTGGGTAAAAATGAAAACAAAAAAGAAAGAGCAAAAGAGAGCGGAAAGGTGGAAAAATAAAGAATGAATATAGAAAAAGCGGAAAGAGAGGATTTGCAGGAAATTCTTGCTTTACAATATCTTGCCTATCAGAGCGAGGCAAAGCTTTTTAATAATAGGAATATACCGCCATTAAAGCAGACGTTACAAGATGTATGTAATGAATATCAAAAGGGTATTATTTTAAAAGCGTTGGATGAGGAAGGAAAGATAATAGGTTCTGTTAGAGGCTGTTTGGAAGATGGAACTGTTCATATCGGGAAACTGATGGTTCATCCGCAAGAGCAAGGAAAAGGAATTGGTACAAAGCTTCTTCTGCGCATAGAAAAGGAGTTTCCCGGCTATAGGTATGAGCTTTTTACCAGTACAAAGAGTAAAAGAAATATAGAATTATATGAGAGATTGGGATACAAAGTTTTTTCTGAAAGGAACATAACAGAAGAGTTAAGATTTGTATACTTGGAAAAGTATGGATTATGAAGGTCGGGTGTAAGTAAATGGCATCAAGTAAAGAATATCTGAATTTTATTATGGATCAGCTTTCGGGACTTCAGGATATCTCATGCCGTATGATGATGGGAGAATACATGATTTATTATCGCGGAAAGCTTGTAGCTTATGTATGCGATGACCGTCTTCTTGTGAAGCCGTTGGAGAGCGTGAAACGAATGATACCGGACGCACCTTATGAACCACCTTACGAGGGGGCAAAGGATATGGTGTTGGTAGAGGATATAGACAATAGGGATTTTTTGCAGGAGTTATTTGAGGAGATGTATGAGGAACTACCTGCACCTAAGCCCAAAAAGGAAAAGAGAAGTAAAAGATGATATAAAGAATTACTATATTAAGGAGAGAAGAGGATATGAATTGGACAATTTATGGAATCGAATGTATGGTAGTGGTTATTGTATTTACCTGTGCTATTATGATTCCGCTATGTCGGAATCCGATCTGGTGGATACATGATTATCCACAAGACATTCAAGAGAAATATTTTGAAAATCATGAACGGATACCAACACAGGCACTCAGTGCACCGGTACTTTTGAAAAAGTGCTTTGCTCTGCTTTTGGCATTGGCTGTATTGGTAGGACTTATGCTGGTGGCTGGTGCGGATGATTTCAAATCGGCCTTTCTTTCCAGCTATGGAATGTGGCTAATCATTGACTGGTACGACTGTTTCTTTTTGGACTGGGTGCTGTTTGCCAACATAAAATGTATCCGCTTGCCGGGGACAGAGCATATGGATAAAGCATACCATCAAAAGAAATATCATTTTATCCATTCTTTGATTGGTATGCTGTTAGGATTAATTCCTTGTTTGCTGACTGGATTTATTGTGGCAGGAGTGGGAAGCTTATGAAAATATGCCACAGTATTTAAAATCGGGATTTATTAGGTTGTAAATTTATATTCTGTTATCGCACGGGGAGGTAAAAAATGATTGATAAGAATACTAGAAATTGTAATGTTGTGAAAAGAGTTTTAAATATCATTGTTTCAATTATAGCAATAATAATTTCACAAATCATTTCTGGTAAATGGTTTGATGGGGTACTAGTTTGGACATTGATAATAATGGTAATTATCTTGTTGATATTGACACCTGTAGGAATTATTGTAGATAGAAAAATTGAAACTTATTATGAAAATAAAAGAGAATCTTAAATTCCAGTTTTAGTGCGAAGGAGAATTAAATAAGTTATAGACATATTATTTTACAACAAAAGGTGGTGATGATTTTGAAAAATGAAATTGTTTTATTTACAGATGGAGATATAAATCTTGAAGTTGAGCTAAGTCCAGAATTGGAAACAGTTTGGCTGACGCAGAAACAAATGGGAGAATTATTTGGTGTAAAACAAGCAACAATAAGTGAACATATCAATAATATCATCTCTTTAGGTGAGTTGGACGAGACTTCTATCGGTTTTTCCGATAAAAGTTCTGGAGGACGAAAACCTAAGAAGTATAATCTCGATATGATTCTTTCGGTCGGATATCGTGTTAATTCAACACGAGGAATAGCATTTCGTAGATGGGCTAATTCCGTTTTAAAGCAATATGTGATTCAAGGTTATGCCATTAACGAAAAGAGATTACAAGCACTTGAAAGAACAGTTGATATCCAAACGAAGATGCTTGCATGCACATTGGATGTTGAAGAGTCGGATGTTTTAAAAGCAGTTAGTTCATATACAGAAGCATTAATGCTATTGGATAAATATGATCACCAATCCCTCGAAAAGCCAGAGGGAAACAAGCCCATATATAAAATTACCTATGAAGAATGCCGTAATATGGTTTCTCATATGGAAGATTCATTTAAATCAGATGTATTTGGTGTGGAGAAAGAAAAAGGTAAAGTTGAAGGTATTTTAGCGGCAGTTTACCAGAGTGTATTTGGTGGAGATGTCTATCCGTCGCTAGAAGAAAAAGCTGCTAATTTACTGTATTTTATGATTAAAGATCATCCATATGCAGATGGATGTAAACGTATTGCAGCATCCTTGTTTTTGGAATTCCTTGCTCGAAATAATGCTTTGTACAGAGATGATAGCAAGATAATTAGTGATGGAGCATTAGTTGCGATTACGCTTATGATTGCAGAGTCAAGACCAGAAGAAAAAGATATTATGGTCAATCTTGTAATGAATTTTTTGACAATGTAGTTAGCACACAAAATTGATATTTTATCTATGTAAAGAACCCGACAACTTCCAGCTGTGCGCCCAGCCAAGGGCAATTAACCTAACAGGTGCGAATCCTGTCTGTTTAAG
>JBJEJE010000066.1:0-2987 GCA_051877755.1 Lachnospiraceae bacterium | reverse complement strand
GGGCAACATCAAAGAATATTGCAAAGCTTGCAGGGGTAAATGAAAGTACAATTTTCAGGAGATTTGATGGAAAAAAGGAAATCGTACTTGCTGCCATGGAGTTGGCGAAATGGAATCCGGGATTATCGGAAAGTGATTTTATTTATCATGGAAACCTTACTGAGGACCTAACTGCTTTTGCAGAAGTATATATGTCTAAGGTTACACCACAAATGGTCAAGATATCCATTGGACTTAGATCTGCTGAACTTGAAGGTGTTGCAATGCCGGGAATCATGAAGGTGCCTATGGTTTTCAAAAAGATATTGATGAAGTATTTCACGGAGATGATTGGGAAAGGAAAAATGCGGGAATGTGATATTGAGAGTGTTTCCCTACAGTTTATCTCCATGAATTTTGGATTTGTCTTTTTAGAGGCTTCATTCGGTGATAAATTGATTGGCGTATCTAAAAGGGATTACATCCGAAAGAGCGTGGAGTTATTTGTCAATGGAATAAGTGCATAATTGATAGAATACATGTACGTGCTTGGAATCTTCCATGCACGTAAAAAAATAACCCAAATGCAAGTGAACACTTGCATAAATGAAAGGCGGAATGAAGAACTATGAAAATTCAACAGATTAAAATTGATTTTAATGTAACACCTCAAATTAAGCGATATGTTTTTGTTTATTTGATTAAAACCGACACAGGCTGCTATTTGATAGATTCGGGAGTTGCAGGAAGTGAACTTATGATTGAAAAAGCGGTGATAGAAAGTGGCTGCCATCCATCTGATATTAAGGCCATTTTTTTGACACATGCACATCCTGATCATATAGGTACAGCATCTTATTTTCGTGAAAAATACGGTGCAGCTATTTATGCAAGTGAAGGAGAACGTTCATGGATAGAGGATATTGATTTACAGTTTGCCCAGCGGCCGATACCGAATTTTTATGTGCTTGCAGGCAGGTCTGCCATTGTAGATCATATTGTAAAAGATGGAGATGTTATTGCTTTGTCGGAGAAGCTTCGTGTTCATGTGATAGGGACACCGGGACATTCTGTGGATGAGGTTTCGTATCGAATCGATGACGTGGTTTTTATTGGAGATGCAGTTCCGGTAAAGGGTGACATTCCGATTTTCATTCATCTGGAGGATACGAAGGAGAGTTTGTTACGGTTGGAACAATTATCAGATATAAAATTATTTTACCCGGCATGGGATCAGACATATTCGGCAGAGATGCTTAAAGAAAAAATTGATGATGCAAAAGAGCTTGTGGCAAAACTGGAAGAGATTGTTGGGGCAGCAGATTATAGCATGGAAGCTTCAGAACTGGTGGATTGGGTTTGTGAAAGCCTGGATATGCCGATGTTAAAGACCAATCCACTGTTTGCAAGAACTGTGGCATGCTGTAGAAAGGATAGAAAATAGGTATGGAATGTTATTTTATTGTAGACACATATATTGATGCACGGGCATTGATTGTTGACGCACGTGTGTAACTGGCTGTAAAATAATGAAAAAGAAATTGTAAAAGCCATTAAATAAAAATGCGGGGAGAGAACGGATGAAACGGGTTATTATAGCAGGTCCTTTTAGAGAGAATGAAAAGAAGATATTTTGTGATTTATCTCCAGAATTGGAATGTGTATTTGTAGAGCAGCAGGCAGTAACTGCACAAATGTTATCTACGGCCCAGGCCTTGATTGGAAATGTTGTATCATCTATGTTGGCAAATCAATCTCAGCTTGAATGGGTGCAATTAATAAGCTCAGGAGCAGATAAATACGTTGGGGTAGAATATCTATCTCAGAATTTAATTATGACTACATCAACAGGGGCTTATGGAGTAGGTATTGCGGAATATATGGTGTCAATGCTGTTAGCTATGATGAAAAAGATTCCAGGTTATATTGAGAACCAAAAGAAGGGACTTTGGATGGATAACGGGATGGTTACCACCCCATATAATAAACGTGTTCTCATTGTGGGAACCGGTGATATTGGTTTGGAATTTGCAAAACGAATGCGTGCCTTTGGATGCAAATTAGTTGGAATTCGAAGACGAGGTGGTGTATGTCCAGAAGAATTAGATGAGATATATACTATTGACTGTCTAAAAGAGCAATTAGCGTTAGCTGATGTTGTTGCTGTATGCCTTCCAGGTACAAAGAGTACATTTCATTTGTTTGATGAAGAGATGCTGTCCTGCTGCAAAGAAGGTTCTTATTTCATGAATGTGGGAAGAGGAAATGTAATTCCTCTTGATGCATTTTTAAACGATAAGATAGCAAAACGTTTTGCTGGAATATGGCTGGATGTGTGTGAAATAGAGCCATTGCCGGAACAACATCCATTATATTATGTTCCGAATCTATTAATTACGCCACACATTACCGGAGGCTTCCATCTGGATCTTACTATGGAGAAAATATTCCAGATTTCCTTACATAATATGAAAGCATGGTTAGGAGAAGGTAATTATATACATGTCCTGGATCTTGATACAGGATATTGTAAATAGAACAAAAATGGACGATACTTGTACGGAGATGATTATATAGAACTGGACCAATTTCAATATGCCGAGGGGGAAGTATGTTATGTATACAAAGCAGGACTTGATACAATGCTTGAAAGATATGGGATTGAAACCAACAGATGCTATCATGGTACACTCATCAATGAAAGCTATCGGAGAGGTAGAGGGTGGTGCAGATACGGTTGTGGATGCATTTATGGAGTATTTTGAGGAGGGGTTGTTCATGACTCCAACACATACCTGGGCACAAATGGGAAAAAACTGTGATACATTTAATCCTATGACAGAGCCGGCATGTGTTGGTATTATTCCTAATATTTTCAGGCAACGTGATGGAGTGGTGCGTTCTCTGCATCCTACACACAGTATTGCGGCATATGGGCCTGAAGCAGTAGAATACATAAAGGGCGAAGAGAATGCAACTTCGCCCTGTCCTCCGGGAGGCTGTTGGGA
>JBJEJE010000065.1:0-2990 GCA_051877755.1 Lachnospiraceae bacterium | reverse complement strand
GTAAGTTCCAGTCAGAGATATGGGACAACTGGAATTTATTTTTCCAATTGACCTTGTCATTCATTATGCTTTCCCACGTACTCCTTAACTGCTTGGATTCTTCTGGTATGCTCTTTTCATGCAAATATAGATATAAATGCAGTATTTCAGCCAAATCTTCTTCTTTTGCTTCTCTTACCACCACAGTTGGCACATTGTTAGCACCATTATTGGCATGTAGCACAAATCTTTGATTAGGATACCCAAATTCTTCAATCAACTCATCCTCTTCAAAGCCAAATTTCTTATATAAATTTCTAGGTGCAATTCCTTTAACATCGTTTTCTCTAAATGTAGACACAGTTATATCTTTATCTCGGTCAAGTTTATCAAGTGCCTCACTCAAAAGCATCGAAGCAATTCCCTTTTTTCGATAAGCCGGATCAACAGCCAGACAACATATCATATTATGCTTTCTTGAATACAAAAGCACGCCAACAATATCTTCTTCATTCTTCACGCACAAAGCACGCTTGTCATTCATAAATTTCAAAACAGTTATTTTGTGTTCTTCTATACTCTGCTCCGTTTCTAATCCCGGAAAATTCCAACTTACTTTTCTAACTAATCGCATCCATAAATTAATATCTGATGGTCTGCCCAATTCTACCTTTATATGTTCTATCATCGAATTTCTCCTCATATCTGCTTTGAAACAAAATGTGCAATTTCTTTTCTTGGCTCAAGAATATATGGTATCAACTCCAAAGGATATACCTTAGCACCTTTCTTTAAATCCTCTAGCGGAACCCAACAGAAATCTAAATCAATTCTCTCATTGTCCAGCTCATCATATCCATAAAATACTCCATCCAAAGGAATACTATCATCTACTAAGTGAACATTATAATAAAGGCAAATCTGATGGCACGGTCTCTTACCCCATGGAAAATATATTTCTCCAATTGCCAGTAAATTATCTACCTCTATCTTAGCATGAATCTCTTCTTCAAATTCTCTTTTTAGCGTTTCCATACTTGTTTCCATCGCTGCTACATGTCCGCCAATAATTGCATAATCATCATTTTTCGGACGCTGTAATAAAATTTTTCCATTGTATGTCAATATGCCACTAACCCTATACGAAAATACGAAATCATCATTCTTAAATAAAATATCCACTTCATACTCCTTTGCATTTATTAATATAGACTATTCTGCCCTTCTCTTATAAATGGTTCCTTAATTTCTTTACTTAACAACTGATTGTACGTTTCTATCTTACGAAATGTGTTTCCTAACATTTCCCGTTCCCTGTATTCTCTAATAGCTTCCATGTCAAACTTTGCATAAAAAATCCCCTCTGTTTTATCGTCAGCCAACAAAACTGTGTTATCAACACATTTTCCGTTTCTATCCCAGCAAATTGGACTATATGCACATGAACATCCAGCATTATCTCCATTCGGATTTGCCATAGCAACTGCAACCATATTTTCATATGCCCTTGTGGAAAGTGCTCTGATTCTTGGTTGCATGGAACCGCAATCATTTGGTACCAGAATAACTTCAGCTCCTTTTAACATCAGTATTCTTGCACTTTCCGGATACTCTCTGTCATAACAAATCATAATGCCTAATTTTATTCCTTCAAAATCACATACCTTAAACTCTTTCCCCGATTCAACATTTCTTTCATCTGCAAAATCACATGTATGCACCTTAGAATATTTCATCAAAATATCACCCGATTTATTGATAACAAATGCTGAGTTCTGCGGTTGCTTGTTACCTTTTGTAAATGAAGTTAGTACTACTCCAATTTTATATTTTTTTGCATACTTACATATCTTTGCAATTCTTATATCATCATCGGCAATACTTTTTTCATACGACATAGGCAAATCATATCCTGTAATAAAGCATTCCGGCAATAAAAGAATATCTGCATGGTTTTGTGAAGCCTCTTCCATTGCCATAATGATTGTTTCAATATTCTTATCTATTTGTTCATTCATAGGACGTTTTTGCAATATTGCAACCTTAAACATTTTTATTTCCTTTCTATGCTAATTCTCTACAGACATTTTTCATTACTCCGCCCACAAATAGAGCCAAAGTAGAGCCATTCGATAAAACAAATGCCGGAAACCCGCATAAATACAGGCTTTCGGCATTTCTGTCCGTTATTCAAACTCCCTAACTTAATCTGTATCTTAAACATTTTTGTTAGGGCGTTCTGTTACGATTTGACTCCATTTGGTTTCAACTGCACCAGTCGCATGTGCTGTATGAGCTAATGTTATCAAATTGTTATCAGTATTGTGTTATCACATGTTAAATAAATCTGCATGTGTTCCTGTATCGACCAAGGTCAATGTCAGAATACCATCTTCTTTTAAATATATTAGTAGCCAATCCGGCTGAATGTGGCACTCTCTAAATCCTTGGTATTTTCCTTTTAATTCACGGTCTCTATACTTTTCTTCTAAAGGAATATTGTTCTGAAGCATAGTGACGATATCCTCTAAAAGAGATATATCAAGGCCTCTCTTCCTGGCTAACTTCAAGCTTTTCTTAAATTTACCAGTAAGCATCAATTCATACTGCATCAATCAAGGTCCTCCATGGCATCAGAAAAGCTACTGTATCTCTTAGTATTAGGATCCTTGCTGATTCTTTTTGCTTCTTCCATAGCCTCAATAACCTCTGGTTTGTACTGTGGAACTACCACATCAAATGGAAGACCACCTCTCATAACACACTGTCTAAGAAATATATTCATTGCACTGGACATATCCATTCCTAACTGTGAAAAAAGCTCTGTAGCCTGCTTTTTTAAATTTTCATCAATTCTTACCTGTGTAGGTACTGTAGCCATATCAACACCTCCTATATAACATATTTGCATATAGTGTATACTTATTTCTTATTTCTTATTTCTTATTTCTTATTTCGGTCAATTGGAAAAATAAATTCCAGTTGTCCCATATCTCTGACTGGAACTTACT
>JBJEJE010000064.1:0-61315 GCA_051877755.1 Lachnospiraceae bacterium | reverse complement strand
ATGGTAACCAGAATTCTTCCAGATTTTTTGGATTAGCAGGTGCAAAGGTGGTATCCTACAATGGAGATAAAGAGAGTTTTCTGGGCAGATATCACGGATATGGGAATCCGGCAGCAGTGGAAAATGGTGTCTGTGATAATACGCTGAATTATAATTCCAACTCCTGTGGTGCGTTACAGACCAAATTTACATTGGCACCTGGCGAAAGCAAGGTTGTTACATTTGTTTTAGGTATGAAAACAGACAGTGAGGCACAAAAAATCATTGCCGGATATGAAAATGTAGAGCAGGAAACAGAGAAAGAATTAAATGAGTTAAAGACCTACTGGCATGGACAGCTTTCCCATTTACAGGTGAAGACACCTTCAGACAGCTTTAACAATATGGTAAATACATGGAATGCATATCAGTGCTTTATGACTTTTATCTGGTCAAGAGCAGCTTCCTTTACTTATTGCGGACTTCGGAATGGATACGGATACAGAGATACTGTTCAGGATATCCAGGGCATCATCCATTTAAATCCAGAAATGGCATTGGAGAAAATCCGGTTTATGTTATCTGCCCAGGTAGATAACGGCGGCGGACTTCCTCTGGTTAAATTCAATCATAATGCAGGACATGAAGATACACCGGATGATGCTTCCTATGTAAAGGCAACCGGACATCCTGCATATCGTGCAGATGATGCATTATGGCTGTTTCCGACTGTGTATAAGTATATTGCAGAGTCCGGCAATGTGGATTTTATGGATGAAGTTATTCTGTTTGCCAATGGTGGTGAGGGTACAGTTTATGAGCATTTAAAGAGAGCCATTGATTTTTCCATGAACCGGTTGGGAAATCATGGAATGCCTGCAGGGCTTCATGCAGACTGGAATGACTGTCTGCGTTTAGGAAAACAGGGAGAGTCCAGTTTTGTGGCAATGCAGCTTTATTATGCAATGACTGTAATCCGTGAATTTGCAGAGAGAAAGCAGGACAAAGAATATTTGGAATACCTTGATAAGGTGCAGAAAGAATTAGGGGATACTATTCAGAAGACCTGTTGGGAAGAAGACCGCTTTGTGCGTGGATATAAAGAGGATGGCGAGATTATAGGTTCGAAGCATCATCCGGAGGCTAACATGTGGCTGAATCCACAGTCATGGTCTGTAATTTCCGGCCTTGCTACAAAGGAACAGGCAGAACTGGCATTGGAATCCGTTCATCGGGAATTAAATACGCCATATGGTGTAAGATTAATGGCACCTTCCTATGTAGAGCATGCATTTGATGGTGCGTTAATGCTGTTGTTCAATCCATCTACGAAAGAAAATGGTGGTATCTTCTCACAGCCGCAGGGTTGGATCATCCTGGCAGAAGCTTTGATGGGACATGGTGACCGTGCGTTTGAATATTTTAATGAATCTTCACCTGCTTCCATGAATGATAAAGCAGAGATCCGTAGGCTGGAGCCATATTGTCATGGACAGTTTACAGAAAGTACAGATTCTCCGTTTGAGGGCCGTGCCCATGTACATTGGCTGACAGGAACGGCATCTACCGTCATGGTAGGTTGTGTAGAGGGTATCCTTGGATTGCGTCCGGATTTTGAAGGATTACGCATCAGTCCATCTATTTCTTCTGAATGGAAAGAATTTACAATGGACAAAGATTTTCGGGGAAAGAAACTTCATATCGTTGTAAAGAATCCAAATGGAAAAGAATCCGGTGTGACGAAACTTACCCTGAATGGAACCGTTTTAGAGGGCGATTATATCAAAGCAGAACTTTTGAAAGATACCAATGAGATAACAGTTGAATTGTAAATCCTGCTGTAAATACAAAGGAGGGGCAGTATGGAAGTCTTACAGGTTTTAGCACATAACAAGATGCTTTTGGCACCTATTTTGAGCTGGGCCGCTGCACAGATTTTAAAGACAATTGTTAATTTTATTCTGACAAAGGAATTTAATCCGGAACGCCTGATTGGAAGTGGCGGTATGCCCAGTGCACATTCCGCAACCGTTATTGGTCTTGTTTATGCCACAGCCTATTGCAGGGGCTTTGATGGATTTGAATTTCCGGTGGCAGCAGTGCTTGCGATTATCGTCATGTATGATGCCATGAATGTTAGAATGGAAACCGGAAAACAGGCAGTGATTCTCAATCTTTTTTTGAAAAATGAGGAGATACGGAAACATTTAAAAGATGCCGGGAAAGGAGAATGGCCAAGGATCATATTAAAGGAATATGTAGGTCATACACCTATGCAGGTGTTAGGTGGTATTCTTGTGGGACTCATAACCGGATATCTTGTCTGTCGGTTTTAACGCAGGATATTTGTGTAAAACAGATGCCTGGTTTGGAATAATAATTTATATTTCAGTAATACTAAAGAGGAAGCAGACAGCTTCCTCTTTTAAATATTAGAAATCCAGGAGAATAGAATATGGAACAGGAAAAAAGATGCCAGAAACAGTTGTGTGAAATGGAGATGGAAGAAAAAACAGCAAATCAGATAAAAGAAAACGGACAGATGGATTTAGCGGAAAACTCTTATGGATATAGAATTCATTTATTAAATATTATTGGAGAAATTGAAGGTCATCAGTGCCTTGGAGCGGGTACAAAAACTACAAAATATGAGCATGTCCTGCCTGAACTTGCCAGAGTGGAGGAGGATAAATCCATAGATGGTTTGCTGGTTTTGTTGAATACAGTAGGTGGAGATGTGGAGGCGGGGCTTGCCATTGCTGAAATGATTGCATCCCTGTCAGTCCCTACAGTAACGCTGCTTTTAGGCGGTGGGCATTCCATCGGTGTGCCGCTTAGTGTATGCGGTGACTATTCTTTTATTGTACCTACAGCAACCATGGTGATACATCCGATACGCATGAACGGAACGGTATTGGGGGTAAAGCAGAATTACGAATACATTGACAAAATGCAGGATCGTATCATTTCTTTTACCTGCTCCCATTCTGACATTAAGGAAGAGGAACTGAAACAAATCATGTTTAATACAAAAGAACTGGCAAAGGATGTCGGGAGTGTACTGGTGGGGCAAGAGGCGGTAAAAAGTGGGTTAATCAATGAAGTAGGAGGGATTCATGAGGCGTTTTGTTATTTATATAACTTGATAAATCAGAAAAATAATAGTAATATATAGCAAGAAATGAAAAGGGAGGTTATCAGCTTGGCTGGTAGTAAGAATCAAAAAGGAAAACAAACTTCATATCATAAAAATACAGGAAAAGGACAAAAGACAACGAATACATCCGGAAAAAAACAGTCAACCAGAAAAGAGGAAACGGAAGAAGTTTCTTATACAGCGGAGATTACAGTTTGGATCATAGGTGCCCTGATGCTGATTATAGAACTTGGTAATTTTGGACTTTGCGGTGCTGTTACCTATATCAGTAAATTTTTCTTTGGTGTATTTGGCGTTATTGAATATGTGCTGCCGGTGGCAGTCATGTTTGCAGCATTTTTTCTACATGTAAATGGGTATCAAAAACGTGCAGTACATAAAGTAATATTTGGAACCTGCGTATTATTGTGTTTTGGAATGATCGGGCAATTGGCAGTTGGTGTGGACGAATACGATTTTGTCAGATTATATACGGAAGGTTTCAAAGATCAGCTTGGAGGCGGCATTTTATGTGGCTCCATCACTTATTTGTTACAGGCTGCCGTGGGACAGGTAGGTACTTATATTATTATTGTACTTGCTATCATTTTGTGTATTGTGTTATTTGCGGAAGTTTCCGTCATTGATTTTCTGAAGGAACTTGCCGGAACTCTTTCTGAACTTCGGGAAGATGAGGATGAGGAAGAAGAGTTTATAGAGGAAAGACCGAGAAAACAGCGTAAGAGAAGAAAAGAGGATGACTTTGAAGAAATAATAAGAGAAGATTTTCCAAATGACCGGGATGAAGTGTTTACAGAGCGGAAGAAATCTTCGGTATTGGATAATATATCTGTACTTCCTGCAGGGACAGACAAGGGGATTCTGCCGTCTAAAGTGGTAGATAAGCTGCCGGATAATGAAGAAGTACATGAAATTACAATGGATTATGAGTTGAATCTTCCGGGAGAACATATGGATGAATTTGCTGTTTCGGAGTTGGCAAAGGATGAGGTTAAGGCTGCATCAAAAAAGAAACGCAGACCTTCTGTAAAGAAAAATATTGTGCCTGCAGTTCTTGACGGGGAAAAGGAAACGGCAAAAAAAGATTTGGCAGATGTTTCTGTAGCAAATGGGAAATCAGAGTCAGTTGATGTGCTTACCATGGAAAATAAAACCGCCAAAGCAGAGAAAAATATGTCGGCAAAAGAGATCGGCAACAGCGATGCACAGTATAAATTTCCGCCTCTTGAATTGTTGAAAAAGGGAAAATCCCAGGCTGCAACAAAGGAAGATGCAATCCGGCAGAATGCAATCAAGCTTCAGGAGGTACTGAAAAGTTTTGGTGTCAATGTGACCATGACCAATTATAGCTGTGGACCTTCTGTTACGCGGTATGAAATGGTGCCGGAACAGGGTGTGAAAGTAAGTAAAATTACCGGACTCGCAGACGATATCATGATGAATCTGGCTGCCCAGAGCATTCGAATTGAGGCTCCGATTCCGGGAAAATCTGCTGTTGGTATAGAGATTCCTAATGGTACAAGAAGCGGTGTTGGATTTCGGGAGTTGATTGACACAGAGAAATTCATTAAACATCCATCAAAGATTGCCTTTGCCGTAGGTAAGGATATTGAGGGAAATGTAGTTGTTGAGGATATAGCAAAGATGCCGCATTTACTGATAGCAGGAGCAACCGGTTCCGGAAAATCCGTTTGTACCAATACATTGATTATGAGTATTTTATATAAGGCGAGACCGGATGAGGTAAAATTGATTCTGGTTGACCCGAAACAGGTGGAATTAAAGGTATATAATGGAATTCCGCATTTGCTGACTCCGGTTGTAACGGATCCGAAGAAAGCGGCGGGGGCACTGAACTGGGCAGTAGCAGAGATGACAAAGCGTTATCAGATGTTCTCAGAATGTAACGTGAGAAATATCCAGGGATACAATGCCAAAGTGAAGGAGCTACAGGAGTCTGGTAAGGTTGAGGAAGAAAAGCTTGAAATAATGCCACAGATCGTTATTATTGTGGATGAGCTTGCAGACTTGATGATGGTTGCCAAGGCAGAAGTAGAAGAGGCGATTGTGCGTTTAGCACAGCTTGCCCGTGCGGCAGGTATCCATTTGGTAATTGCCACCCAGCGTCCTTCTGTTGATGTTGTTACCGGATTGATCAAGGCAAATGTACCTTCCCGTATTGCACTTTCTGTGTCTTCCGGTGTGGATTCCAGAACCATCATAGACAGTGTAGGTGCAGAGAAGCTTTTGGGAAATGGAGATATGTTGTTTTATCCAACCATGTATCCAAAGCCGGTGCGTGTGCAGGGTGCATACATTTCCGATGATGAAGTATTAAGCGTGGTTGAGTTTTTGAAGGCACAGAATGGGGAAACCACTTATAATGAAGAGGTGACAAATCAGATTACTTCCACGTCATCTGGTAGTGCAACGGCTATCAATGGTAATTCGGATAGTGACCGGGATGAATATTTTGTTCAGGCAGGAAAATTCATAATCGAAAAGGACAAAGCGTCCATCGGCATGTTGCAGAGAATGTTTAAGATTGGTTTTAACCGTGCTGCCAGAATCATGGATCAGCTCTTTGAAGCTGGTGTGGTAGGACCGGAGGAAGGAACCAAGCCGCGTCAGGTTCTGATGAGTGCCGAACAGTTTGAAGAATATATAGATGAATATTTTTAGGGATATCAGTGGATTTTGTTAATTTCTAAAGTTATTGAGAAATGATATTGACGAACCGCTTTTATACCGCTACAATTCTATTCGTGTTAATAGAATAAAGAAAATGAGATTTTTTGATATTTCATAGTCGATTTTAAAGAAGGAGGAATATATGAAGACAGATATTGAAATCGCACAGGAAGCAAAAATGGTACACATTAAGGAGGTTGCCAGTAAACTGGATATTTCCGAAGATGAACTTGATTTATACGGTAAGTATAAGGCAAAGCTTTCTGATGAACTGATTAAGCGGATTGAGAACAACAGGGATGGCAAGCTTGTATTAGTAACTGCGATTAACCCGACACCGGCTGGCGAAGGCAAGACTACTGTTACAGTCGGATTGGGGCAGGCATTAGGAAGAATGGGTAAGAAAGCTTCCATTGCCCTTCGTGAGCCTTCTTTAGGACCTTGTTTTGGAATTAAGGGTGGTGCTGCCGGTGGTGGATATTCTCAGGTAGTTCCCATGGAGGATTTGAATCTTCATTTTACCGGAGATTTTCATGCTATTACTTCTGCAAATAATTTGCTTGCAGCCATGCTTGACAATCATATCCAGCAAGGCAATGCATTAAATATTGATACAAGACAGATTGTCTGGAAACGATGCATGGATATGAATGACCGTGTGCTCCGTAATATTGTGGTTGGACTTGGAAGCAAAATGGACGGTTATGTGAGAGAGGATCATTTTGTGATTTCCGTTGCGTCAGAGATTATGGCGATTCTCTGTCTTGCAAATGATATGGAGGATTTAAAGGATAAGCTTGGCAAGATTATTGTGGCTTATACCGTTGATGGTAATCCGGTAACCGCCAAAGATTTGAAGGCAGTGGGAGCTATGGCGGCACTGTTAAAGGATGCTCTTAAACCGAATATGATTCAGACGTTAGAGCATACCCCGGCATTTGTGCATGGCGGTCCTTTTGCCAATATTGCCCATGGATGTAATTCCGTTCGTGCAACCAAGCTTGCATTGAAGCTTTCGGATATCGTGATAACCGAGGCTGGATTTGGTGCAGACTTAGGTGCAGAGAAGTTTTTAGATATCAAATGCCGTAAAGCAGGTATATCACCGGATGCAATTGTGCTGGTGGCAACTGTCCGTGCATTGAAATATAACGGTGGCGTTGCGAAGGCAGATTTATCCAATGAGAATGTAGATGCATTGAAAAAGGGTATCGTGAATCTGGAAAAGCATATTGAGAATTTGCAGCAGTATGGTGTACCGATTGTGGTGACACTGAATCAGTTTATTACCGATTCCGAAGCAGAGTTATCTTTTGTGAAAGAGTTTGTTGAGAATATGGGTTGTGATTTTGCACTTGCCAAGGTTTGGGAAAAAGGCGGCGAAGGCGGTCTGGAATTAGCCCAGAAAGTGGTTGATGTATTAGAGAACAAAAAGGCAGACTTTAAGATGCTTTATGAAGATGATATGTCCCTTGAGGATAAGATTCATACCATTGCTACTAAGATATATGGTGCCAATGGGGTGAATTATACAGCGGCAGCAAAGAAACAGCTTGAAAAGATTACAGAGCTTGGCTATGGTAATCTGCCGGTATGTATGGCAAAGACACAGTATTCGTTATCCGATGACCAGACAAAATTAGGACGTCCTACAGACTTTGATATCAGTGTAAGAGATGTATATGTGAATGCAGGGGCAGGATTTGTAGTAGCAATCACAGGTTCCATCATGACCATGCCGGGACTTCCGAAGGTTCCAGCAGCAGAAGGAATCGATGTGGTGGACGACAAGATTACAGGGTTGTTCTAGTTTATTAAGCTGACGCCACTTTCGTTATAAAATGTTCTCAAGTCGGGGCCGCTTTCGCTTAATTGTGTGCGTAGCAGTACTAAGCTCGGCAATACCTCGCTAAGTACTGACGGACACAAATACCCCTTTTTGAGAATCATTTTATAACGAAAGCGGCTTTACATTGAAAGAATATAAAAAAAAGAAGGATAAACATAGAATAGAAAGTATCGCAAGGAGGAACAGTATGGCACAGTTAATTGATGGTAAAGCAATCAGCAGGCAGATTAAAGATGAATTAAAGGAAAAGGTAGCTGCATTAAAGGCAGAAGGAAAAGAGATTGGAATGGCAGTGATTCAGGTGGGAAATGATCCGGCATCTTCCGTATACGTTGGCAATAAGAAAAAAGCTTGCGAGTATATCGGTATCCGTTCGGAAAGCTATGAGCTCCCAGAGGAGACAACACAGGAAGAGTTGATTTCTTTAATTGAAAGATTGAATCAGGATGATAAGATTCATGGTATTTTAGTACAGCTTCCGGTTCCAAAGCATATTGATGAAGATACCGTTATTAAGGCCATATCTCCTAAGAAAGATGTAGATGGATTCCATCCACAAAGTGTGGGAGCATTAAGCATTGGACAGCCAGGCTTTGTATCGTGTACACCTGCCGGAATCATTCAGCTGTTAAAAAGAAGTGGTGTGGAGATAGAAGGAAAAGAGTGCGTGGTAATCGGTAGAAGCAATATTGTTGGGAAACCGATGGCACTTTTGTTACTCCGTGAAAATGGAACCGTAACCATTACCCATTCCAGAACGAAGAACTTAAAGGAAGTCTGCAAACGGGCGGACATCTTAGTTGTTGCAATTGGAAAACCGAAGATGATTGATGCTTCCTATGTGAAAGAGGGTGCGGTTGTCATTGATGTGGGAATCCACAGAAACGAGAATAACAAGCTTTGCGGAGATGTGGATTTTGACAGTGTTGAGCCGGTTGCATCTGCCATTACCCCGGTTCCGGGCGGCGTTGGACCAATGACCATTGCCATGCTGATGAACAACTGTGTGGAAGCTGCCACCATGTTTGAATGTTAGATTGGAGTCAGAAAATGATTCAGATTTTATTTGTATCCCTAGGCTGTGACAAGAATTTAGTGGACAGTGAGGTTATGCTTGGTTTATTGCAGGATAAGGGATATTCCATTACAAATGAAGAGAAAGAGGCAGATGTTGCAGTCATCAATACCTGCTGCTTTATCCATGATGCCAAAGAAGAGAGCATCGAGAACATCATTGAGGTGGGTAAACTGAAAGAGACAGCGAAATTAAAGGCGTTGATTGTCACAGGCTGTCTGGCACAGCGTTATAAGGATGAGATTCAAAAAGAACTGCCGGAGGTGGATGCCATTCTTGGCACCACCAGTACCGAGTCCATTGTGGAGGCGGTGGAAGAGGTATTAAAAGGTAAGGGATATGAGCATTTTGAGGATATTAATTATCTTCCGCCAAGCCATGAAAAGAGAGTGATTACTTCCGGAACCTATCTTGGATATTTAAAGATTGCAGAAGGATGCGATAAGCATTGTACCTACTGCATCATACCGAAGGTGAGAGGACGTTACCGCAGTGTTCCAATAGAGGATTTGGTGGCACAGGCAAATTATCTGGTGGAAAATGGAATTCGGGAAATCTGTCTGGTGGCACAGGAGACAACACTTTATGGCTTAGACATATACGGTAAGAAAATGCTTCCTGAACTATTGAGAAAACTTTCCGAGATTGAGGATTTGGAATGGATCCGGCTGCTTTACTGTTATCCGGAGGAGATTACAAAGGAATTGATAGCAGAAATCCGGGATAATCCAAAGGTATGCCATTATCTGGATATGCCGTTACAACACTCGGAAGATACCATTTTACGTAGAATGGGGCGGAAAACCACAAAGGCAGAGATTAAGGAAACTATCTGTGAGATTCGAAGAGAGATACCGGATATTGTTTTAAGAACTTCTCTGATTACCGGATTTCCGGGTGAGACCGAAGAGGAGCATAAGGCATTACTTGATTTCATAGATGAAATGGAGTTTAACCGGTTAGGGGTATTTACCTATTCCCCGGAGGAGGATACTCCGGCCGCAGAATTTGAACATCAGATTCTGGAGGAGACGAAGGAGAGATGGCGGGATGAAATCATGGTGCTGCAACAGGAGATTTCCTATGATCTGAATGCTGCCATGGTAGGAAAAACCTTGAAGGTGATTGTAGAAGGATATCTTTACAAGGAACAGATGTATATGTGCCGTTCCTACATGGATGCCCCGGAGATTGACGGATATGTATTTGTTTCTTCGGAGGAAGAACTGTTATCCGGAGATTTTATCAATGTAACCATTACTGATTTTAACGAATATGATTTGATTGGAGAGAGAAACGATGAATTTACCAAATAAGCTGACAATTTTAAGAACGATATTGATTCCATTTTTTTTAATAGCGATGTTGTGTGATGCATCTTATGGTGGTTTTGTTCCCTATGGCAACTGGATTGCACTTGTGATTTTTGCGGCTGCATCTTTAACGGATATGTTAGATGGTAAGATAGCAAGAAAGTATAATCTGGTTACGAATTTTGGGAAATTTATGGATCCCCTTGCAGATAAACTGCTGGTTTCTTCCGCGTTGATCGCATTTATTGAGCTTGGAAGAATACCATGTTGGATTGTAATTGTCATTATTGCAAGAGAATTTATCATCAGCGGCTTCCGGCTGGTGGCAGCGGATAATGGAATTGTGATTGCTGCCGGTATCTGGGGCAAGGTAAAGACAGCAGAACAGATGGTGATGATTTGTATTTTACTCGCAGATTTCGGTAGTCTGTTCCCGGCAGCGGCAGATGGAATCTATATATTTGAAAATGTTCTGATCTATGCCGCATTAATTCTTACAATTGTGTCTTTGTTTGATTATCTGCTTCATAATAAAGGGGTACTGGCTGAGAATAATAAATAAAAAGCTTTGTAAAAAGTCTTATAAAACAGGTTATAATAAAAGAGAGAAAATCAAGGGTGATTGTATCGTTTGCAATTACCCTTTTCTATGTAGAAAATTTTTGAAAGCGTTTTTAGCATAAGCAAATATTCGACAAAAAATCAATTACAATTTGTGACAAGTTTCGCTTGAAATCAGAACACAAAAGTAATAAAATATAATTGGCTAAAATTTGGTTTACATATTGTAAGCCTTATAATAAATTTAAACGGAGGGCTAAAAATGAGCAATAAACTTATGTTGTCAGCAAGTGATAGAATTGCAGCATTACTTGATGACTCAAGTTTCGTTGAAGTTGGTGCTTATGTAACTGCTAGAAATACCGACTTTAACACACAGGATCTCGAAACACCGGCAGATGGTGTCGTAACAGGTTACGGTACGATTGACGGCAGATTGGTGTATGTGTATAGCCAGGATGCTGCTGTATTAGGCGGTTCCATTGGTGAGATGCATGCAGCAAAAATTGCAAAAATCTATGACATGGCACTTAAGATGGGTGCACCGGTAATCGGCTTGGTGGATTGTGCAGGATTAAGATTACAGGAGGCAACTGATTCTTTAAATGCTTTTGGTAATATTTATTTAAAGCAGTCCATGGCTTCCGGAGTAGTACCACAAATCACAGGTATTTTTGGAGTATGTGGTGGAGGAAGTACAATTATTCCGGCATTATCAGACATCACATTCATGGTAAAGGATAATGCAAAGTTATTTGTAAACAGTCCAAACGCTTTGGACAACAATTATGTTGAGAAGCTTGATACAGCAGATGCTTCTTACCAGGAAAGCAATTCTGCATTAGTTGATGAGGTATTAGAGGATGATGCCGCCGTACTTGGAAGAATCAGACAAGTTGTGGCAATGCTTCCATCTAATAATGAAGACGATTCTAATTTCTCTGACTGTATGGACGACCTTAACAGAGAGATTCCGAATCTGGAGGGTCTTGCTGATGATGCAAGAGCAGTTCTTACTCATATTTCTGACAGCAATGTATTTGTTGAACTTAAGAAGGAATATGCAAAAGATATGGTAATTGGTTTCATCAAGTTAAATGGTACCACCGTTGGCTGTGTTGCAAACCAGGTGAAGGATGGCGGAGATGTATTATCTACAAAAGGTGCATATATTGCAGCTGAATTCGTTAATTTCTTAGACGCATTTAATATTCCGGTTCTTACATTAACCAACGTAAAGGGATATAAGGCAACTGTAGCAGAAGAGGCAGGAATTGCAAAGGCTTCTGCAAAGCTTACCTATGCATTTGCCAATGCAACCATTCCTAAGGTAAATCTTGTAATGGGCAATGCAATGGGAAGTGCTTATCTTGCAATGAACTCCAAGTCAATTGGTGCAGATATTGAGTATGCATGGAATACAGCGAAGATTGGAACCATGGATCCGGATGCTGCAGTTAAGATTATGTATGCAGATGAGCTTTCTAAGGATGGATATGATAAAGAAAAAATTGCAGCAAAGAAGGCAGAATACACAGAAAAGATGTCAAGTGCACAGGCTGCTGCAAAACGCGGTTTTGTAGACGATATCATTGATGGTGCTGCCACCAGAAAACGTCTCATTGCTGCATTTGAGATGCTTTACACAAAAAGAGAAGACAGACCATTAAAAAAGCATGGTGCAGTATGAGAGAGGAGATAGCCATATGAAAATGAAAAAGATTGTTTTATTGTTTTCTATGATTGCTGTTTTCTTTTCCCTGACCGCTTGTAGCAGCGGTACTGAGGAAGTAACCTTTGAATATACAAATACAGATATTATTGAATATAGTATTATCCAGGCTTATCAGCTTCAGAATGTAAGTGATGCATATCGTGCATATTTTGAAAATTCAGAAGAAGAATCGGATAAGACTATGTTGACCGGTATTACCAATATGGATAATGCCAAAGAAGAATGTGGTGAATTTGTAGGTTACCGTTCCAAAGAAGATGGAAGCAGCATCAATTTTGACACAATATTGAATGCAGAGGATGTGGATGCAGCATTACTGTATCTTGTTGGTGCTGCAGATGCAACAGTAGAGGAGAACAATGGTAGTGTTACCGTTACATTGAAGGCTGTCTATGAAACACGTGATGTAATTTACAGCTTTGTATATGGAGAAAATCCTGCATACGCATATGCATATGAACTATCTGGTCAATCTGTTCAGCCATATCAGATTCAGGAAGTTAATGTTACACCAGATTATACGTTTGGTGAAAAGATGGGAAAAGCAGCATCTAATACACTGATGGGTATGGGAACTGTATTTCTTGTACTGATCTTTATTTCCATTATTATTGCTCAGTTTGAAAGGATTGGTAAGCTTTCCGTTAAGATCGGAAACTGGTGGAATAACCGGGGAAAGAAAGAAGAAGAGAGTGCGGAGACAGGTTCTGATACAGTAACAGTTCCGGTTGCTGCAGCAACTGCAAACCCTATGGATGATACACAATTGGTAGCTGTTATTACTGCTGCAGTTATAGCCGCAAATAGTGCAGCTGGTGGCAGTGATAAGTTAATCGTTCGTTCAATCAGAAAGGCAAAGAGATAATTATAGGAGGACAATCAATATGAAAAATTATAGAATTACAGTTAATGGTACAGCTTATGATGTAGCAGTAGAAGAGTTGGGAGCAGGTACAGTTCCAGCAGCGGCTCCAGCAGCACCAGCAGCGGCTCCAGTAGCAGCTCCAGCACCAGCAGCAGCTCCGGCAGCACCGGCAGCAAGTGGTGCAGAAGGTTCTGTTAAAATTGCAGCTCCAATGCCTGGTAAGATTTTAGCAATTAAGGCAAATGCAGGACAGGCAGTTAAGAAGGGTGACGTTGTTATGATTCTTGAGGCTATGAAGATGGAGAATGAGATTACAGCTCCGGAAGATGGTACTGTAGCAGGTATTCATGTTGCAGTTGGTGACAGCGTAGAATCTGGTGATACACTGGCTTCATTGAACTAATTGATGCAGAATTCATTTTAAACAGGAGGCAGTGCAAATGGATTATATATGGACTACATTGCAGAACCTGGCAGGACAGACCGCATTTGCCAATCTTTACTGGGGTAACTTTGTAATGATTGCAGTTGCCTGTGTATTCCTTGTTCTGGCAATTAAATTTGGCTTTGAGCCGTTGTTATTAGTCCCGATTTCCTTTGGTATGTTACTTGCAAATATGTTCCCAGGTATCATAGCAGATGGAGGACTATTACATTATTTTTACTTATTGGATGAATGGAGTATCTTACCATCCCTGATTTTCTTAGGTGTAGGTGCGATGACAGATTTTGGCCCGCTGATTGCCAACCCTAAGAGCTTCTTACTTGGAGCAGCCGCTCAGTTTGGTATTTATTCCGCATATTTCTTTGCAATTTTGATGGGATTTGGCGACAAGGCAGCCGCTGCAATCTCTATCATTGGTGGTGCAGATGGTCCTACCTCTATTTTCTTAGCTGGTAAGCTGGGAATGGGTGGAACACTGATGGGTCCGATTGCCGTGGCAGCTTATACGTATATGGCATTGGTTCCAATTATCCAGCCGCCAATTATGAGACTGTTAACCACAGAAAAAGAGCGTAAGATTAAGATGGAACAGTTGAGACCGGTATCTAAGCTTGAGAGAATTATGTTCCCAGTTGTTGTTACAATTGTGGTAGTAATGATTCTTCCTACAACAGCACCACTTGTTGGTATGTTGATGCTTGGTAATCTTTTCAGAGAGTGTGGCGTTGTAAAGCAGTTAACAGAAACCGCTTCCAATGCACTTATGTATATCGTAGTTATTTTACTTGGTACTTCAGTAGGTGCTACCACAACTGCACAGTCATTCCTTAATGTTAGTACACTTAAGATTGTTGCTTTGGGTCTGATTGCTTTCTGTATTGGTACAGCAGCAGGTGTATTATTTGGTAAGTTAATGTGTCTGGCAACTCATGGAAAGGTAAATCCTTTGATTGGTTCTGCCGGTGTATCCGCAGTGCCAATGGCAGCCCGTGTATCCCAGAAGGTTGGTGCCGAAGAAGATCCTACCAACTTCTTATTGATGCATGCGATGGGACCAAACGTAGCAGGTGTTATTGGAACTGCAGTTGCGGCTGGTACTTTCATGGCAATCTTTGGAGTATTTTGATGCGGATGCATATTGTAAAAGAATGCTAGAGAAATATACGAGAATATTCAGTGAATAATTAGTTTTTATTTAACTGGAAAATTTGGAAAATAATAATTGGAGGAAAAGAACATGGCAAATCAAGCAGCAAAACCGGTTAAGATTACCGAGACAGTTTTACGTGATGCACATCAGTCATTGATTGCTACCCGTATGACTACCGAGCAGATGCTTCCAATCATCGATAAGATGGACAAGGTTGGATATCATTCAGTAGAGTGCTGGGGTGGTGCAACATTTGATGCTTCCCTTCGTTTCTTAAAAGAAGATCCATGGGAGAGACTTAGAAAATTAAGAGATGGATTTAAGAATACCAAGTTACAGATGTTATTCAGAGGACAGAATATCTTAGGATATGCACCATATGCAGATGATGTGGTAGAGTATTTTGTGCAGAAGTCCATTGCTAATGGTATTGATATCATTCGTATTTTTGACTGTCTGAATGATCTCCGTAATTTACAGACTGCTGTAAAAGCAGCAAATAAGGAAAAGGGACATGCACAGGTTGCACTTTCTTATACATTAGGTGATGCCTATACATTAGAGTATTGGAGAGATATTGCAAAGAGAATCGAGGATATGGGTGCAGATTCTATCTGTATCAAGGATATGGCAGGTTTGTTAGTTCCAAATGCTGCAACAGAACTTGTTCAGGCGTTAAAGGATGGTTCCAACCTTCCAATCCAGCTTCATACCCACTATACTTCCGGTGTGGCAGCTATGACTTATATGAAGGCAGTTGAAGCCGGATGTGATATCATTGATACAGCAATGTCACCACTTGCTATGGGTACTTCCCAGCCGGCAACCGAGGTTATGGCAAAGGCATTTGAGGGAACCGAGTATGATCCTGGATTTGACCAGAACTTACTGGCAGAGATTGCAGACTACTTCCGTCCATTGCGTGAGGAGTGGTTAGAGTCAGGACTTCTCAGTCCAAAGGTAATGGGTGTTAATATTAAGACATTACTTTATCAGGTACCTGGCGGTATGTTATCTAACATGGTTTCCCAGCTGAAGGAAATGAATGCAGAGGATAAGTATGATGAGGTATTAGAGGAGATTCCTCGTGTTCGTAAAGACTTTGGTGAGATTCCACTGGTTACACCGTCTTCCCAGATTGTTGGTACACAGGCGGTATTAAATGTGGTTATGGGTGAGCGTTATAAGATGCTTACAAAGGAGTCTAAGGATTTATTAGTAGGTAAGTATGGACAGACAACAAAGCCTGTTGACAAAGAAGTTCAGCAGAAGGCACTTGACAGTTTAGGAATGAAAGAGCCAATTACTTACCGTCCGGCTGATGATTTAGAGCCACAGCTTGAGAAGTTGGAGAGTGAAATGGCACAGTATAAGCAGCAGGATGAGGATGTACTTTCCTATGCATTGTTCCCACAGGTTGCTACGGATTTCTTTAAATACAGAGAAGCTCAGCAGACCAAGGTGGATGCAGGTGTTGCAGATAAAGAGAACGGAGTATATCCGGTATAAAAGTAACGTAAGAGGAGCTGCGATAAATCGTGAGATTTATCGCAGCTTTTTTGGCTATATAGAAATTTCTAATTATAGATAAATAAAATTTTGACTAATTTAGAATTGAATTCCAAATTAGCCAAAATACTTTGACATTATATGAAAATCAGTATATAATGTGACTAATTTAGAATTGAATTCCAAATTAGCCATATAATATTGATAATATTATTTTATCGTCAGAGTATAAGGAGATCTGTTTTATGGACTATATTAAGAGAAGTATAGAAGAACGTATCAGTAATGCAGAAAAGACATTTAAAGCTGTTTTGGTTACGGGGGCACGTCAGACAGGCAAATCCACTATGCTAAAGAAAATGTTTCCGGATAAAAAATATATTACTTTCGATGATCCTTTTGTGGAGCAGCAGGCAAAGAATAATGCCAATATGTTTATGATGTTGAATCAACCGCCTGTTATCATGGATGAAGTACAGAGGGTGCCTGATTTGTTTCGCCATATAAAAATGGTTTGTGATGAACAGGATGAAAGGGGATTATTCTGTTTATCAGGTTCCCAGCCGTTTCGTTTGATGGAAAATGTATCAGAATCATTGTCTGGGCGTGTATGTATTATAGAATTGTCTACACTTTCTATGAGGGAAATCTGTAAAGATTCCTTTAATGAGCCATTTTTACCTACAATGGACTATATTTTAGAGCGGCAAAAGAGTGTTAAAAACCCGGGTAATATATGGGATATCATCCACAGAGGAGGATATCCGGAACTACAGAATCCTGATATGGATTGGCAGTCGTTCTATGCAAGTTATGTTAAAACATATTTGGAACGTGATGTAAGGGAGTTATCTGCGGTTCATGATCTGGATGCGTTTCGAAGATGCATGATTGCAGTAGCGGCCAGAACCGGACAGATGGTTAATTACAGTAATATTGCAGAAGAAGTTGGAAAAGATGTTGGAACAATTAAGAACTGGATGTCGATTCTGGAATCATCCGGAATTATATATCTGTTAGAACCTTATACGCATGTGGTATTAAAGCGTGCAATCAAAACACCAAAAGTCTATTTTCGAGATACTGGTTTAGCTGCATACCTTACCAGATGGCTGACTCCGGAGACATTGGCATATGGTGCGATGAGTGGAGCAATGTTTGAAACATTTGTTATTTCTGAGATTTTGAAGTCCTATTCCAACAAAGGAATTGATTATCGGTATTGTGTTTCCTATTATCGGGGAAAGGATAAAAATAAAGTCAATAAAAATGGTGTTGAGCTGGAAAGTGAGATTGATTTTATCATAGAGGAGAACGGTGTCCTGTATCCGATTGAAATAAAGAAAAACACATCGGAAAATGCTAGTGCTACCAGTGCATTTCAGATACTGGATACCATTCCGGACAAGAAAAGAGGGATGGGGGCAGTTATAAGTATGTGTCCACAGCCTGGAATGCTAAGAGAAAATGTTCTTGAAATTCCAGTCTGTTATATTTGAGGGCATGGCGAAGCGGCCATAGAAAAAATTGATGAAAGGTATGAACTAGATTATGGCTAAGGTGATAGTAATCGGCGGCGGTGCTGCCGGAATGATGGCGGCGATTTTTGCAGGAAGAAATGGAAAAAAGGTTACTTTAATTGAACAGAATGAGAAACTGGGCAAGAAATTATTTATTACAGGAAAGGGAAGATGCAATTTTACCAATGCCTGTGATACAGAGGATTTGTTTGGCAATGTGGTAACGAATCCGAAGTTTTTATATAGTGCCTTTTACTCATTTTCGAATCAAATGGTCATGGATTTTTTTGAGGAGATTGGACTGCCATACAAGGTAGAACGGGGAAACCGTGTCTTTCCGGTATCAGATCATTCTTCGGATGTGATTAAGGTGCTGGAAAAGGAATTGAAGAAACAGAAGGTAGAGATTTTATTAAATACAAAGGTGAAAACTTTGGTGATTGAGAATACTATCTGCAAAGGAGTGGAGCTTTCTGACAATAAAAAACTCTATGCGGATAGTGTGGTTGTTGCAACAGGCGGCGTTTCCTATCCGAGAACGGGAGCCTGTCGGGACGGGTATTCATTTGCCAGACACGCAGGCCATACGGTGACAGATATTCAGCCTTCATTGGTTCCATTTGAACTAAAGGATTCCTGCTGTAAGGATTTGATGGGAATTTCTTTAAAAAATGTATCTGCCTCCATATATGCAGATGGAAAGAAAGTATATTCTGATTTTGGGGAAATGCTGTTTACCCACTTTGGAGTCAGTGGTCCCATCATTATTAAGGCGAGTGCATATATACACAAATATCTGGAGAAAACACTTACCTTGAATATTGATTTAAAATCGGCTTTGGATGAAAAACAGTTAGATGAAAGAATACTAAAGGATTTCAAACTTTTTCAGAATAAGCAGTTAAAGAACAGTCTGGATAAGTTGCTGCTTCGGGCGTTGATTCCGGTTGTGATTGAAAAAAGCGGACTGGACGGAGAAAAGAAAGTCAACGAAATGACAAAGGAAGAACGAAAGACTTTGGGATATATGATTAAGAATCTTCCGTTTACCATTACCGGACTTCGGGGCTGGGACGAAGCGATTATCACAAAGGGCGGAGTGAAGGTAAAAGAAATTGATCCAGGAACCATGGAGTCTAAAATAACAGGAGGACTCTATTTTGCAGGAGAAGTGTTGGATCTGGACGCATTGACGGGAGGTTTCAATCTGCAGATTGCATGGTCTACCGGTTATCTGGCAGGCATCAGCTGTTGATTGGAATTTTCATAAGTCTTATTTGACATAGAAATATATAGGTGGTTTGCTAATATTAAAAAGATGATTTTGGAATTTTCCAGAATCATTTTTTTTGATAATTTTTTTTCTGAATTTTATAAAAAAAATTTTAAAAATTATAAATTTTGTACAAAATGACGAGAGGGTTTGGTGTAGTGTTGGTGTAGTTGGGTTGTTATAATTATAATTAACTATCTCTAATCGTAAATTTCTTGAATTAAGATTATATAATGCAAACTAAGGAGGATAAGATTATGGAGAAAGGAAAAAGAACAGGGAGAAGATTACTGTCATGGCTGTTAGTGGTCGTGATGATGTTAAGCCTTGTGCCGGTGTCAGGAATCCAGGCAGAGGCGGCGACATCTGATGATTCTGCCGAGAACAGTGTAAGTCTGGTTGTTGACCAGAGTCCAAAACTGGAGGTTGCTTTGGCTGTAGGTAATACGAAGCAGAATTATGCAGCTTTTGAGGAGGATTTGAAAGCTGCGTTGGAGAAGAAAGGGATATTATCAGACAATATATCTTTTGTAGAAGTAGATGCCAATGCTTCCACCTCACAGGATAGTTTTTCATGGTGGACTTATGACCATTCTACAAGTGAATCTATTATTGATCAAAATCATCAATATATTGAGGCAGTTTCTTCAAGTGAAACATCAAGTCAAAATGCGTATAATGGTAAAAAAAATCATATTGAGACTACTAATAATGGTGCCACAATGAATTTTTATGGTTATGGTATGGGTGGTTACACAGATTTTAATTTTTTACCTAATGAGCAGGCAACAAAGAAGACAATAGAGTTTACTATAGAGGAAAAGCAAGCTTATGATGCATTAGATGGAGTAGGTTTTCTTGTAAATACATCTATTACAGGTGCTAGTTATATTAATCAGAAAATTAATGGATATTTGGTGTTTTTGCAATATAATGGTTCAACGGGGCAGTCGATTAAGCTTTTTAAACTTGAAAATGTAAGTGCCAAAACACTACATACAACTAGTAAAAGTGTTGGATATCTTAATAATATCTCCGGTGTGTCTTTGGTTGCAACAGCATTAACTACATATGGCAATACAAAATTTCGAAAAATAAAAATAGAAATTATGCCGGATTATCTTAAGATGTGGTACAATGGGTCTAGTGCTGATAATTCTTCCATAACCCTTGGAAGTGCTGATTTGGTAAATTGGGGGAATGGTGTAACAGAATACTCATTGGTTCCGGGATATGATACAGTTTCAGATAAAGAAGTATATCGGGGAGGATATGGACCACTAGCTTCCTATGGAAGTCATAGTTGTGATCAGCCGACACTTGCAACTCTTTCAAATCTCAAAATGACAGCAGATTATGTACGTTCCTTAACAGAGGTGGTTCGTGAGCCAAATTGGAGTGAGGATAAACAGAGTTTTTTGGTTAATTTGAATGAAGCTGCGATTGAAGATTTTTCGAAAGATTATACAACAGCAGAGATTATAAACCGTTTGGAACAGGATAAAGTAACTTATATAGGCTGGTGTAGTGATGCAAACAAAGAAGGTTCTTTGGCATTTGTGGATGGAATCAGCGATGGCAGTGGATTAGTTAATATGAATGATACGAAATTCATCGCATCTGGAAAAGAATATTATGACCGGGAATCTTATTTATTGCAGATAGATGAAATTGCAAGGATTATTGCAGAAAAGGTAGCCAAGCAGACAACGGAAGGTGGCATATATACCTATCTGGATACGGATGATTTCCGTTTTACCAGTACAGGTGCTGCTTTGAATGACGGTAACTGGAGTGTTGGATACAGTGACACTTCTTTTGAGAAAGCAAAAGAGAGTGTAAGTAATTATTCTGATCTGGCAACGGCTCCTTTTACAAGGGCCGGTTACTATGAAATCTATTATGGTGGTGACACGGATACGGCGAAAGCCAGGATTCGGATTCATCAGGCACCAAAGGCATTATTTAGTGCAAGCGTGGACAGTGATACAGGTGCGATAACGGTGAAGAATACTTCTTATGATCCGGATGTCTGGACATCGGGTGAGCCGGTAACAGATACATCGGAGGCTGGTATTACATCCAGTACAATAGAATATCGGAATGTAACAGACAGCGGAGCCTGGACAGAAGTAAAACCGGAGTCCATAGATGTTGGAGAGGTGTGGATGGTTCGTCTGACCGTAACGGATGCAGATGGTGCCACGGATATACTGGTGCAGCAGATTACAAGACAGAGTACAGGCGGTGGAGAAACGCAAACTGAGGAAAAAGCACCTTACAATACCTTTACGCTTTCAAAAAGTCAGTATATAACGGGAATAGATGAATATGTTGAAGTGTATGACCAATCCTATACATTAGATGGTCAAACTGATTTTACTGTTAAATATATTTTAAAGAATTCATCCGGTACAGAAGTTTTGAGTACTACTTCCAGTCAGTTTGCACCACAGACTCTTAACAAGTATCTGCTTTCCGGTTTAAGTGCGGGTTCTTATACAATTACGATGACAGCAAGTACTGCTTCCGGTAAGGAATCCGAAGCAGTATCCAGAACCTTTACTGTTAAAAATGGTTATAAAGTAACTTATGATGCTGGTGAGGGAAGTGGAGCACCTTCTACCCAGTATAAACTTCAAGGTGAGAATTTGACACTGTCCTCAGTGGCTCCGGCACGTTCCGGATATATTTTTGCTGGTTGGGATGCAAATGATGATGGTAATGTGGATTATCAGCCGGGAGATGTGTATACTGCTAATGAGGGATTAGTGCTCAAGGCAGTCTGGAAGTTACCATTTGTATATCGGGCAGAGGGATATTCCGGTGTTTATGATGGGGAAGGACATAACATTGCAGTCACCGTGACAACGCCAGCTACAATGGAAGGGGTTACGATTAGCTATGCAAAAGCGGACACTGTTAACAGTGATGTATCGGAGGAGAATATTAATGAAACATCATTTAGTTTAACGGATGCGGGTACTTATAAGGTATTTTATAAAATTGAAAAGGAAGGATATCTGACTGTATCTGGTTCTAAGACCGTTACAATTGAGAAGGCAGATCCAAAAGAAGTAAAACTTACAAATACGGTACATATGACGGAAACAGGCTCAGCACGGGCTGTGGATCCTGCCACTGTCACAGGTGTAAAGGATGAAACTGTTGAAGGTTCTATTACTTACACCTATTATGTGGATAAAGATACCAAAACATTGACGAATAGTGAGAATAGTGGTGCAACTACAAATGGTGGTGCACCATCTAAAAAGGGAACCTATTATGTTAAGGCACACTTTGAGGGTAATCAGAATTACAATCCTGCTGACAGCAACCGGGCAACAGTGACCATTGTTCCGGATGTATACTATCTGAATTCTGATGGAGAGAAAGAATATGGTACATTACAGGATGCAATTTCAGCAGAGGATAATCTGAAAAAACAGATTTATATTGAAGGAGATATGGCAATTGATCAGGATGTTACTTTGCCAGCAGGATATACTTTAACAATTAAACCGGGAATAACAGTGGAACTTTTAGAGAATGTTACGCTGACAAATGAGGGTACAATCCGTAATAATGGTACCATTACCGGAGATGGAAAGATTGTTAATAAGAATACCTTTAGTGGTGGAGAAGTTGCTGCTCCATTTGACAATGAGGGAAAAGTATCCAATACAGATTTTACAGATCCGGATAATACCGTAAATAATAATGGTGATATCGATAACTGTAATGGAGATTCTATTGTAAATGGTGAGAATGGTAAGGTTACCAATGGTGGTGAAGTTGTATCCTATCTTGTTACATATGATGCGGTTAATTCATTAGATAACAGTGAAGGTGTAACAAATCCGGAGTCCCAGTCTGTCAACTGGGGTGATAAGATAACGGATGCTCCTGTTGTGGAGGATATTCCGGAAGTGGCAGAGTTCCAGGGCTGGTACAAAGAAGCAGCTTGTACCAATGAATGGGATTTTGACAACGATACCGTGAATTCAGATATAACCCTGTATGCAAAGTGGAAAGAGTATTCTTCGTTTGAAGCTTACTGGGTAGATCAGGATGGCAATAAACACTATGGAACATTTGATGAGGTTCTTGAACAGGTTAAGAATCCTGAAGAGGGAACAACCTGCAAGGAACTTCATATTCAAAAACCAGTTGATATAACAACAGATGTAGAAGTGCCGGAAGGGGTACCGGTTATTATTGATGAAAGTGGTGAACTGAAATTAGCACCGGATACTACATTTACGGTGCCATCAGGAATAACCAATAACGGAAAAATCCTGGCTGGATCTGGTGCTGGAGAGAAACCTGTAGTTGAAGGTGATGTAGAGAATAACAGCAATAAGGATGATTGTGGTATTAGTGGCATCAAAATTGAAGGTGATGTAAAGAATAATGAGGATGCAACCATTTCTGACAGTGACATTTCGGGAGATTTGGACAACGATGGTACAGTTGCAGACAGTACTGTAAGTGGAGATGTTACCAATAATGAAACAGGAACCCTGAAAAATACAACACCAGACGAGAATAGCAAATTTATCAATAATGGAAATTATACAGATAATAATGGTAATCCTATTGAATATACCATAACCTATCAGATTACACCGGGTGAATCAGCAGCTGCAATTGCAGACAAGACTGTACAATATGGTGCATTGGCTCCGTTTGCACGTCCGGAGATTTCTGGTGATTCAGGCCTTGTGTTCTCCGGCTGGTATACAGATGCTCAATATACTGAACTTTGGAATTTTAAAGAAGATATCGTATTAAACAATGTGACTTTATATACAAAGTTACAGGAAGCATCTGAATTTGATGTATACTGGCTGGATCCAAATGATGGAAACCCTACCTATGGAACATTGAAGCAGGCATTGGAATCCGGAAGCAGCGAAGTGACTATTCAAAAGGATATAACGATACCGGATGGTACAACCATTCCAAAGGATATGGAAGTAACCATTGCAGAAGGTGTGACGGTAACCATTCCGTCTGATGCCACCGTCACAGTGGATGGGGAATTGATCAATAATGGAACTGTTACCAATAAGGGAATCATTGATGGAGATGGTACATTGACCAATAATAAGACCATCAATGGAGGAACCATAGACGCAGCAGTTGACAATAATGGAAAAATTAATGAAGCATATTTGAGTGGCGATGTGACAAACAATGGTACGATTATTGACAGTACCCTGGCTGGAGATGTGGTGAACAAAGGAACGATATCCAATCCTACCCTGACAGAGGATAGTAACATAACAAACGAAGAAGGCGGAAAGGTATTGGATAATGGTTACAATAGCATCAGCTGCCAGGTAACATTTAATATCAATAACCATGGTTCCGTTACACCGGAGAGTCAGACCATAACATGTGGAAAGACTGTCGCAGAGCCAGATGAGATTAAGGATTCGGATTATGTATTAACAGGATGGTACACAGATGCAGCATGTGAAGAATCTCAGAAATGGGATTTTGCAAAGAGTACCGTCAGCAGGGATATTACTCTCTATGCCGGATGGCGTGAAAAGAGTGACTATGAAGCGTACTGGATCAATGCAGAGGGTGAGAAGGAATATGGTTCCTTTGAAGAAGCATTACAGTCCGGAAGCAATGAGGTACATATCCAGAAGGATACAAGTGTAGAAAGTGATTTAACCATACCGGAAGGAATGCAGGTAACAGTTGATCCTGATAAGACATTGACTTTAGCAGAGAATGGCTCTCTTAAGGTGGATGGTGCATTATCCAATGAGGGAATAATTGAAGGTGCAGGAAAGAATAGCAGTAGTCCTCAGATAACCGGTAATGTTACCAATGAAGAAGGTGCAGCCATTGAAAATTGCAATATTCAGGGTGATGTGGAGAATGCAGGCAACATCACGGATACGAAGATTGAAGGTGATGTTACAAAGAACACAGGAACGATTACCGGTGGTGACATTACCGGAGCTGTGACCAATGAGTCCGATGGTGAGATTACAGACAGCAAGATTCAGGGTGATGTGACCAATAGCGGCACCATTTCTGAGACAGACATCCAGGCAGATAATGTAACAAATGATGGAAGTATAACCGGAGGAACGATTACAGGTGCAGAAGGTTCGGACAGCAAAGCAAATGTTACCAATGGTGAAAACGGAAAGATGAGTGGTGTGGATGTTACCGGAGATGTAACCAATGATGGTGAAGTTTCTGATGGTTCAACCATAAACGGAGATACCATCAATAATGGACAGATTACAGACAGTACATTGAATGGCAGTGTGGATAATGATGGAGAGATTGCTGACAGTACCATTACTGCCGGTGATGGTGAGACCGTTAAGAATAGTGAAAATGGTACTATTTCCGGATCAACCATTGATGGTTCTGTAGATAATGATGGTGCACTCCAGAGTAATAATCTGGAAAACGCTATAGTAGATAATACCGATGGAAGTATCACTGATGTAGATAATAAACCGGTAACTGTCACAGTAAGTTTTGATGTACAGGATAAAAGCGTTGCTCCTGCTGACCAGACTATAGAACTTGGCAAGAAGGCAGAACAACCTGCAAACCCACAGGATGAAGAGTACACCGTGACCGGATGGTATAACGAATCTTCATGTATTACAAAGTGGGATTTTGCAAAGGATACGGTAAAGAAAGATATTACATTATATGCAAAATGGGAGAGTAAGGACTCCTTTGAGGCATACTGGACGGAAGGTGATGGGGTTCGTTATGGAACATTGGAAGAAGCATTGAAGTCCGGCAGCAGTGATGTAACAATCCGAAAGGATGTAACATTACCGGATGGTGCAGTAATTCCAGAGGATATGACAGTAACCGTACCAGAAGGTGTTACCGTAACCATTCCAAAGGATGCCGAGGTTACAGTAGATGGTACTTTGGACAATAATGGAATCATTTATAACAATGGTGCAATTACTGGTGAAGGAACACTTAACAATGATAAGACCATTTATGGTGGAACCATTGACACAGCAGTAAATAATACCGGAAAAATCGATGGAGCTGTATTAAATGGAACTGTAGAAAATAACGGACGCATTACTGACAGTACATTATCCGGAGAGGTAACCAATAACGGAACCATTACTGACAGTACATTATCCGGAGAGATAACCAATAACGGAACCATTTCCGGAGGAGAACTGACAGATAGCAGTAACGTAACTAATAATAAGACCATTACCGGATGTGATATTAATGGTAAGGTTGTCAATACAGACAGCGGTAAGATTGTGGATGACAGCTTGGATGGTATCAGTTATAAGGTAACATTTGATACGAATGGTCATGGTTCCCCTGTACCGGAAAGCCAGACAATTGCCTGCGGACGTACAGTTCAGGAGCCGGATGTTATAAAGGATGCAGATTATGTATTCCTTGCATGGTACAAAGATAAGGAGTGTACGGAGGGACAGGAATGGAACTTTGCTACGGACACCGTAAGTGCAGCCACAACCCTTTATGCAGCATGGCGTGAAAAGAGTGACTATGAAGCATACTGGATAAATACAGATGGTGAGAAGGAATATGGTACTTTTGAAGAGGCATTGGAGTCTGGAAGCAACGAAGTACATATCCAGAAGGATACAACGGTAGACAATGAGCTTACCATACCGGAAGGAATGCAGATAACAGTTGATTCAGGCAAGACATTGACCTTGGCAGAGAATGGTTCCCTTAAAGTGGATGGTGCATTAACCAATAAAGGAATAATTGAAGGTACAGGAAAGGATAGCAGTAATCCACAGATTACCGGTAAGGTAACCAATGAAGAAGGTGCAGCCATTGAAAATTGCAGTATTCAGGGCGATGTGGATAATGCAGGAACCATAGAAGATACCGTAATTGATGGTAATGTAGATAATGCAGGTACCATTACGGATGCAGAGATTGAAGGAGATGTGAAGAATACCGGTAATATTACCAAAACGGATATTGAAGGTAAGACAGAAAATGAAGGAACGATAGCAGAGTCCAATCTTACCGGAGATGTGGAGAATGGTACAACCGGCACAATCGAAAACAGTGATGTTACAGGAAACGTCAGCAATGCAGGTCAGCTGACTGGTGGCAGCGTGGCTGGTGATGTGGACAACAGTGGAAGCATTTCCGATACGGAAATTAAGGCAGACAAGGTAGACAACAGCGGCGAGATAACCGGTGCAGACATAAAGCCTCTGGATGAAGAAAAGGGACTGGAGGTTACCAATGATAGCAATGGTAAGATTTCCAATACGGACATTGCAGGTGATGTAACCAATAATGGTGAGATTACAGAGGGTAGTACAGTATCCGGTACCACAACAAATGACGGTGTTATTTCGGATAGCACCTTAGAAGGTAATGTCGTTAATAAAGGTACTCTGGAGAATAATAACTTAGAGGGTGCTGAAGTGGATAACACAGAGGGTGTTGTGAAAAATGACGAGCAGGTTGTGACATATACAGTAAGCTTTGTTCCTGGAGAATACGGAACTGCTCCGGATGCTCAGACTATAGATTACGGTAAAGAAGCCGTTTGGCCAAAGGATCCGGTAGATGACCAATATGCATTTGCAGGCTGGTATGAGGAAGCTTTACTTGTAACAGAATTTGACTTTGCTTCACCGATAAAGAAGGACACTGTTCTTTATGGAAAATGGGTACTTAAATCAGCTACGGAAGCTTACTGGATTGTAAATGACGAAACAAAATATGGCACATTTGAACAGGCATTGGAATCCGGAAGCAAGGATATCCATATTACAAAAGACATAGAATTTACTCAGGATGTTACAATACCGGAAGGTGTTACGGTAACAGTAGAATCCGGAGTTACAGTTTCCGTGGATAAGAATACCAGTATTACGCTTTCTAAGGATACAGAACTTGTTAATAATGGAAAACTTGACAATGACGGAACCATTGCCGGTGAGGGTATTTTGACCAACAATAAGAATATCACAGGTGGAACCGTAGATACCGAGATTGTCAATAACGGAACGGTAAATAACTCAGAATTAAATGGATATGTGACGAACAATAAGGCTATCAATGACAGTGAGATTAATGCCGGACTGAATAACAGTAATGGTACGGTTTCCGTGGATGGAGATCAGGTGGTCTTTAAAGACCAGCAGGTGAAGGGTGTAATTTCCAAGGGAACATCCGAAACATCGGAGATTCTGGCAAATGCAGAAGTGAAGCTGGTACAGGGTAATGAAGTGATTCAAACTGTTGTGACGGATGCAGAAGGAAAGTATGATTTAAGTGAGATTCCGTCAGGCGTTTATAATCTGGTGATTACATCGGCAGATGGTGTTGTAAATACATTGTTGGCAGAGGTTGGTGAAGATGATATCCAGATATCCGATATTGAATTGCCGGAAGGTAATCTGAACAACACAGTAGAGGTAAAAGAAGGTACACCTAATGTTGTGGTAGGTGGATTAAATTCTATTCTGACAGCTGAGAGTGTACAAAACGATAACGAGGGTATCACGGCAGCCGATAAGGAAGTACTGGATAACGGCGGTAATGTGGAAGTACGCTTCATTGCAGAGCAGAAAGCAGAAATTCCGTCAGAAGCACTGGATATTGAGAAGGTTATTGCCGAAGACCAGAAACAGGTGGGAATGAATCTGGATTTGTCCGTTCTTAAGACTGTGACAGATGCAAACGGAGACATAACAAACGAAACGAATCTGACTGATTTGCAGAGCACAATCATGGTTAATATACCGATTGCGAAAGAACTGCAGGGCAAAAAGAATTATGTTGTATATCGTTTCCATGATGGTTCGGTAGACCGGATTACAGAAAACTCTGGCGAGGAGTATATTTCGATAAACAGTGATACCACGGCAGTTACTCTCTATGCAAAGAAGTTCTCGACTTATATTCTTGCATATGATAAGGAAGAAACTTCCGGAACAGAGAATCCAGATTCCGGGAATTCAGGTGAAGAGAAAACAGATACGAAACCGGCTGCTGATGCAGGAGATAAAAAGGATGATTTAACTGCAAATCTTACAGCTGAACAAAAGAAAAATGTAGATTTGTTTGTATCGAAACTTGGATTGTCAGAGAAAGAAGCAATAGAATTACTTCAGTTTGCTGAAGAGAATGATATATCCATGGATACACTGCTTGTAACAGAAAATACGATTCTGACGCAGAATAACGACAATGATATAACAGGCTCTTACTTTGCGAAGATGCAGGCAGGAGCAGATAAGTTAAAGACAACATCAATTAAGGTGAAATGGAATAAAATATCTGGTGCCGATGGATATCTGATATATGGCAACAAGTGTGGTAAGGGTAATAAGTACCAGTTGATCAAGACGATTAAGGGTGGAAACACTACTTCCTTCACACAAAAGAAATTAGCAAAGGGAACATATTACAAATATGTTGTCCGTGCCTATAAGCAGGTTGGCAATCAGAAGATTACCATAGCATTGTCAAAAACAATACATGCTGTAACGCTTGGAGGAAAATATGGTGTTGCTAAATCAGTTAAGACTAATAAATCCAGCATCAGCCTTAAGAAAGGAAAGAGCTTCACAATCAAGGCAGAAGAGGTCAAGGGCGATAAGACCATTAAACGGCATCGGAATATTGCTTTTGAATCTTCGGATGCTACCATTGCATCAGTAAGTAAAAAGGGTGTAGTGAAGGGCGTGAAGAAAGGAACCTGTTATATCTATGTATATGCACAAAATGGTGTATATAAGAAGATAAAGGTAACTGTAAAGTAAAAGGATATTGCCACCCATAATGGGTCTTAGAGGCCAGCCATATAAGGAATTATATGGCTGGCTTTTTGGTTTTAGTGTAGAGTATCTAGAACGTGATAAATAATGATTAGAATATGGATTTTATCTTGCAATATAGTTGTATTCTTGGTACATTTATTATATAGTTTCCTAATATGAAATAATGAGGAAATGCTGAAGGCTGATATAGGCAGGAGAGGGAATAAATTATGGAAAAAAAGAAAGTAAGTGGATTTCAGATGCTTATACTGGTTCAAATTTGTGTAATCATGATTTTTGTGAAAAATGGTTTTAAACTTCAGGAAGAAAAAATAAACTTTCAGGAGCAAAGGGAATTCACTTCGGTGGAGGCTGTATGTGTGAGAACCAGAAGCAATGGTCGCAGAGTTCGGGATTATGATAATACATATAAGTATGAAGTCAATGGGCAATCTTATTCTGTGACATTTTATAATGAATGGTCAAGGGGAGACAGGGGAAGTATCCGGACGGTATATTATAATCCGGTGAATCCGGATGTTTGTTCCAAATTTAAGAGCATTTCTGATGCTCAAAGGCATTATGCCTTATGGATTATGGTTGGTGTGTTTTTCCAGTGTATAATAGTATTTTTCGCGGTAAAATCAATAGTTGGAGAACATAATCGTGCCAAGATGAAACAATGTGCAGGGGTTGTGCTGCAGGACGATATGGATTATATTATAAAGAAGGAACCGGAATTTATTCAGGAAGAAAGACCGGAAGAAGTAGAGACGATTCCTTTCCTAAAAAACGATACAGTGGATGATTCATTTGAAGATACACAGGACAATATATATGTTAGGGATTACAGCAAACAGGAAAAGAAAGAGTTCACTCTATATACAGAAGAAGAATACAAAGAAATAATGAAAAAGGAGAAATGAGATGGCAAGTATCGCAATTGATGGACCGGCAGGAGCAGGAAAGAGCACGATCGCAAAGAAAGCAGCAAAAGAATTAGGGTATATCTATGTGGACACTGGAGCAATGTACCGGGCAATCGCATATTATCTGGTGACAAATCAGATTGATATTGAACAGGAAGAAGTTTTGAAAAAGGCCTGTGAAAGTATTACCATTGAAATCAAATATGAAATGGATGCCCAACAGGTTTATCTGAATGGAGAAAATGTCACACCATATTTAAGAACAGAGGAAACTGGCAATATGGCTTCGAAATCTTCAGCGAAAGCACCTGTCCGGGCAGCTTTATTGGATCTGCAAAGAGAGATGGCAGAAAAGTTTAATGTTGTTATGGATGGCAGGGATATTGGAACCAATGTGCTTCCAAATGCTGAAGTTAAGATTTACCTGACCGCATCTTCAAAGGAACGTGCGAACCGCCGTTATAAAGAACTGGTGGAAAAGGGAGAGAAACCGGACTTTGATAAAATTGAGGCAGATATTATTGAGCGGGATGAAAGGGATATGAATCGTGCCATTGCACCGCTGAAACAGGCAGAAGATGCAGTACTCATAGACAGTTCTGATATGGGAATTGAAGAGGTTGTTGAAGCAATCATGAAGATTGCAAGAGAAAAATTAGGATAAGAAGGTTTATTTATGGAAGTTTTATTGGCAAAGACAGCAGGCTTTTGTTTCGGAGTCAAAAGAGCCGTGGATACAGTGTACGAACAGGTGGATAAGGGAAATGTATATACTTATGGTCCCATCATTCATAACGAAGAAGTTGTAAAGGATTTAGAGGCGAAGGGGGTCCGTATTATTGAAAATGAAGAGGAACTGGAAAAACTGGAAAATGGAACAGTGGTAATACGTTCCCATGGTGTGGAGCGGAAGGTATATGATGTGATTAAGGATAAATCATTAGAACTGGTGGATGCCACATGTCCTTTCGTTAAGAAAATCCATAATATTGTCGATAAAGATAGTGCAGAAGGGAAACAGATTATTATAATTGGCAACAAAAATCATCCTGAAGTAATGGGAATATGTGGTTGGTGCAATCATCCGCCAATTGTGTTAGAATCAGTAGAAGAAGCAGAAAAATTGTCTTTTTCTGACGATAAAGAGATCAGTCTCGTATCCCAGACGACATTTAATCACAAGAAATTCAATTCAATAGTTGAAATTTTCAAAGAAAAAGGTTATAATATAACCGTTTATAACACCATATGCAATGCAACAGAGGAAAGACAGAAAGAAGCAGCCTCTATTGCGAAGCAGGTAGATGCAATGATTGTGATTGGTGGAAAGAACAGCTCTAATACACAAAAGCTATACGACATTAGCAAAAAAGAATGTGCAAATACTTACTATATACAGACACTCGTTGACTTGGATTTAGCTACTTTTGAATCCGTTGGTAGGGTAGGTATTACTGCAGGGGCATCTACCCCTAATCAAATTATTAAGGAGGTTCATGGTAGCATGGCAGAAGATTTTGGAAAAATGTTTGAAGAAAGCCTGGCTGAAGAGAGCAGAATCAGTGCAGGAAAGCTTGTAAAGGGAACAGTAATTGATGTGAAGGATGATGAGATCATTTTGAATATTAATTACAAGGCAGATGGTATCATCACAAAGAATGAGTATTCTAATGATATGAATATTTCATTAAAGGACAAGGTTCAGGTTGGTGAAACCATTGAGGCAAAGGTTATCAAGACCAATGATGGAGATGGCCAGGTGCTTTTATCTGTTAAGCGGGTAGCCGCAGAGAAGGCAAACGAGAAGCTTGAAGAAGCTTATAACAATGAAGAAGTATTAAAGGGTGTTGTTACCCAGGTATTAGATGGTGGTTTAAGTGTTACTGTTGAGGAAGCAAGAGTATTTATTCCTGCAAGCCTTGTTTCAGATACTTATGAGAAAGATTTAACAAAGTATAAGGATCAGGAGATCGAGTTTAAGATTACAGAGTTTAATCCTCGTAAGAGAAGAATTATTGGTAACCGTAAGATGCTCATTGAGGCAGAGAAGAAGGCTGCTAAGGAAGCATTATTTGCAAGAATCAATGTAGGTGATACTGTAGAAGGTACTGTTAAGAATGTGACAGACTTTGGTGCATTTATTGATTTGGGTGGAGCAGATGGATTACTTCACATTTCTGAGATGTCATGGGGTCGTGTAGACAATCCTAAGAAATTATTTAGTGTCGGTGATAAGGTAAAGGCTATCATCAAGGATATCCAGGGTGAGAAGATTGCTTTAAGTCTTAAGTTTGAAGAAACCAACCCATGGCTTACAGCAGCAGAGAAATATGCAGTTGGCAATATTGTAACCGGTAAGGTAGCAAGAATGACTGATTTTGGTGCATTCGTTGAATTAGAACCGGGTGTGGATGCATTACTTCATGTATCCCAGATTGCAAAGGAACATATTGATAAGCCATCCAGTGTATTATCCGTTGGACAGGAAGTAGAAGTTAAGGTAGTTGACTTTAAGTTAGACGAGAAGAAGATTAGTCTTAGCATGAAGGCTTTACTTCCGGATGATGTAGAGGAAGTTCCGGCAGAAGAGGATGTTCAGCCAGAAGAAGTTCCAGTTGAAGATGTTCAGCCGGAGGAAGAAGCTCCAGCAACAGAGGAAGCTCCAGTTGAAGATGTTCAGTCAGAGGAAGAAGCTCCGGTTGAAGAGTAGTTTGAATAATCAGCCTCGTCTTAGAAACACACTAAGACGAGGCTTTTTGCGTATAAAATGAGCCAAGCGAGAATGTAACACATTCTCGCCCTGCAGATATATTGCATTGATTGCAAGCTTGCTTGCGATGAAATGCAATTATCTGCAGAGATGAGAATCGTTAGATTCTCATTTGGCGAATGAACGACAACGAGCAGATGGAAATCTGCGAGTGGCGTGTGGCGAATGAACGACAACGAGCAGATGGAAATCTGCGAGTGGCGTGTGGAAAGCATATGGAAGGATATTTGACTTATGGCATATGATTATGAAAATTTTAAACAGGATGTATATAAACTGACCAATATCAACCTGTCTTTATATAAAGAGCGGCAAATGAAACGGAGAATCGAATCTCTGATGAACAGAAAAGGCTATCATGCTTTTGATGATTATTTTCGTGCAATGCAAAAAGATAATGCGTTACTCAGGGCATTTGTCAGTTATTTAACAATTAATGTATCAGAATTTTATAGAAATCCTAAGCAATGGCAATTGTTTGAAAACCAGATGATTCCTTATCTGAAAAAGAAATTCGGAAGTAAGCTTAATATATGGAGTGCGGCATGCTCCACGGGAGATGAGCCATATACTATTGCAATGATTTTAGCAAAGTATTTTCCTTTAGAACAGATACATATCTATGCTACAGATATTGATGAGGATGTATTATGTTTTGCCAAAGAGGGTTTTTATTCTGCAAGAAGTCTGGAACGGCTTCCGAAAGAATTATTGAATAAGCATTTTATCAAACAGGGGAATGGATACCAGATTAAAGAAGATATCAAAGCTTGTGTGGAATTCCGAAAGCATAATCTGTTAGAGGATAAATATCCTGCTGGAATGCATATGATTGTATGCCGGAATGTTGTCATTTATTTTACAGATGAGGCAAAGGATAATGTATATCAGCAATTCCATAATAGCCTTGTAAAGGAGGGTATTTTGTTTATTGGAAGTACCGAGCAGATTATCCATGCAAAGGAGATTGGATTTCGTGCGGCAGATTCCTTCTTTTATGAGAAGGTATAAGAGATGCTGTTGTGTATAATTTTATATGATTGGGATTATAATACCCTTCCTGTTTATAGAAACAGTCGAAGGGTATTTTGAATATAGTGTTTCTGCATTTCTGTGCTTGCTGATGCAATGGAATCCAAGGTCTGATATCTGGTTTTATCTGATATATCTGTCTGAAAAGCTTCCGGAAAATCTTTATCGGTACAGACGATAAAACAGTCAGTTTTTTTGATGTAACAGGTGTTTTTGGCAGCTTTCATTTTATTGTCCGTTTCTACATAGGCTGCAACGCTTTTATGGACTGCCATATCTTCTTTTGGAAGATAATAATAATTTCTGTAATCCGAAAAGAAATGTTTTAAAGTGCCGCTGATAACAGGGATGTATAAAGTGCCTGTCTGTTCCAGGGCATTTAAGTATATGTCATCACGGGAAATGCTTATTCTTTTAGGAAGTTCTGCAGCAGCAGGGACGGTAAATTGCAGAATAAACCGGTCATTTTCTATTTTGGTTTGAACAGTTTCGATTACCGTATTTTCAAAAAATGCTTTGTAATTCAAAATCTTACTGATTCCCGGCATCCCCAGTAAATCATCATGATTATGCAGTAAAAGGAAATGTTCCTTTTCCTCATCCGGACGTGCCACATATCGCTGGTATACATTAATCAGTTCTTTTCCATTGTAAGTGTCCTTACGGTGGATGCCAAGAAATCTTTCGATGGATACCTGTTTCATATTGTCCAGAGCAAAAATGTTTTTATAGGAGCGGATTTCCTTGAAAATGTCAATCTGTTCCAGTGTTTCACTTGTCTGGAAGGGAATCTTCAGCATTTCCGCTTTTTGTTTTAAATAAGGCAGATCAAAGCCCAAACCATTAAAGTGTACCAGATGTGTGAAATCTTTACAGAATTCATCAAATGCGAGGATTAAATCTGTTTCATTTCGCCCATCCTCGTTGAACCATTGGCGGATGTGAATAGTATCCTGTTCATACCATAATACACCAATTAAATATAAAGTGGTGTTTCTGGCTGCAAATCCGGTGGTTTCAATATCAAAAAAGGCAAGTCTGGCTTCCGGATAAAAATTGGTATAATATTCCGGAAGAGCAGTATCCGGTGTAATGGTTTCCTTATAATCTATAATCTTCATCGTATCACCCAAATTAGTTTTTTTCTATCATAGCATATTGTGAAAGAATGTGCTATAATCAAAAAGTAATTGAGACATTTAGTCATGAAAGAGGTTTTTATGATAGGATATATCAAAGGTACGATTGAGGGAATCATGCAGGACAGTGTTCTGCTGGAGAATAACGGAATTGGTTACCGTATTTTTACATCAGGGAAAGTATTGGAAGAGATGACAGGTTTACATCAGGAGAAGATGTTATTTACCTATCTTCATGTCAGGGAGGATGAACTATCATTGTTTGGATTTCCAACAATGGAGGAGCTGGATACATTTAAACTGCTGTTAAGTGTCAATGGAATCGGTCCGAAGGCAGCATTATCCATTTTATCGGTGCTTTCGGTGAAGGATTTGTCCATAGCGGTGATGGCAGGGGATGCAAAAGCCATAACAAAGGCAAATGGAATTGGTGCCAAGGGTGCAAACAGAGTAATCATGGAGCTTAAGGATAAGCTAAAATATGAGGACTTATTTGATGTGGATGATGATGATACCACAGAGCTGGTTCAGGGCGAGATTGCAGCCGGTGGTAAAGACAGTGTCCAGGATACGGTATTGGCCCTTGTAAGTCTTGGATATTCAGAATTTGAAGCCATGAAGGCAGTCAAGCAGATAAAGGGGGCTGAACTTATGGATTCAGAAGAGTTGTTGAAGGCAGCATTGAAAAAGATTTTTTAAGCAGTCTTTTTGGAATATATACCAATGGAATTAGAAAAAATATATTTTATGGAGCAATATGATAGACAGAATGATTAGTACCCAGATCCTTCCGGAGGACGTTAAGATTGAGAATAATCTAAGACCGACTCTGTTAGAGGATTATATAGGGCAGGAGAAAGCAAAAAACAACTTAAAAGTATTTATTGAAGCTGCAAAGAAGCGGAATGAGGCATTGGATCATGTGCTGTTATATGGTCCTCCGGGACTTGGTAAGACCACGATGGCATCTATTATAGCCAATGAGATGGGGAGCCATTTGAAGATTACCTCCGGTCCGGCTATTGAGAAACCGGGAGAGTTGGCAGCCATTCTGAATAACCTGAACGAGAATGATGTGTTGTTCATTGATGAGATTCACAGATTAAACCGGCAGGTGGAGGAAGTGCTATATCCGGCAATGGAAGATTTTGCAATTGATATTATGATCGGGAAGGGACAGGCCGCAAGAAGTATCCGCCTGGATCTGCCGCATTTTACCCTGGTGGGAGCCACCACAAGAGCAGGAATGCTGACTGCACCTTTAAGAGACCGTTTTGGTGTGGTTAATCGTCTGGAGTTTTATTCCAAGGAGGAACTTGCCAAAATCGTGCTTCGCTCGGCGGATGTATTAGAGGTTACCATTGATGAAAAAGGTGCCTTGGAAATTGCAAAGCGTTCCAGAGGAACACCAAGACTTGCGAACCGTCTGCTTAAACGTGTCAGAGATTTTGCGGAGGTATCCTACGAAGGACATATCAGTGAAGATGTAGCCAAAAAGGCATTGGACCGGTTAGAAGTGGATTCTTTCGGTCTGGATCAGGTGGATCGTAATATCCTGTTAACCATGATAGAGAAATTTGGCGGTAAACCGGTGGGGCTGGATACTCTGGCTGCTGCCATTGGTGAGGATGCGGGAACCATTGAAGATGTATATGAGCCTTATTTGATCAAGAATGGACTGATTTCCCGTACACCACGGGGAAGAGTGGCAACGGAAACGGCATACAGGCATTTTGGATTAGAATATTTATTAGACAAAGGAGAATAGAGATGGCGGATAAGAATGATATTCCAGTAGTGATTAATGGACGAATTTATAATTTAAGCGGATATGAAGATACGGATTATTTACAGGAGATTGCCAATTACATGAACAGTAAGATTGCGGAATGTAAGGCGGCAGAAGGGTTTCGCCGGTTGAATGCGGAATACCAGAATATTCTGCTGGCAATCAATATCGCAGATGACTATTTCAAGGTAAAGAATGAAACGGGACAGCTGGCTGCAAAGGATGATGAGAAGGAGAAACAGATTTATGATCTGCGTCATGAGGTGATTGAGACACAGATTAAATATGAATCTGCCATGCGGTTAGTGGAGGAGTATAAGGAACAGGTGAATGCTCTGCAGAGAAAGATTATTCAGCTGGAGGCAGAAAAAGCAAGACAGGACTAATCAGGAGGATAGGAACAGAATGAAACCTGAGATTTTGGCACCTGCCGGTTCCATGGAGGCTTTAAAGGCTGCGGTACATGCAGGTGCAGATGCAGTTTATTTGGGTGGCAACCGGTTTGGTGCAAGAGCCTATGCCGGTAACTTTGATGAGGCTGCATTGTTAGAGGCAATTGAATATTCCCATTTATACGGTGTTAAGGTCTATCTGACCATTAACACCTTATTTCGTAATGAAGAAATAAATGTTCTCTATGACTATCTGGCACCTTTTTATGAGGCTGGGCTGGATGCCGTCATAGTGCAGGACTTGGGAGTCTTATATTATGTTCATGAGAATTTCCCGGATCTGCCAATCCATGCCTCCACACAGATGACCATTACCACAGAGTATGCATACCGGCTTTTAAAAGAGTATGGTGTGACAAGAATTGTTCCGGCAAGAGAACTTTCCATGGATGAAATAAGGCAGTTAAAGGCGGATGAAGAGGCACCGGAGGTGGAGGTTTTTGTTCAGGGAGCTTTATGCTATTGCTATTCCGGACAATGCCTGATGAGTTCCATGCTAGGCGGGAGAAGTGGAAACAGGGGACGTTGTGCCCAGACCTGCCGTCTGCCGTATACTGTATATGAAGAACAGGGCATACCGATTAAGACGAAAGGTGCATATTTATTAAGTCCCAAGGATTTGTGCGGCTTAGAGGCAGTTCCGGAACTTGTAAAAGCAGGAGTGGACTCATTCAAAATCGAGGGAAGAATGAAGAAGCCGGAATATGTTGCCGTATGTGTCCGTGCTTACCGGAAAATTTTAGACGCATGGTATGACGGTGATTTTTCAGAAGCGTTGGTTCAGCATTATCAGAATGAGATGGCAGAGGTGTTTAACCGGGGCGGCTTTACGAAGGGATATTATCATCAGAAAAACGGAAAGGATATGATGTCCATAAAAGCACCGGGTCATATCGGGGTCAGTGTCGGAACAATTACCGGTATCCGGAAGAATCAGATTGAAATCACTCTTCAAAAGGAAGTATACAAGGGCGATATTTTTGTAATTGAAGGGAAGAAAAAACCGGTTACCCTGACCTGTAATGTGGAGGGAAAGCAGGGAGAGCGGATTATACTGAATGCACCAAGAACGAGGGAACTTTTTATACATCAGACTGTATCAAGAATGCAGAAGCAGCCGTTGGATGCAGAACTAAAGTCTTATGCAGAGACGGAACGCCGAATTCCTCTAAGCGGTAATTTACTGCTGAAAACAGGAGAGAAAGCAAGGCTGTCGCTAATCCTGAATGCCGGGGATAGGCAGTATCGCATAGAGCAGACCGGTGATCTGGTTGAGACCGCTCAGGCAAGACCGTTGACGGAAGAGGTCGTATTGGATAAAGTAGGAAAAATGGGTGGCACCAGGTATTATTTCGATGATTTCAGTCTGGATATGGATACAGATGTATTTTATCCCTTAAAGGCCTTGAAAGACCTGCGCAGGAAGGCATTAGAGGCCTTAGAAGACAAAGTAAAAACAGAAAACCGCCGCACACTTTCAGGAAAATGCAGCTTTTCCTGTGATTTTTCCGGACAAAGGGCAGAAAACGGCATACGGGTTATGGTATCGGACAAAGAACAGCTGGCGGTTGTAAGCCGGGAACCACGGATTACAGACATTTATGTAGATTTGCAGTATTTTGAAAAAAAGGATATAATAGAGCTCATGAACCGATATCCGGATTACGGCTATGTGCTTCCGCCGGTTTTGCGAATGAGCTCCCGAAGGGAGCTGGAGGATCTGCCGATAAAGGAGAGCAGGCGAATCATGGTACGCTGTATAGATGAACTGGCGTATTTAAGGGAGATTGGTTATTCTGGTGAAGTCATGACGGATTATAGTCTCTATGGAATGAATGATTATGCGGCAATGTTTATCAGGAAGATATTTCCGGAGGCAGGCATTACGGTTCCGGTGGAATTAAATCACAGACAAATCCTTTCACTGGCGTATCCTGAACATAACAGTGAGATTGAAGTATATGGATATCAGCAGCTTATGATCAGTGCCCAGTGTATGCAGGAGACAACAAAGGGCTGTAACCGGAAAAATGCGAGTTTCATCATGAAGGACAGAATGGATAAAACATTTTTGGTGAAATCCGTTTGTAAATATTGTTATAACCTGGTCTATAACGGACTGCCAACGGTATTGTTTGACTGTCTGGATGACAGGATATCACAGCAGACGGCAGTAAGGCTGCATTTTACACGGGAAAATGCAGTAGAAGTACAACAGGTGCTGGATGCATTTTTTGAAGGGAATACCCTGAGCGGCGAGAAAACAAGAGGACATTATAATCGTGGAGTAGAATAAATGACAAATATTATTATTAACGTATCCAAATATATTATTTTAATATTGATGGCACTGTATGCACTATCCTGTTTTACGATATATAAACAGGGAAGTGAAGAGGAAAAGACCGGAAAGCTGAATAAACAGATTATTTATGTATTTCTGATACATTTTCTGGCATATCTGACCTTTGCTTTAAGTAATACAGAGGAAATGATGTCCATTGTCATTTTTTATGGTCTGCAGATTTTTGTGGCAACTTTGTATATGTATCTTTATCATTACATTTATCCCTATTCTTCACGGATGATTACCAATAATATGTGTTTTCTTCTGTTGATTGGCTACATAATGCTGACCAGACTGGATTTTTCACTTGCCAAAAAGCAGTTTATTATTGCAACGGTATCCATGGTTCTGGTTTCTGTAATCCCTATGATCATGGACCGGTACAAGAATCTCAGAAATTATGGAATTGCATATGGTATATTGGGAGTCATTGCATTAAGTTCTGTTTTTGTCATTGGTGTGGAGCAGTATGGTTCTGTAAACTGGATCCGTATTTTTGGAATTACATTACAGCCCTCCGAGTTTGTTAAGATATTGTTTGCTTTTTTCATTGCCAGTATGCTTTCAAAAAGCCGGGATTTTAAACAGGTGATGATAACCACCGCTATTTCCTGTGTGCATATGGGAGTGCTGGTGCTGGAAAAGGACTTGGGCGGTGCTTTGATCTTCTTTGTGATTTTTATTTCCATGATTTATGTGGGTACAGGGAAGGTAAGGTATCTGATCACATTTATTGCAGGTGGTTTTGCCATGGCAGGTCTGGCATTTCTGCTCTTTAAGGACAGGCTCTTTGACCATGTGATGGTGCGTGTTAATGTATGGCGTGATCCGTGGGCAGATATCAGCGGTACCGGATATCAGATTACCCAGTCGCTGTTCGCCATTGGAAGCGGAGGCTATTTTGGATCTGGTCTTACCAAGGGTTCTCCGGATGTGATACCGGTCAGTGAAAGTGATTTTATTTTTTCCGCCATAGCGGAAGAGTTTGGTGTATTATTTGCAATATTTTTAATTCTTGTCTGCTTTAGCTGTTTTATCAGCTTTGTGAATATAGCGATGAAAGTCCGGAGCCGGTTTTATAAGACTATGGCATTTGGGTTTGCAATCTGTTATATGTTCCAGACATTTTTATCCATTGGTGGAGTGACGAAATTTATCCCGTCAACGGGTGTAACAATTCCGTTAGTCAGTTATGGAGGAAGCTCGGTGTTAAGTTCCCTTGTGATGTTTTCCATCATGCAGGGAATCAGTACGATTGAAAATAAAGAGGCTAAGAAAATTGAAGAAGAAAGACGAAACATTGAAGAAAACGCAGGGAAAACGCGCAGGGCATAAGAAAAAGGAGCTGGATAAAAGGCTGCTTACCCCGGAACAGCAGGCGTTTCTGGAAAAAGAAGAAAAAATTGATAAGATTAATGAGAAAATGAACCGTCCCATTATTGGAATTACGTATCTTTGTGCATTTCTTGTCATAGGATTGATTGTATATATCATGCATTTTATGATTGTAGAAAAGGATGAGGTAATTGCCAATGCGGCGAATACCCGTCTGGACAGCTATGCCTCTGATGTGATACGGGGAGATATCGTAACGAAGGATGGGAAAACCATTGCCACCAACAATGGGGATACCAGATATTATCCGTATGATAATCTTTTTGCACATGCGGCAGGTTATTCCAGGTATACGAAAGCCGGAATTGAACTGGTTGGAAACTATTATCTGTTAGACAGCCATGCCAATATTTTGGAACGGATATTCCATACGCTTCGGGAGGAGCAGAATGAAGGGGATACCGTCGTTTCCACCCTGAATTATGATTTGCAAAAAACTGCATATGATGCACTTGGAAGTGCAGACGGGGCAGTGGTTGTGATGGAGCCGGATACGGGAAGAATTCTTGCGATGGTATCCAAACCGGATTTTAATCCCAATGATATTGATGCAGTGTGGAAAGAGGCAAATAGTGGGAATTCTGACAGTTCTGTTTTGTTAAACAGAGCTACACAGGGGTTGTATCCACCGGGTTCGACATTTAAGGTTCTTACCACACTGGCTTATATGCGGCAGAATCCAGGGGATTTTGACGAGTATCAATATAACTGTTCGCAGGAAGAAGCGATTTTTAATAATGTTTCCGTGCACTGTTTTGGAAGAAAGGTTCATGGGGAAGAAGATTTATCGGATGCACTTGCCAATTCCTGTAACCAGGCATATGCAGATATTGGTACACAGTTAAATGTAAACAAGTGGAGGGATACTTTGGAATCCTTTTTGTTTAATAAATCGCTGCCATATACGGATGCAAGTGCCACCAGCCGTTTTTACCTGGATGGCAAATCAGATAAGGGATATATTCCACAGACGGCATTTGGACAGGGGGATACCCTGATTACGCCGCTTCATAATGCAATGATCGTTTCCACCATTGCAAATGGTGGTCTGATGATGAAACCATATATGATTGACAGTATAGAGAATTATAAGGGTACACGGATCAAAAAGTTTTCTCCATCTTCTTATGATACGCTGCTGACTTCAGATGAGGTGGATACCCTGACTGCTTATATGCGAAAAGTGGTAACAGAGGGAACCGCAGCCGATTATTTTGCCGGGGCTTCCTATGAGGCGGCAGGTAAGACGGGAACTGCGGAATATGCAAATGGAGATCATGATTATTCCTGGTTTATTGGCTTTAGCAGTGTGGATAATCCGGAGGTGGCAGTCAGCATTGTTGTGGAGGAATCCGATGTGAATGGAATTAAGGCAACTGCCATTGCCAGAAAGCTTTTTGATGAATATTATATGATTAAAGAGAAATAAATTTGAACTTTGCCTTGCGTTTTCTGTTATAAGTTGCTATACTTTAACCAATTAAGCAACACACCAGAATGTTGCGTGAAGCTTTGTAATGAGCAATCATGAAGGATAAGAATTCGTGATGGAAGCTTTGCAGTATAGGAGGAACAGCTATGATAGAAGCAGTAAGCTGTGGTGGTGTGGTAATCTTCAGAGGTAAGGTGTTGTTACTTTATAAGAACTATAAGAACAAGTACGAAGGCTGGGTTCTGCCAAAGGGTACGGTAGAAGAAGGAGAAGAGTATAAGGAGACAGCACTTCGTGAGGTAAAGGAAGAATCTGGTGTAAGTGCCCAGATTATCAAGTATGTGAATAAGAGTAATTATACTTTTAATACCGCATATGACGTAGTGAATAAAGATGTGCATTGGTATCTGATGATGGCTGACAGTTATTACAGCAAACCTCAAAGAGAAGAGTACTTTATGGATTCCGGATATTATAAGTATCATGAAGCCTATCATTTGTTAAAATTTCCTAATGAAAAACAGATTTTAGAACAGGCATATGGTGAGTATCAGGATTTAAAGCAAAGTAATTTGTGGGGATCGAAAAAGTATTTTTAAAGAAAGGGGCTGTCTATCTAAGAGTTTTCGTTCTAACAGAATTGGGTATTTTGAATCTGATTCCAACGACGATAGCATCTTAGACGGACAGCTTTTTCTCTCTTGTGGCAGTTTATTCATCTGTATTCAGTGATATTTTATCTCTGTGGTTTCAAGCGAGTGAGTTTTTCTGAGTGTGTTTTTAATCTGATGTTATTGAAGGTGTATGGTGATGAAAAAACGGATAATTTATATATTAATGATCGTGTGTCTGCTTGCTGCTTTGGGTTGTGGTGGATATTTGGGATATTATTATTATACCAGTTCAAAAAGTGAAACTGCGGTAAGCAGGCTCCGGGATATGATCGTGAATGAGGAGGGGGATGATGTTGCTTCCGGTGAAAAAGAAGAAACAGAAATGGTATCTGTAGATGGTGTCATGGTACAGAAAAAGTTTCAGAAACTTTATGAAGAAAACCATGATTTTATAGGATGGATTCAGATTGCTGATACAAATGTGGATTATCCGGTTATGTATACTCCGAATGATTCTGAAAATGGACAGTATTACATACACCGGGATTACAGCGGCAGCTATTCAGCAGCAGGACTTCCATTTATTGATAAGAACTGTGATCTGATCATTCCTACGGATAACATAATCATTTATGGCCACAATATGAATTCCGGAAAGATGTTTCATGATATTTTAAAGTATGAAGATGAGGAATTCTACAGGAATCATAAAACATTTACCTTTGATACCATATATGGGGATGGTGATTATGAGGTGGTTGCCATGTTCTATGGTCAGATACTGCCAGAGGAATCAGAAGAATTCAAATACTATGAATTTGTTAATGCCGGAACGGAAGAGGAATTCATGGATTTTGTAAAGAATGTCAAAGAAATGTCCATTATAGATACCGGGGTGGAGGTGTCTTATGGAGACAGCCTGGTCACACTTTCCACCTGTGCTTATCATGTTGAGGATGGAAGGTTTGCAGTTGTAGCAAAGAAAAAATGATATATTAATGTTTGAAATGGTTAAAAAATCCAATTGTGGGCTTTACAATCCTAAAAAGTATGTTATAATCGGTATAGCTATGGATTGTCTATATCTCTATTCAAATTTTACCCAATTGATAATAAGGTTTGATAACAAAATAGAATGAATTAGATTATTTTCTCTATTTATAAAAATGGACAAGAGAAAGGAGTTTATATGAATTACGAGGATATGACTTTGCAGGAGTTGAAGGCAGCCGCAAAGGAATTGGGAATTAAGGGTATTACCGGCATGAAAAAAGGTGAACTGGTGGAACTGTTAAATGCAGTGAAAGGACATCAGAAAGCAGGAAAAGAAGCTGCAAAGAAGGAAAGAGAAGCAACGGCAAAAGCGGCTCATTCCACGGATGTAAGAACAGAAAAAGTGCAGACAGAAGCAAAGATGCCGAAGGAGTCTGAGCCAAGAAAAGAGCCTGATGTACGTAAAGAAAGTGAAGCGGTAAAGGCAAAGGATAATGCAAAGGCAGATATTATCGATTACAGTCTTGACAGCGGTAAAGAAGCAAATGGAATCTTAGAGGTTATGTCAGATGGATTTGGATTTATCCGTTGTGAGAACTATCTGCCGGGAGAGAATGACATTTATGTTTCTCCGGCACAGATCAAGCGCTTCAATTTAAAGACCGGGGATATCATTGTTGGTAACCAGAAAATTAAGACAGAAAAAGAAAAGTTTGCGGCACTTTTATATATAAGGACAATCAATGGGTATCCGATTGAAGAAGCGATGAGGCGTAAAAACTTTGAGGATTTAACACCGATTTTCCCTGATGAACGGATTAAGCTGGAGAATGAACACGCCAGAGGCATTTCCATGCGTATCATGGATTTGTTAGCTCCAATTGGTAAGGGACAGCGTGGTATGATTGTGGCACCACCTAAGGCTGGTAAGACAACATTGCTGAAGCAAATTGCAATCAGTATCAGCAGAACTTATAAAGATATGCATTTAATCGTGCTTCTGATTGATGAGCGTCCAGAGGAGGTTACGGATATCAGAGAGTCGATTGAAGGTCCAAATGTAGAAGTAATCTATTCTACATTTGATGAGCTTCCGGAACATCATAAGCGTGTGTCTGAGATGGTATTAGAGCGTGCGAAACGTTTAGTAGAACATAAAGAGGATGTTGTAATTCTGCTGGATTCCATTACAAGACTGGCAAGAGCATACAACCTTACCGTACCTCCGAGTGGAAGAACTTTAACCGGTGGTCTGGATCCTGCAGCACTCCATATGCCAAAGAAATTCTTTGGTGCTGCCCGTAATATGAGAGAGGGCGGTTCTCTGACAGTTCTCGCAACTGCTTTGGTAGAGACCGGTTCCAAAATGGATGATGTTGTATTTGAGGAATTTAAGGGTACCGGTAACATGGAACTGGTGTTAGACCGTAAGTTATCAGAAAAGAGAATCTTCCCTGCAATTGACATTGCGAAATCAGGAACGCGTAGGGATGATCTTCTGCTTACTCCGCTGGAGCAGGAAGCTGTGGAGGCAATGCATAAGGAATTCTCCGGCAACCGTGCGGAAGAATCCGTGGAGGAAGTTCTTAAACTCTTTGTTCGGACTAAGAATAATAAAGAATTTTTGGATTTGGTAAAACGTTCTTTGTTAAGACGATAGAATCATTTTCTTTTCTTTGAGGAGTGCTGCCCCAAAAGCGGGTGATCTATTGTTAAATAACAAAGAAAATCTGAAAAAAAGCTTGCAATAGGTCGTATGTTATGGTAAACTGTAGAAGTTGTTTAGGCGGGTTGGAATCTGCCAATATATTTAGAGAGGTGTATATTAATGAAGGAAGGAATTCATCCAAATTATTATCAGGCAAAAGTAGTTTGTAACTGCGGTAATGAGTTTGTAACGGGTTCAACCAAGGAAGAAATTCACGTAGAAATCTGTTCTAAGTGCCATTCTTTCTATACAGGTCAGCAGAAGGCTGCACAGGCTCGTGGTCGTATTGATAAGTTCAATCGTAAGTACGGAGTTAATCAGGCTAATTAGTAACGTTTCTAGGTTGAGATTGAATAATCTCAACCTTTTTGCGTTATAAGCATGAACGCAGTTTTCTCAAGAATATGCCGGCTGCTAGCAGACAGGCATATTCTTAGAAAACTATGTGAGTGCAAACGACACCGAAATGGAGCGAAGCGGAATTGAGGTGCGTTGCAGCACTCACAGCAATGAGCGGAGCGAATTGTGAGCGTTCATGCGCAAGCATGAGCAGTTTTCGAAAGAGCGCAGCAAATGGAGCGAAGCATATTGTGAGCAGTTTTTTTGGAAGAATATGAATTATGAGGTATAGATCAGATGGAAGAAAGATTACCAAAGGGTACACTTGGCGGTCAGGCGGTCATCGAAGGTGTTATGATGAAGGGACCGGAAAGTTATTCGGTTGCAGTCAGAAAGCCGGACCAGAAAATTGAAGTAAAATTAGAAAAATATCAGTCATTTGGCGATAAACATACATTTTGTAAAGTACCATTTATCCGGGGTGTTGTTAATTTCACAGAATCTCTGGTGGTAGGAATGAAGACGCTTACCTATTCATCTTCATTTTATGAAGAGGATGAGGTGGAAACAAAGGCAGACAAATTGTTTAAAGATATTTTCAAAGAAAAGGCAGAAAGTGTTATTATTGGATTTACTGTCTTATTATCTGTCATTATTGCAGTGGCTTTGTTTATGCTGTTACCGGCAGCACTGGCTGAGTTTATCGGCAAATGGGTATCGAGCCATGTATTGCTCTCTGTGATTGAGGGCGTAATCCGGCTTATCATTTTTATCATTTATGTGGTGTTAATCTCGCAGATGGAAGACATCCGGCGGGTATTCATGTATCACGGTGCCGAACATAAGACCATTAACTGCTATGAAGCAGGTGAAAGTCTGACACCGGAAAATGTTGCAAAGCACAGCCGTTATCATAAACGGTGCGGTACCAGTTTTCTGTTTATTGTAATGATTGTCAGTATTTTTGTGTTTATGTTTATTACGGCAGAGCAGATGTGGCTTCGATTTTTACTCCGGCTTTTGCTGATACCGGTGATTGCAGGTATTTCTTATGAATTTATCCGTATGGCGGGTAGAAAGGATAATGCATTTTTCAATATCCTAAGCAAACCGGGAATGTGGGTTCAAAGACTTACCACCAAGGAACCGGAGGAAGAGATGATTCAGGTTGCAATCATTTCGGTAGAAGCAGTTTTATACGGAAAGCCTTATGCAGATGCGGTAAATGAAGCACAGGGAATCGGTGTAAACAGAGATGATGATGCGGATTCCTATGAAAGTGAGGAAGAATCTGGGGAGGAATCTGACGCAGAAAACGACGAAGAGTCTGAAGAAGTAATTCTTGTGGATGAGGAATTTGAGGAAGAAGATTCCGAAGAAAATCCGGAAGATTTTGAGGAATATGCCGAAGATGATTCGGAAAAATAGATATGTATGCTGTATAGGAGATTGTTATGGCAACGATTCAGGAATTACTGGTTCTTGGAAAGGAAAAATTAGAGAAATCCGGAAATGAATATGCCAAGTATGAAAGAAAAGTATTGTTAGAAGAAACGCTTGGTTGTAATTATATGTATATGCTGATGCATGGTGAGGAAGAGGTTTCTGCTGAAAAGGAGACAGCGTACCTTCAGCTGCTGGAAAAGCGGTGTGCACATTATCCACTGCAATATCTGCTGGGGTATGCACATTTTATGGACTATACATTTTATGTCAGTGAGGATGTGCTGATTCCAAGAAATGATACAGAGGTTTTGGTGGAAACAGCAAATGAGATTTTGGATGCCGTACAGGAAGAGAACAGTGTAAAAAAGGACAACATGGAAGACGCTGTGAAACCTGCTGTACTGGATTTATGCTGTGGCTCCGGTTGTATCGGGATTTCCTTGAAGCTGTATCATCCGGATATTACATTAACCTTAAGTGATATTTCTAAGAAAGCATTGCAGGTTGCAAAGAGTAATTTGGAAAAATATGATGTGAAAGCAGAAGTTGTCTGTGACAGCCTGTTTCAGGGCATTATAGGAAAGATGGATATGATAGTCAGTAACCCGCCTTATATTGAAAGCGGTGAGATGGATACATTGATGCCGGAGGTAAGGGATTATGAGCCTTCCCTTGCTTTGGATGGTGGTGCGGATGGTCTGGATTTTTACAGGGAAATTGTAAATGGGGTTTCCGGTTATCTGAAAAAGGACGGATGGCTTTTATTTGAGATTGGTTATAATCAGGGGAAAGCGGTTTCCGACCTGATGATGAATAAGGGTTTTCGGGATGTTCAGGTGAAGAAAGACTATGCCGGACTTGACCGGGTGGTATATGGACATTTGTAGCGGTGTACCATTATCTGAGTGAGTGTGGAAACCTGTAAAGCAGGATTTTCATTGTTATAGGATAGAAGCGTAAAAGGAAAGAGAGAGGAAAAGAATATGTTTGATAAGTTAGAGGATATATTAGCACGTTATGAGTCGGTGTTAGAGCAGTTAAGCGACCCGGATGTCTTAAATGACCAGGAAAAATATACGGCACTCATGAAGGAGCAGAGCGACCTTGCACCGATTGCGGATAAGTATAAGGAATATCTGGCAGCAAAGCAGGCAATTGAGGACAGTCTTGCCATGTTAGAAGAGGAAAAGGACGAGGAAATGCGTGAGCTTGCAAAGGAGGAATTAAATGATTCCAAAGATGCAGTGGAGCGTATTGAGCAGGAGCTTAAGATTCTGTTACTGCCAAAGGATCCGAATGATGAAAAGAACGTAGTGGTAGAGCTTCGTGCCGGTGCCGGCGGAGATGAGTCTGCATTATTTGCAGCAGAGATTTTCCGTATGTACCAGAAATATGCAGATAAAATGCACTGGAAGACAGAGTTAATCAGTTTAAATGAAAATGGAATCGGCGGTTTTAAGGAGTGTTCCTTTATGATTAATGGTAAGGGCGCATTTTCCCGTTTGAAATATGAAAGCGGCGTACACCGTGTACAGCGTGTGCCGGAAACTGAGTCTGGTGGCCGTATCCATACATCTACTATGACGGTTGCCATTATGCCGGAGGCAGAGGAAGTGGATTTTGAACTGGATATGAATGACTGTAAGTTTGATGTGTTCCGTGCATCCGGTAACGGTGGACAGTGTGTCAATACCACGGACTCCGCAGTCCGTCTTACGCATATCCCGACAGGTATTGTTATTTCCTGCCAGGATGAGAAATCACAGCTTAAGAATAAGGACAAAGCATTAAAGGTACTTCGTGCAAAGCTTTATGATATGGAACTGCAGAAAGCCCATGATGCGGAAGCCGAACTAAGAAAGAGCCAGGTAGGAACCGGAGACCGCTCTGAGAAAATTCGTACCTACAACTTCCCACAGGGACGTGTGACAGACCACAGAATCAAGCTTACTCTTCATAAGTTAGATCAGGTAATGAATGGGGATTTGGATGAGATTATTGATAGTCTGACTGCGGCAGACCAGGCAGCAAAGCTGGCGAAGATGCAGGAGGACTAAATATAGGCTTGGGTATGAACATGTGGAAGAAGTTTGTAAATTGGAGGCCAGATTATGTCATTGAAATATAATATTAGCTATGAAGTAGCTTCCACTATCTTTTTGATTATTCTGCTTTTTTATATAAGATTGCAGTATGATACACAATCAAAGGTAAATAAAGAATTTCATAAACTTACTTGGTTAGGATTAATTGCAACTATTCTGGATGTGACATCAGCCGTTACAATCAGTTATGCAAGCGGTGTACCGATAGTAGTGAATATCTTGCTGAATACAATGTATTTTTTATCGGTTGCGGCTTTAGGATATCAGGTTATGTATTATGTCACATATTATGTGTACAGGGATAGGATGAAGAGGTCGTTTATTCGATTTAATCAGATTCTGGTTTGTTTTTATACTGCAGTGCTTATCATTAATATTTTTACCGGATTTTTTTTCTCTTTTACTAAGGCTGGGGCGTATGTGAAGGGTCCGGCTCATCTGGGGGTCTATGTTGCTCCGTGCTATTTTGTTATATGCGCTGCGGTGATTTTAATTTATAACTTTCAAAGATTTCAGATATGGCAGAGAATTTCCATATTTCTTTTTGTGTTTTTTCAGATTTCCGGCACAATACTTCAGATGTTTGTTTTCCCGGATACACTTCTGGCACTGTTTATGAGTGCATTGGGGCTTATGATGATGCTATTTACGATGGAAACCCCTGATTATCAGAAACTTGTAATTACAATTGAAGAATTGACTGCAACCAAAAAAGTGGCAGAGAAGGCGAAAGAGGAAGCTGAAAGGGCTAAGGAAATTGCACAGGAGGCGAATCGTGCAAAGTCAGATTTTCTTGCTAATATGAGCCATGAAATCCGGACACCGATCAATGCGGTGCTGGGCATGGATGAGATGATTTTAAGAGAAAGCACCAATTCGCAGATATTGGAGTATGCTTCGGATATAAAGCAGGCAGGAAGTATGCTGCTTTCTCTGATTAATGACATACTGGATTTTTCTAAAATAGAGAGCGGCAAGATGGATATTATTCCGGTTGACTATGATTTGGGAATTTTGCTGAGTGATACGATAGACATGATTCGTTCCAGAGCTGAAGAGAAAAAACTGCAGCTTGAATTAAAAATTGAATCGAATACTCCGGTGCATTTGCACGGAGATGAAGTAAGGCTCAGACAGATTATTACCAATATTCTTACAAATGCTGTCAAATATACACCGGAGGGAAAAGTGATACTTACGGTATCAGGAAAGAAAGTGTCGGCAGGAGCGGTACAATTGTATGTATCAGTTAAGGATACCGGTATCGGAATTAAGGAAGAAGATATAGGACGGTTGTTTGATTCTTTTCAGCGCGTAGATGAAAGCAGAAACCGAAATATTGAAGGTACCGGTCTTGGACTTTCTATTACCATGCGTCTTCTGAATTTGATGGGCAGTCGTCTGGAAGTGGAAAGTACCTATGGGGAGGGCTCTGACTTCTATTTTTATCTGGAACAAAAACAACTGGACGATGAGGTTATCGGAGAAGATATACAGAAATATTATGAAAATGAAAAAGGTAAGATTAGTATTTCTACTGAGCAGTTTTATGCTCCTGATGCCAAAATCCTTGTTGTAGATGACAATGAGATGAATCTGAAAGTCTTTTTAGGATTACTTAAGAATCATGGCATGCAGATTGACACTGCAATGAGTGGAAAAGAATGCCTTGCACGAATGGAGAAAAATACATATCATATTATTTTTATGGATCATCAGATGCCGGAAATGGATGGTGTGGAGACATTAAGGCGGATCAGAGAATTGAAAACGAATCGAAGTAAGGATGCAGTCATCATTATTTTAACCGCGAACGCGGTTGCCGGGGCAAGGGAAATGTTTTTGCAAGAGGGATTTGCTGATTTTCTTTCAAAGCCTATTATTGCGGAAAAACTTGAAAAAATGATTCAGAAATATCTTCCCGAAGAGTTATTATTGAAGAATAATTTGGTACAGAAGGAAGAAATCCCTGTTGAAACTGGTGATCATGTCAAAGGCACACAGTCTGAAAATAGCCTTGTGGATTGGGAAAAGGGCAAAGTATATTGTATGGAGGATGAGGAATTATACAGGGAAATACTTCAGATATTTTTAGATGCTCCTTCTGCTTTGGAGCTGCAGCGATATTATGAGGAGTCTGATTTTGAAAATTATCGCATCAAGATCCATGCGATTAAGACCAATCTTGCTAATATCGGAGCAATGATTGTATCAGATATGGCAAAGCAGTTAGAACTTGCATTAAAAAATGAAAATAATGTGTCCTATGTGCAGGAGAACCATGAAGAATTTATGGCAGCATATGAGAGAGTGGTGTCCGAAGTGAAGACATATATTGATATGCTGTAGCGAAGGAAAGTGGTGTGCTGTTAAACGAGGTTTGTTCCTTACATATGAATATGGAAGAAGAATTAAAAAAATGAGTGTTGAATTTGAAAATATCAAGTTCAGCACTCATTTTTTGTGCTTACAGGAGGCATAATATGGATATCAATATTGGAAAGGGAGACTGAACCATGGAAAAAATTATAACAGAGGAAATGGTAACACAGTACCAGAATTATCTCCGTGAGGAAGAAAAAAGCCAGGCAACGATTGATAAATATGCGAGGGATCTGAAAAAAATGATTCTATTTATGGACGGGCGGGAGGTTACAAAAAGCCTGATGATTGAATACAAAAATAATCTGCTATCTGGTGGAACATATCAAGTGTCCAGCATTAATTCTTATCTGGTGGCAGCAAACCGTTTTTTTGAATATCTCGGCTGGTATGAAGTCCGGGTAAAAACATTAAAAATACAAAAAGAAGCATTTCGCTCTGAAAAAAAATATCTGACGAAAAAAGAGTATAAAAGACTTGTGCAGACAGCGAGAAAGCAGAAGAAAAAAAGAATAGCAATGATTTTACAGACCATATGTGCCACGGGAATCCGTATCAGTGAATTATCTTTTATAACGGTAAACACAGTCCAGAAAGGAAGTATGGAGATACACTGTAAAGGAAAAATCCGGCAGGTTTTACTTCCTACAAGGCTGCAGACAGCATTACTGCACTATATAAAAGCAGAGGGAATTGATACGGGTGTGGTTTTCCGGACTGCAAAGGGAAATCCGGTAAACAGGAGCAATGTTTGGAAAGAAATGAAGATGTTATGCAAAGAAGCCGGTGTGGAGGAGGAGAAAGTATTTCCACATAATCTGAGACATTTATTTGCACAGGAATTTTATGAAATAAAAAAAGACATCGCAAAACTTGCAGATGTACTTGGTCACAGCAATATTGAAACCACCAGAATCTATATCCAGACAAGCAGCCGCGAGCATCTCCGACAGCTGAACCGCATGGAACTTGTGGTGTAGATTATAACATAATAAATATTATGTTGTATTTATCACATATGAGATTAGTCTGTTAAAACATAGGAATATCAAGGGTTTGCAATAATCCGGTGTATATAATATGTATTTAGTAAGTAACAAAAAGTCATTTTTTAGTTATATAAAGTCATTTTTAGGTCTTGCATTCTCCTGATGATTGTGGTAGAGTTTTAGATGTTCTTAAAAACACAACATAATATTTATTATGTTGTATTTGCAAAGGAAAAATCGTCTTTCCATGATGAGGTAAGAGTATGTGGTACGTGATTCAAGTGACAACAGGAGAAGAAAATAGAACCTGCCAGCGTTGTAAAAATTTATTTTCCACAACGCTTTTTTGTGACGTCTTCGTACCGATGTATGTCCGGCAGAAGAAATATCAGGGAGTCTGGAAAGAGGAATGTAAGGTGCTTTTTCCGGGCTATCTTTTTGTGGATACCGATGAGCCGGAGATTGTGGAGGAAGAGCTTATGAAGCTTACCTGTATGGCAAAGCCGGTCTGTATCGGTTCTTCTTTTGTTCCGTTGGAAGTGGATGAACAGGAAATGTTAGAACAACTTCTGGATGTTGATTCTGTGGTTCAGACATCTACAGGATATATCGTGGATGGAACACTTCTGGTAACGCAGGGACCGTTACAGGGTATGGAACAGTATGTGAAGCGAATTGACCGCCATAAACGGATTGCTGAGATGGAGATTCCTGTTCTGCATGAAATGCGGAAGACACTGGTAGGACTGGAAGTCGTGGCAAAGGTGACTAAGGAAGAGTTTGAGGGAATGAGAGTACGGATGTCATGAAAGATGTAAAGATTATTATTGCAACGCATAAGAAGTATTGGATGCCGGAAGATGATATGTATTTACCTTTACATGTGGGTGCAGAAGGAAAATATGATAAAGATGGACAGCCATTAGATCTGGGATATGTTATGGATAATACTGGAGAGAATATATCAATTAAGAATCCATATTATTGTGAACTGACGGGACTTTATTGGGCATGGAAAAATCTGAAGTGTGATTATTTAGGACTTGCACATTACCGTAGACATTTTACTGTAAAGAATAAGTTGCAGATATATTTGGCAGGAAAAGAAGATAGTGTATTACGAAGACAGCAGGCAGAAAAAATCTTATTAAAAAATGAAGTATTAGTACCAAAGGCTCGACATTATTATATTGAAAGTTTGCAAAGCCATTATGCGCATACACATTATGAAGAACATTTGTTGGAAACAAGAAATATATTACAACAGTTGTATCCGGAATATGTACATAGTTTTGATAAGGTGATGCAACATAGTTATGGCTATATGTTCAATATGTTTATTATGAAAAAAGAGATTGCTGATCAATATTGTGAATGGTTATTTCAGGTGCTTGAACAATTGGAAAAGCAAGTCGACTATACAAAATATGATGCCTTTCAGGCAAGATTGTTTGGACGGGTAAGCGAATTGCTGTTTAATGTTTGGTTGGATGCGAACAACATTCAAGTAAAGGAATTGAACACAATTCATATGGATAAAATTAACTGGTTTGTAAAAGGAAAAGCTTTTCTGGAAGCAAAGTTTCGAAATAGAAAGTTTGAGGGAAGCTTTTAATGGATTTTGTTAAGATTAGGTAAACATTATGAATAAAATTTTTTTGATTGCATGTTTTTTAATTCCGTTTGAAAATTTTTTCTTTGCACCATCATCGGGATGGGCAGCAATTGCACCACTTCTTTTTTTTGCATATACTTTACTAAATTTCAAACAGGCGATTAAGGTATTAGGCAGAAATTGTTATTTATTATTAATGCTTATATGGGGAACAATTGTAACGCTTATTAATTATTTTTTTATAGATATTAATATTGGAAATCTTATTGGAACGATGATTTCTATTGGATTAGGTTTATCTTTTTACCTTGCATTAGAGATATATTTCTCGAGAAATAATGATTTGAATAAAATAGTGGATGTTTTAACTATAGCTTACGGAATATCAATAGTAGTAGGTCTCATACAATTTGTAGCCATAAAAACTGGAAATACCAGTTTAATTAATATAATTTCCGTATTGGAAAAGAGAAGTTATATTTTTAATGGTAGAGTTCAATTTACATTTACGGAACCGTCATTTATTGGAATGCATGTATATGGAATATTATTGCCTGTTTATATGTTGACAAAGAATAGGAAAATGAGGAATCTTATGTTTGTATATGTAGTGCTGGCAATTGTTATGGGATGTGGTGTTAGAATAATTACTGATACTGCAGTATTTTTATTAATATTTTTTTTCATCAAATTAGATTTAAAAAAAATAAAAAACATGATTGCGTTATTTGGTGTAATAATTATAAGTATTCTAGGATCTGTATACATATATAATACAAACTACCGAGTGAGATCAATTGTGAAGGTGGGGGTTTATGCCGATGGTTCTTTGGCATCAAGATGGTTTCGTATAAATGCTAGTATAAAAGGATATAATCATAAAAAACTAAATGCTTTATTTGGATATGGTTATGGAAATGCGTTAATTCCATTGCAAGACGGTCATGCAGAAGCAAAATCTGAATATAAACATTGGAATACACGAGAGATAGATAGCTTAATAGACAGTGAATTTTCTTCTGACAGTGTTGCTTATTGTTTATATATTAGAATAATAAGTGAATTTGGACTAGTTCTTTTTTGGATTATTGCCTTTTATTTAATAAAGTATTGGAAGTATTTATTGAATAGTAATATGAAAATTATTTTTTTTATGATTTTATATTTATATTTACAATTTGATTCTTACGCTTTTTATTCGATTTGGATATTGTTGTATATATTAAGAAAAAACAAAAAAATGAAAGTGAGTGAGAATAAAGGAAAATGCGTGACAAAAGAATTGATATTGCAAAAGGAATAGGTATTATTTTAGTTGTTTTAGGACATTGTAGTATTCCTCCAATATCAACAATTATATATTTATTTCATATGCCATTATTTTTTTTCATATCAGGGTATTTATATAACGACAATAATAGCAAAGATCCATATAGATTTTTCAAAAAGAAATTTTTTGGCTTATATGTCCCTTATGCTATGTGTGAAATTATTTTTACATTATTAAGAAATTTTTTGTTAGATGTTGGTATTTATTCGTCTTCGTACTATTATTTTAATCATTATGTTGAATATTTAAATTTAAAAGAATTAATAATAACTATTTTTAAAGATATATGTTTAGCAGGTCGGGAACCGTTATGTGGAACACTTTGGTTTTCTGTTGTCTTGATTTTTGTTAATATAATGTTTCTTATAATCTCGATTTTTAGTGAAAAGATGGAAATAAAGTTAGGAATTAATGGAGAATACATAAGGTTATTTTTGGTGTTTAGTTTGTTTTTTATAGGAAATATAGCTACAAAGAAAGGAATTACAATTCCGAGGTGTAATAATTCTCTAGTTATGCTTGCTGTTTTCTATTTGGGTGTTATATTTCATAAAAACGAAGAAAGGATTGTTTATAAAAAAATATATATTTTAATTTCTTTTTTAATCATAATAATGAATAGTTTTTATGGAACAATAAGTGTAAATCAAAATATGTATTTAAGTCCGGATTTCTTGATTGTAAATTGTTTAGTGGGCTCATATATGATATTGGGAATTGCCACAAAAATAAATATGATAAAGAAAGGAAAATTACTTGAATACATAGGAAAGCATTCATTTTCTATTATGATATTACATTATTCTGCATTCTTGATTGTTTCTAAGATTTTATTAGTATTTTTTAAAGAAAATAAGCTTTATGAATTTCCTGTTATAAAAGTAAATTGTAATTGGATTCAAAACATAATTACAGTGCCATATTTATTAGTTGGGCTCTTTGTTCCGCTTGGAGTTGCATTGTTGTTTGAAAAAATTAAGATTAAATGGATAAAAGGTAATGTATGATAAGTAAGCAAACTTTAATTTCGGTAATTGTAACAATATAAAATGTTCAAATATTATTCGGCAGTATTAGATGAAAGAGAATGCAAGTCTAATAAAAAGAGAATTATCATTATAAAAGAAATGTTGACAGAACTGTTTCAAAAGAACTTTTAGGAAATCTAAACATTAATTAAATCTTTTACATGATTGAACAAAACTAAAGTTTTAATGTATCTAATTGGATTATTCAATAAAAAAGTTGATATATGTTGGAGGCGGGAAATGGAAGAAAAAGATTCAAAGTTACCATTAGTTTCTGTAATCATACCGGTCTATAATGTCCAAGATTACTTAAAAAAATGTTTAGAGTCTATAATAAATCAAACATATGATAATCTTGAAATTATTATTATAGATGATGGCAGTATAGACGATTCTGGAAAGATATGTGACGAGTATAAAAAAGATGACAAAAGAATTAAAGTGATTCATAAAGAAAATGGTGGGCTATCTGATGCAAGAAATTGTGGAATAGAAATGGCGACAGGTGAGTATTTGACTTTTGTTGATTCAGATGATTATTTGGATTTGGATTATGTTCAATATTTATATAATTTAATCCAAAAAAATAAATGTAAATTATCTATATGTTCATTGCACTTTTATTATACAGGTAATGGTAAAGTTAAACATAGTGGGAATGGCGAAATAGGAGTATTATCTGGCAAAGAATGTATTGAGAAAATGTGTTACCATGATGAAGTTGATACTTGTGCCTATGCAAAATTATATCATAAATCCTTATTTGAAAGTGTAAGATTTCCTAGAGGAAAATTATTTGAAGATATAGGAACATCATATCTATTGTTTGATCAATGTGATAAGGTAGCATATGGATTTGAACCCAAGTATTATTATGTTATTCGAAGTAATTCCATAGTTACATCTAAATTTAATAATAAAAAGCTCGATCTTATCGAAATGACAGACCGGATGGCAAATTATGTAAATAATAAATATCCTGACTTGAACCAAGCTACATTGAGAAGATGTGCATATGCAAGGTTTAGTACGTTGAATCAGATGATAGGTGTAGCTAATATTGACAACTTAAGAGATGAAATGATTACATATTTAAGAAATGTAAGTTCACAGATTTTGAGAAATCCAAAAACGCCGAAGCGTGATAGGGTCGCTTTTGTTTTGTTGAAAATAGGTTACCCATGTTATTGCATATTATGGAGAATATATTTCAAAGTAAAGAGAGGATAGGATGCAATTCGTAATATGAAGAAAGAGAACCAAATATTAAAAAACACATCTATGTTATTGATATTTAATATAGCAAAAATGTTGTTTCCTTTTATAACATTGCCGTATTTGACTAGGGTATTTTCAACAGAAACATATGGTGTGGTAGCCTATGTCAAAACAGTTATGAGTTATATGCAAATTGTGGTGGATTTTGGCTTTGCTTTATCTGCCACGAAGGATGTTGTTAATGTTAGAGAAGATAAAAAAAAGCTAGGATATGTTATCGGGGATACACTGCTTGCGAAAGTATTGTTAGGAATTGCATCATTTGTTTTACTTGCAATATTAACGATTGCATTACCGATATTAAGAGGTCATAGGTTATATACTTTTTTATCATATCTAGTTGTGTTTGAATCTATTTTTTTAATGGATTTTCTCTTTCGGGGATTAGAGATTATGCATGTTATTACAATTCGTTTTATAGTAATGAAAGTGATTTCTACTATATTAACATTTTTGATGGTTAATAATGATGCTGATTTGTTGTTGATTCCTATTTTTGATATTTTGGGTTCTGCAATAGCTATATTATTAGTCCTTTATGAACTAAAAAAATTAAAGTTATCTGTACATATTTCCGGATTAAAAAAGGTATGGAAATCCATATATGATTCTTTTGTATATTTTTTATCGAATGTAGCATCAACTTCATTTAATGCATTAAGTACATTAATAATTGGAATAAAAATAAGTGCTACAGAGGTAGCATATTGGAGTGTTTGTATGCAGGTTGTTACAGCAGTACAAGCTTGTTATACTCCAATATCTGACGGAATATATCCGGAAATGATTAAAAGTAAAGATTTAGGATTGATAAAGAAGATTATAAAAATTATGTTACCGCTTATTGGGATAGGTTGTATATTGATATATTTTTGCTCAGATATTGTTATGATTATATTAGGAGGTAAAGAATATCTTGCAGCGGTTCCGATTTTTAGATTGTTAATTCCTGTTATGTTTTTTGGTTTTTTTTCTATTCTTTTTGGATGGCCGACACTTGGGGCGATAGGAAAAACAAAGGAAACTACTATATCAACAATTTGTTCAGTTATGTTGCATATTATATTATTGCTGGTTCTGATTATGACAAACTCATTTAATTTATTTAATATTGCAATAGTAAGATCTGTTACGGAAATAGTGTTTTTTTTAATACGATATATATTTTTTAGGAAATATATGAATTTGTTTAGGTGGTGATTTTTAAATGAAAGCGGCTGTGATTACTTTACATAATGTATGTAATTATGGAACACAACTCCAAACATATGCAACACAAGAAAAATTGAAAGAATACTTTGATGATGTAGTATTTATAGATTATAGAAGACCGGATACATATGGTATATCGTTAATGAATACATTTACAAAAGGTAATCCTATTAAAATTCCGGCTATTTTACCAACTTTATTATATTGGAAACATCTTTTTGGAGGTTTTCAAAAAAAATATATAAAGTTAACAGAAAAAAAATATTTGTGTGAGGAAGATTTTACACAGTTTGAGGATTGTGCAGACGTATATTTTTCTGGAAGTGATCAGGTATGGAATACAGGATGGAATAATGGTGTCCTACCACCATTATATCTTAGTTTTGCTCCGGATAATAAACCGAAATATGCATATGCATCAAGTTTTGGGCAGAATGTTATTACACAAAACGAGATTGAGAAATCTAGAAACTATATTGAGCGTTTTGAAAAAATTTCTGTTAGAGAAAAAAGCGGTATTACTATTTTAAAAGAACAATATCATTACGATAATGCAGTTCAAATATTGGATCCAACATTAGCTATGCCTCCATCATTTTGGAGAAAGGTTGCACCTAAAAACAAAATTATTGAAGATTATATTCTTATTTATAATTTGAATCGAAGTAGGGAGTTTGACAGATATGCAGAAGAGTTATCAAAGCATACAGGTTATAAATTATATCGTTTATGTACGAGATTTGACCAAGTCTTTAGGAACGGAAAAAGTATTTTGATGCCTGGAATTTTTGATTTTATTACGTTAATTGACCATGCCAAATTAGTTCTTACAGATTCCTTTCATGCAACTGCTTTTTCAATGAATCTTAATACGGAACCTGTATGTATATATCCTGCAAATTATTCTGGAAGACTTTCAGAATTTCTTGATTTGCTTGGGGAAGAGCAAAGGCATGTAATAGATTATGACGACTTTGATGTGCTAGAACGTCATGTTGATTTTGACAAGGTAAATAAAATATTGATGGAAGAAAGAAAAAAAACAGATCAATTTCTTATGGAAATTATAAGTAATAATA
>JBJEJE010000063.1:0-3101 GCA_051877755.1 Lachnospiraceae bacterium | reverse complement strand
AGCGAACCGGCAGAGATTGATGCAACAGACTTGCAGTTTACCAGACTGGAGCTTGACCTTCAGAATGAGATTGACAATATTGAAACCGATTATCCGGGATATGATGAGTATTCCTATAATCTGGGGGAAATCGGGCACAATCCGTTTACGCTGATCGGGTATTTATCGGCTGTCCATACGGAGTTTACCGCAAGTGAAGTGGAAAGCGAGGTACAGGCTCTTTTTGATGAGATGTATACGCTGACTCTTACACCGGATACGGAAACAAGGACAAGGACAGTAACCAAGACAGGCACACGCACTGTTACTGATCCGGTAACAGGAGAGGAGACAGAGGAAGAATACGAATACGAGGAAGAGGAGGAATACGAAGTCAGCATATTAAGGGTAGTGCTTACGGTCAAACCATTGGAAACCATTGTTGCTGGAAAGATGGATGCGGAGCAGACAGAGATTTTTGCCATGTATGCAGAAACAGGCGGGCTTTTACAGCAGTTTGCTTCTCCGCTTGATCTGTACTGGTATAACTATATTTCAAGCTATTATGGATACCGCAAGAACCCGAACACAGGAAATGAGGAACTGCACAGGGGTGTGGATATAGCGGTGCCAACAGGCACAACCGTTTATGCAGCCCATGACGGGACGGTCACGACAGCAGCTTATGACAGCTATTACGGAAATTATGTGGTCATCGAAAAAGACGGTTACACCACAAAATATGCCCACATGGACAGCCTGAGTGTCAGTGCAGGTCAGAGCATAACCAAAGGGACGGTAATCGGAACTACGGGAAACACCGGAAGCAGTACCGGAAGCCATCTGCATATCGAGTGCTTATATAACGGAGAGTATTATAATCCGTTATTTTACTTTGATGTAGGCGAGGGAACGCTTTACGGGGAAAGTCCGGGAGGTGGCGGCGGTGCGCCGGGAAATGCCATACCACCGGATTCCTATGATGATGCAACCGTACAGGCACTTATGGAGGAAGCAGCCAAGTATTTGGGCTATCCGTATGTATGGGGCGGTTCGTCCCCGTCCACAAGTTTTGACTGTTCTGGTTTTGTGTGCTGGGTATTTACCAACAGCGGCGTACACAATCTGCCACGAACAACCGCACAGGGCATTTATGACCAGTGTACTCCCGTATCGGCAAGCGAAGCGAAAGCGGGAGACATTATCTTTTTCACAGGCACCTATAATTCAGCAGGTGCAGTCAGTCATGTAGGCATCTACTGCGGCAACGGGGTAATGATACACTGTGGCGATCCAATCAAATATGCTTCCATTAACACTCCGTACTGGCAGAGCCATTTTTACAGTTTTGGAAGATTGAATTAGAGGAAGTGAGATACTATGACAAAAAGCCAGAGAATAGAAAAGGAAATCACAAAGACAAAAGAACAGCTCGCCACCATACAGGCAAAGTTAAAGAACCTGGAAGAAGAAAAACATATGGCGGAAAGAGCTGAAAAACTGGATATTATCGAAAAGCATAAAATCTCGTCCGAGAAGCTGCAATTACTTATCAAATTCAGCGAGGACGAGATTTTGCAGTTATTAGCACAAAAAGAAAAGGAGAGAACAGGAAATGAAGAAAAAGTTATCAGTTAAGGTGATCATGTCCCTTATCTTATCGGCAGTATTGTTCTGTATGCCGATTGGGGCATTTATGGCAAACAGCGGCAATACCGTATCGGTACAGGCACAGGATACGGATACAGAGGAAAATGAGAGTGAAGCAGAAACATCGTCTACGGAAACGGAAGAAGAAAGTGAACAGGAAAGCTCAACGGTGTCCGGCAATGACATTCCCGCACCGGAATGTACCTGTAAGGAAAAATGCTCACAGTATTCGGTGGATAAGGAATGTGAGGTCTGCAAAGAGGATTACAGTCTTTGTGAGTATGTGAATCCCAACGTGAAAATCACAATCAATACACCGACAGGGTGGCACAATGATACCACAAAGGTACATATCTTAGTTGAAGATGTGGCAAAGTCCGGCAACTTTACCGTAAAAAGCGTACAGGCGAAAGTCGCACAGAATGGAAGCTGGACAGACATCACAGAGGATATGTATGTGGAGATTTCGGAAAACTGCACCGTCTATGTGCTTGTGACAGACCAGAAGGGCAATACCTATGAGAAAAACCGTTATATTAAATGCTTTGATTTTACCAAGCCAACTTTAAATGCGGCGGTCAGCGATGGTCTGTTAAGCGTACAGGCACACGATACGGATTCCGGTATCAAGGCAGTCTATGTGAATGGTTATGAATTTACGGAGCTGACAAATGGTGTTTTGAATATCCGTCTGCAACAGTTTGATGCAGGGTATCAGTATTTTACCATTTCCGCAATGGATAATGCAGGAAATATGTCAGAGGTCTATAAGACAGCCAATCCGTATTACACTGATCCGGAAGCGGAGGACAGTAACGAAAGCGATCCGGCTAAGCAGCTCCCGGTCAGTGCAGAAGCAACCAAGCCTTCCTCTGCCACCGGACAGGTAACGGAGCATACGAAAACAGACAGCGAGGGCAATACCACATCGGAAACAAGCCTTGCAGATCAGAAGAAAGCCGCCATGCAGGAAGCAGATGCTTCGGAGCAGACAGAAAATAATGCAGAACAGTCGGAGAGGGGGAAAGAGTTTTACACCATTCAGACCGCAAGCGATAAGGTGTTTTATCTGATTATCGACAGGGACGGTGATGAGGAACTGGTTTATTTTCTTACCGAAATCAGTGAAAATGATTTGTTAAATGCGACAACGGATAACAGCGAAACCCTTCCGAAAAATTCCGCAGCACTGGAGTCTGCAATCCCGGTAAGTGACAGCGCACTGCCGAACAATAACACAGAAACGGATACTAAAGAAACGGAAGAATTACCGGAGGATGGCGAGGAAAGTACGGAAGAAAGTACCGAGGAACCGGAAGAACAGACCGCACAGAACGACAATCCGATGGGAACCTATATCGTGCTTGGCATCATTGCGGTTATTGGCATCGGCGCAGGCTACTATTTCAAGGTAGTCAAGAAAAAGAAAGAGCAGTTCCTTGATGAAGATGATGAGGAGGACGAGGAAGAAG
>JBJEJE010000062.1:0-62166 GCA_051877755.1 Lachnospiraceae bacterium | reverse complement strand
AAGAAAAAAGCGTTGATTGGATTCCGAAAAATGAATTTATTCCTCAACGCTGAATTTGGCGTTTCTATCTTGACAAGAAAATAGGAATGTGTAATAATTACATCATTCTAAATTTTCCATTTATTTCACACATAATGTCTGTGAAAGGACATTATATGAGACAACATTATTTTTTAAACAAAATAATTCTTTATTCATGCATAGCAGTGGCAGTTATCTTTTGGAGTGTAACAGGCGTTGCAAACCAAGAAGTTCATGCTATGAAAATAACCCATTATGATTATAATACGATTTTAAAAGCATTACCCTCTAAATACCAAAAGAAAGAATATATCTATACAGTTGATAGCGTACCCTTCATTTCTTTTGCAACATATAATAGTTCCGATTATAAAACATCAATCAAACAAAGTATTGATACAGGTTCTCTTTTATACTGTATGGATTTTTCCAAACATATTGCATTTGATAAGAATTTTGGCGAGAAAAATGGAATCTTTTCAGATGAATTAAGAGCCAGGCTTGGTGTAGCAATGTATCTTGGAACTACAGAATGGGGCTCAAAGGCTTCTGCCAAGTTTACAACGGGTAATTATGTGCTAGATTACTATATGACACAAATGGTTATCCATGCTTTGATTTACAAATATGGTGGTGATAAGAGTGCTTATGGTATTAATTATGAATTGATAACATATAAGTCTGATACAGGCACACTTAGCAAGAAAACGGAAGAACTATATAATTACTGCTGTAATGTTAATATTACATTGAAGAATGGTAATTTCCAGGCTGTGCATTTTTCTTTTAAGCAAATGGATTCCGACTGGCTTTTGCTTGATGGTGATAATTTGGTTAGTCCAACGATAGGCTGTAATGTCAGTTCAGAAAATGCAGTAGTCACAGAATATCTTAGAATGGCAGAAGTGCATAATAGTAATGATGAACTGGTAAATTGTACCATTGAATCTGCTGCTGACCAGTATGATTCCGATTTTAATGTGAAGCTGTCGTCAAGTTCAGTGGATAGTTTTGAACCTGGGGTATATGTGGTGGATGTGTTGGAACGTATGAATTTTAATCGACAGATTGCCGGATTCTGGAAATGCTCAGATTCCGGATTTGAAAATTCATTTCAGGAACTAGGAGGGCTTTTATATAGAGATTCGTTGCAGGAGGACTCTTGTAAACTGCGAATCCTAATAGGTAAGGCAGATCTCATTAAACGAGATAGTATTACCGGTGATATAATTGATGATGCTGTTTTTCAAATATTACAATTTGACGATACAATTGGAGATTATGTGTATTATAAGAATATGGTATATGACGCGAACAGCCAGCGCTATACAAGTGGTAATCTTTATATTAATATTAATAATAAGAGCGGAAAGTTTAAAATTATTGAAGCTTCTGCAGGTGAGAATTATATTAATGACTGGAATGGTCAGGAATTTCAGATTTCTGAGAATCAATATTTATATGAATTTGAAGCAGAGAATCAGCCAATATTAGGAAAATTACATATATATAAAGAGGGAGAGCAGATTGCATTTACAAAAGATGGATTCCAGCCGACGAATCAGACTGTACCTCTTTCAAATATCAAGTTTGCTTTATATGCCAAAAAAGATATTTATTTAAAGGATAATGTTTTCTATAAAAAGGATCAAAAAATTGCAGATTTAATTACAGATGACAGGGGAGAAGTACATGTAGATAATTTGCTAATGGGTAGTTATTATTTAAAAGAAAACCAGACATCAAACTTACATCTGCTTAATTCAGAGACCTTTGATTTTTCAATTACAAAAGATAATAATGGAAAATATAATGAAGTAACATATTCCTTAGTTAATACATTAAAAAAATGTCAAATTCAGATATTTAAATATTATCCGGATGCAAGAAATACAGCAGAAGTGAAGAAAACACCTATAAAAGATTGCAAATTTGGACTTTATGCAGGAGAAGATATACAAGATGCTTTGGGAAATATTATCGTAAAAAAAGATACATTAATCGAAGAAGCGTATACGGATGAAGATGGGAATATTACATATACCGATTTGGTTTACGGTGAGTATTATTTAAAAGAATTGGAGGTTCCAGAAGGATATATTATAGATGATGGAGTTATTACAATTAAGAAGGAGGATTTTACTTTGTCCGAAGAGGACAGTAGCAGATATCTGGCATTCAAAGAAATTGTCAATTCCAAGAAAAAGTATAAAGTTAAATTAACAAAATATGGTGAAGTTTTTTCAGGATGTACGAAAGAGATAAATGAGAATGGAGCGTACTTTATTTATCAATATGATAAGGCACCATTAGATAAAGTGACATTTTCCATATATGATGAAGAGAATCATTTAGTGGCTTCACAGACAACCGATTCTAATGGTGTTGCGCTTTTTGAACATATGGAATATGGTTCCTATTATTGTATCGAAGATTCCTGTCCGGATAATTATATCAAGATTTTTGAAAAGAAAGATATCATCTGTAAAACAGAAGATAAGATGACCATTTCTGAATGGAAAGAACCGCTTATAGAAGAAACTTTTTATAATGAATTGTGTGAGTGTACCTTAACAATTTCGAAACTTGGAGAAAAGATGCAAGTTGGGAAAAAAGGAATTTATTACGATAATGTTCCATTAGAAGGTATTGTTTATGGTATTTACCAGGGCTTTGACTATACATTTTCTTCAGGAGAACAATTGTTGACAGATTCCTGTATTGGTTATCTGGTGACAGATCAAAGTGGAATGGCGGAGTATCATGGTAAACTTCCAATTGGGAATTATTATTTAAAAGAATTAAAGACAAAGCCTGGATATGAAATAGATGAACAGAAATATCCCTTTGAGGTAAAGGCTAATCAGAATCAATCCATTCAGATTGATTTGACAGAACAGCCATTTGTCAATTATTTATCTAAAGCTGCAGTTAAAATAATCAAAACAGATGCCAATACGGGAAAAGCATTAAAGAATGTTGAATTTACATTATATAATCAGAATAAGCAGAAGATATGTGTTTATAAGACTGATCGAAAGGGTGAAATTCAGGTAGAGAATCTTCCATATGGTGATTATTATTTTGTGGAAACCAAATGTAGAGATGGTTATTATTCAACCAATAATAAGTACAAATTTAAATTAGAGTCAAAGGATACAGTAGTTCTTAATATTACCAATACGCCAATTTTGAAACTTGGATTTGAGGAACATTATAAAGCAGGATTAATTGCTGTCTTTTTTACACTGCTTGCTTCTATACTTATTTGTATATGGAATATAAGGAAAGAGGAAAAGTTTGTATAATGCGAAAAAGAAGAAAAATATTATGGGGTGTAATATGGCTTGTTATCCTATGTATTGTAATTTTATATTGTATTCTATATTATCGTATCTACTTGAGAGAACAGAAGGAACATGATTACATTAAACATTACCAATTATTGTATAACAATGATTTGGATTTAGAAGGATATAAGGATGATAAAAAAACAAGTCAATTATCTAACATAGATTTTTATAATTCTCTTCAAACTTCAAATGTAAATTATGATGTTGAAGAAAAGAAATATAATAGTCATTTTCCATCTAATACAATGGAAAATGATAAGGACTGTATTATCACAATTCCGGATATTAATTTAGAGAAAATTGTATATACTGGTAGTCAAAGGGAAGAATATCTTAAGGATTATGGGCTTATTACGGCAAATCCAGATATGCGATATAAAAATGGTGGAAATTATATTATTTGTGGACATGCATCCAGACTTTATGGACATTCTCTGAACCGATTACATGAGATAAAAAAAGGGAGCCTGATTCAGATTCAGACGGAATATAATATAGACCAATATATTGTTAATGAAGTATATTATGAAAATATGAATAATACCAGTCGTTATTGTAATCAGACGAATGATCGAACCATAACAATTATTTCATGTGCCAAAAATGTATCCAGAGAAAGTTATATTGTTGTTCATGCAACATTGAAAGAATAATAATATTTAGAGGACCGGTTAATGCCGGTCCTTGATATTCATATGCATAAAATCAATAATATAAAATCCATTTGACAAAAGCAGTGTAGTTATGTTATAAAGTATATATCGAAAACAAACTATTCGCAAAACCCAGGTTTAACGAAAAAGTCATATATAAAAAGGGAGGTCATTTTATGGCAGACAAAACATATCATGAACAGGAAGAAATACATAATGTATTATTAATGCGTGATGTTTTACAGGATATGCCCAAATATGTTTCTAACTATTTCCGTGCAATTGAATATTCAAAGGCTCCGCGTACCCGTCTTGGTTATGCAAGGGATTTGAAGACCTTTTTTGATTTTTTATGTACAACAAATCCTGCTTTAAAGAATACAAAACCTGCTGATGTTCCATTGGAGGTAATGGATCAGATTGAATCGGAAGATATTGAGGAATATATGGATTATTTAAAGGTTTATGAAAAGGATGGGCGGCAATTTACAAATAGCGAACGTGCATTAAAACGAAAATTAACATCATTGAGAATGTTCTTTTCCTATTTATATAAAAATAACAAGATACATGCAGATCCAACTAAAATTGTAGATATGCCTAAAATTCATGATAAAGCCATTGTACGGATGGAGGCCAATGAAGTGGCCCAGTTTTTGGATAACGTTGAATATGGGAATCAATTATCGAATCATCAGCAGGCATATCATGAGAAAACAAAAATAAGGGATTTGGCATTACTGACTCTGATGCTGGGAACCGGTATTCGTGTATCAGAATGTGTTGGACTGGACATTAATGATGTGGATTTTGACTATGACCGTATTAAGATTGTACGAAAAGGCGGCTATGAGGCATATGTATATTTTGGTAAGGAAGCCAGGGATGCCTTATTGGATTATCTGGAAGAACGGAAGAAAATCGTGACTGTGGAAGGTCATGAAAATGCATTATTTTTAAGTTCTCAGCGTAAACGGATATCTGTCCGCAGTGTTGAAAATATGGTTAAAAAATATGCGAGAATCACAACACCGCTTAAGAAGATTACGCCACATAAACTGCGAAGTACTTATGGAACCGCTTTATATCAGCAAACATCAGATATATACTTAGTTGCGGATGTTTTAGGTCATAAAGATGTTAATACAACAAAAAAGCATTATGCAGATATTGATGACTGGCAGCGAATGAAGGCAAAGGATGCTGTTACCTTAAGAGAACATCCTGATAAAAATTAAATACCCCGCAGAAAGCAACGGAGTATTTTACCTTCGCGGCAGACGCCAAATATCCGTGCTTGCACGGATGCCTGGTTTCGTTGCTGCAGAAATAAATATTTCTTATTGTTTTAATTTATCAAGAAGTTTTTGAAAATAATCTGGAAGTTCAGAATCAAATTCCATATAGTTTCCGGTATCCGGATGGATAAAGCCCAGTGTTTTGGCATGAAGTGTCTGACCTTCCAACCCTTTTATTTTGGCATTTTTAGGACCATATACATCATCTCCAAGTAAAGGATGTCCAATGGATGCCATATGAACACGGATTTGATGTGTTCTTCCGGTTTCTAAGGTACATTCAATATAGGAATAATTATTTTTCAAAGTTTGAAGAACCCGGTAATGGGTAATTGCTTCTCTTCCATTTTTATGATTGATTGCCATTTTTTTTCGATCCACCGGATGTCTGCCAATGGGAGCATTTACAGTTCCTTCCGCTTCTTTAAAAATGCCATAGCATATGGCATGATATTTTCTGGTAATGGAATGTTCCTTTAACTGTTCTGCAAGAATTTTGTGGGCATGATCATTTTTGCAGATTACTAAAATACCTGTGGTATTTCGGTCAATCCGATGTACAATCCCAGGACGTATTACGCCGTTGATGGAGGAAAGAGAATCTTTACAGTGATATAATAAGGCATTTACCAATGTTCCTGTTTCATGGCCTGCTGCCGGATGGACTACCATATTTTTAGGTTTGTTTACTATAATAATGGAGTTATCCTCATATACAATATCAAGCGGAATGTTTTCGGCAACAACGTCAAGTTCTTTCGGCTCTTCATATTTGATGTGTATCAAATCATTTAATTTACATTTATAATTTGCTTTGCATATTTGACCATTTACTAAAACATTATGTTCCCGGATAAGCTGCTGAATGTAAGATCTCGAGAACTCTGGAATTTGTTCGTTGATATATTTATCAATTCGTTCTGATGGAATGTCAGGATATTCTAAATTATATTCCATAAATAGATACCTCACTTCATCAAATATTCTAAATCTTCTTCTTTATACTTAAATAATATAAGTAAAAGTAAAAGGATAAAACCAATTGTTACATAGCAGTCTGCCACATTAAATACCGGAAAATCAATTAGTTTAAAATAGAAAAAATCAATTACATACTGAAATCGCAGCCGGTCAATAAAATTACCTGCTGCACCGGATAATATAAGAACAATAAGGATCCGGATATCCTTAAATCTGTCTGCTTTTTTACAGCGCACAAAAACAACACAGCCAATAATAAAAACAATCACTGTACAGATATAAAATAAAATCTGTCTGTTTTGAAATAATCCCCAGGCTGCTCCTGAATTTCGAATGTAATGAATTTCAAATATATCCTGAATAACAGGTATTGAATCATATAAATTCATGGTATGGTCAATATAAAATTTGCTAAGCTGATCTACAAGAACCAGTAAAACAAAAGAAATGATTGCAGGCAGATAACTACCTGCAATCAGCTTTGTATTATGGGTTGAATGATTTGTGTTCAATATAGTGTACTCCCGTTATATGTGTTGTCTTCTTATAAGAAGTTAAATCCTTCCTCTTCATCATCTGCATTTCCGATTAGATTCGATTGTTTCACATTATCTTCTACATCGCCAACAAATACATCGTCCTCTCCATTTTCGCCAAATGGATCAATATTTAATCCGGAATCATTGGAAGATGTAGAATCAAAACCGCCTAATCCACCTCCAAGACCTTCAGAGAAAGATGCCCCTTCAGAAAGGATAGTTGGAATCTCTTCTTCTGCTTCATTGCCTACAACAAAGTCAAAACCATCGCTGTAGTTATCTTCTGAGTCAAGCATAGTTGCTTCGTTGATCTTATCTTCTACTTCGCCAGAATAGGTTTCTTCTTCTGTATTCATATTCTCAGCAATTGAAGAATCAGAAGATGGGGTAGATTCTTCTGTACCAAAGTCTTCGCTGACAAAATCAAAACCATCACTGTAATTATCTTCGGAATCCAGCATTGTTGACTCATTAATTCTGTCTTCTACTTCGCCAGATACGGTATCTTCATCATAAGATGCGGCTGAATTCTCTGCTTCATATGATTGGAAAGACGATTCTGTGTTTGGTGTGTCATAGGCAGAAGCTGCTTCCTCTTCTACAAAGTCAAAACCATCACTATAATTGTCTTCAGAATCTAACATATTCGATTCATTCACTCTGTCTTCTACTTCACCAGATACCTGAACCGGTTCTTCTGCATGTTGAACAGGAGGTTCCGGTTTCGCAGCAGTTGTTGAACCAGCAGGGGCAGCCTTTGGTTGTACCTTTTCCCTTGCAGGAGCAGCTGCAGCTTCTGAATTAGAAGCCATTGTATTGGATGTAGTTGTTGTATTTGTATCATCTGGAGCACCTGGTTTTGCCGTTGTATCCACTTTAGTTGCAGCAGTCTGGGTAACTGCATCAGCTGCAGGTTTCTTTGGTGGTACGGCACCTGCCTTCTGCTTAGCTGTATCCGAAGCAGTATGTATTGGTTTTGAAGATGATTGTGGTTCAGCATCCGAAGGTGATGTACCGAAATTCTTCTTGACTTTATTTGCACCAGGGGCTGTATTCTTTACATTTAAGGAAGATTTGTTATCTTTTGCTTTCGTATTGTTCTTTTTGGAAGTATTACTGCCATTATAGGCACCGCCGGTTTGTCTGCTGAAACGTCCACCGCCATTCATTGCATCTGCAAACGGATCCATATTTAACGTTCCTCTGTCAAATGCAGGATCCTGATTGGTGCGTTCAAATCCGCCTGCGCCGCTGCCAACATAACCACCGCCACCGCCGAGACCACCGAGACCGCCTTCACTTCCAAGGCCACCACCTGAGAAATTACCAAATCCTCCCTCTTGATAAGAAGAATCTTCAAATCCCGGACCTAAATCAATCTCAATCATTTCTCCGTCCATAATCTTTAATTGGGCATTCAGAACCTGAGTAAATTGTGCCTTAAACTTTTTATGCTGCTGTTGCAGACGGTGAATCTCATTTTTGGTATCTAAAAGTTCCTGCTTGGCATCAGCAAGAATAGTTTCCGCTTTTTTCTCTGCTTCTGTTGTTAATTGTCTTGCCTTGTCATTGGCTGCATTAATGGTTTCTTCTGCAGTTTTTTCTGAAAGAGTCAGTGCTTTTTGCATAGAGTCTTCTACAGATTTGTAATGCTGAAGACTTTCATTTAAGGCAGCGACCTTGTCCTTTAATTCTACATTGGAACGATATAGCATTTCATAATCAGAGGATAATTCGCCCATAAAGTTTTCTACATCCTTTTTATCGAAACCAATACCGCCTTTAAAGACTTTGTTTTGTACATCTACTGGTGTTAACATCCTAATCTCCTCCTACCCTAATACATTATATTGAAATAATTAAAATGCACTTAATTCAGGAGAAAGGGTTGAATCATTTAAAATCTCATCACGCAAATCACCTGTCACATCGACATTTTGAGGTGCAGCAATAAAAATATTAGCAGAAATTGCCTGCAAAGAACCATCTAATGCATAGCAGGCACCTCCGATAAAATCAATAATACGCTGTGCGGCATGAACTTCAATACCTTCCATATTGATTACAATCATTTTCCCTTCCTTTAAATAATCGGTTACTTTTTGCGCTTCGTTAAATTCCTGTGGTTTAATTACGTACACTTGACTACTACTCCTATTATTGTTACGACTGTTAATAGATACTAATTTGCTTGGACTGGATACCTTAGAAGATTTTGCTTTCGGTTTCTTTGGTGTATAATCGTCATCAAAATCATCATCATCGTAATATGTCTTTGCTGGTTTTTCTTTTGCTTTCTTCTTAGGAGGTTCGTAATAATCATCTTCCTCCTCATCATCAAATAAGTCATCATCGAAATCCTCTTCCGGATCCGAAAGCTTAAGAAAATCCATAAATTTACTCATTCCGCTTTTTGCCATGATTAATCTCCTTTATATATTATAGTTACGGGCACCAAATATTGCAGTTCCTACCCGCACCATGGTTGCGCCTTCTTCAATCGCAACTTTATAATCATTTGTCATACCCATAGATAAGACATTCATATCAATATTATCAATGTTTTTCGATATTATGTCAAGTGATAATTGCTTTAATGTACGGAAATAATTTCTGTTTTCTTCTGGATTTTCGACAAATGGTGCAATTGTCATTAATCCATTTATATGAATATTGGGATATGTTGCTATCTCTTCCACAAAAGGAAGGACTTCTTCCGTATGAAGACCAAATTTACTCTCTTCTTCGGCAACATTGACCTCAATTAGAATTTGTGCAGTTACATCTTTCTTGGCTGCTTCTTTCTGGATTTCTTTTGCAAGTTTAACAGAATCCACAGAGTGAATTAGGCACGCCTTGTCCACTACATATTTTACCTTGTTGGTTTGCAGATGTCCAATCAGATGAAAGCGTGCAGGACGGGAAATGTGTTCATATTTATCACACAATTCCTGTACTTTATTTTCACCAAAGTCCTCAACTCCGATTGCCAATAACTCTTCTATATCGGATAGTGGTTTTGTTTTACTGACAGCAATCAATGTTATATCATCTGGATTTCTGCCGCATTTTTGTGCTGTCTCAATTACCTGCTGTCTAATATAATTATAGTTTTCTGTTACCAAAATAAAACACCTCTTTTATTATTTAATAATTTGATTTTCTTCTACAAGGGACTGATTGAGAATAATTCTGTCATACCATGCAATGCTGTAATCCACATCTGCATTCACGATTGTATATTCATCGTCCTGATAACGAATATCAATATAACGAAATGTGGCAATACCCTGGTTCACACAAAATACACCCTCAAGTTCGGTTGTTGCGGCATTGGATAATGCGAGATTTTCATTATTGGATGTATTTACCAATACATCTTCTGCATTAAAATCATTCGGGTCTATATAGCAATATTCATCATCCTGTTTGTAAATATCCGGCTCCACCTGTTTAATGGTAATTTCACCCTTTTCATCCAATTTCTTTACATTCAAAAGATTATTAGCTGTAGTATCCGATCCTTTGGATAAATATTCTAATGGAATCTTATATACTTTCTTTTTCGTAATTGAAGTATTCGGAATCTTTAATCCATTATTCTGATCCATTAAAATTACAATATCAATAAAACGATCATTTATGTAGTTGACCATTTGCTGATTTAAGGACAAAATAATAAAATTGGTATCATCCTTCTTGACCAGTTCAAATGAACAGGTAATATTCTTAGAACTGTTATGAATATTAATCTCTACCGAATCTTTGTCTTTCACTTCCTGTACTTCTTTCTCAGAAAGAGGAGCCACCAGATACCAGTTCTCAGATGTAATTAATTTATAAACAGGATCACCGGCATTAATGATTTCACCTGTTTTCAGTGTTGTCTTTTTGTAGTTTGCTTTGTTGACATCTGATACTTTGAAACTATCAATGTTAAAATTCTCATATCCATCCTCATAATAAGTAATAATACCTGCTTCTTTGGTGGAGACCTTCTTATAGGTGGATACATTTGTGGTAGAGTCATCCAAAGATGTAAGTTGTTCAATCAAGGCTTCATTTGTAAGTTCTAATACAGCATTTTCAATATCATATCTAAAATTGTATACATCAGAAAAATTGGAATAATCAAAATAATTTTCAAAATTGGAAATACGGGTTCTGACTTCATTTAAACCTTCATCTGTCATTGTCAATGCTTCTGAATCAGAATCTTTAATCTTTTCATAAACACTTCCAGTTTCATCAATAGTATAAACGGTCTTGTTTTTCCCAATCTTTTCTCCATCGCGGACGTAATAACTTACATAGCCGGAACTGTCTGCATCTACCAAGGTCTCTTCCCGCACGATTAATGCTGTAGTATTGATGTTAGTATCAATATAGCTGTTTTGGACTTCATATATGGATAAAGACTCCGTTTGCAGGGACATGATAATACGTATTATAATATAAATGAAAATAATACCAAAAATAATGGTACCAATATTTATTTTAAATTGATTGGAATCTCTTCGCTGATTGTATCCTCTCAAAATAAGCACCTCCGCAAATTTACATCTATTAATTGTACCATTTTTCAAAAATATCTACAATATCTATGTATAATTTTTATAAATAATTCAAAAAATACTAGTATTCAAATGTATGTTGACACATACAGAAAGGAGTAAAATATGAAGGCATTAGACTATACAGTATTGACTATTGTTTTGATTGGTGCAATTAACTGGGGATTAATTGGATTTTTCGATTTTGATCTTGTAAGTACACTGTTTGGACAGATGTCAATGCTTACAAGAATCATATATGCGATAGTCGGAATTGGCGGGCTATATGCAATTTCCTACTATGGCCGCATGAATAGCGAGATATAAGGAAATAGGAGCTGTCGCATTTGGAACTTATTATTAATATAATGCGGCAGCCCCTGATTGTTATAATTTATAATGCAACCGTTACAAGATTCTGGAGCTCTGGTGTTAAATCCTGTTTGTTTTTGGAAATCCCTATTATAAAATCAATCTCAAATTTGTCAGATATAATAGAGAGTTCTTTGATCAGCTTATCAGCTTCTTCAACAGTTTCGATGCAGGCGATAGACATAAAATTATCTAAAAACATGCGGTCTAAATCATAATCCTGAGATGCTACACCGTATATAAAGCCTATAAACATATCTGCAGAATGAATATTATATTCCGGTACATTGATTAAACGGACACGATTACTTAATTCGTACATATGCTTATTATTAATGTCCAGATATACAATATTTCCACCTGTTATTTTAATATCATTGTTGGCTTTTGCCATAAGTATTTTTGTTTTTCCTTTACCCTTTTCTCCTGCAACTAATTCAATCATAACCTTTGCCTCCTAAATCTTAGTATATTTCCTTTAACATGTCCTCTACATTCTGGTATAGAGTTTCATGGTCTTTGGCATTTGATACAAGACAAATATATTCTTCATTGGTTTCATCATTAACAAATTCCAATATGATGCAACTTCCCGCTTTTTCTGTAGTTCCTGTCTTCCAGCCGGTTATGTGATAGCCGGTTGGCATTTCAAAGGAATTGGAAAGAAAACCATTTGTGGAAGTCAGTTCTATTTCTAATTTCTCAGAATCTCTGTACATGGTTAATACATAAGTACTATTACTATCAATCTGCACTAATGTATCCTTTGTTAAAAATTCTTTAAAAATCAAATACAAATCGTATGGTGTTGTATAATGATTATTATCGTGCAATCCATGTGGGTTCACAAAATGAGAGTTTGTTGCTCCCAGTTCCGCTGCCTTAGCATTCATTAAATCCACGAAATTGCTGACAGAACCGGCAACATAACGGGCAAGAGCAATTGCACAGTCATTATGGGAGGAAATCAGCAATCCATGTAATAGTTCATTGACTGTAATATAATCGCCAGGTTCCAATCCTAATGCAGTAACATTATCTTCATTAAATTCTATTTTTTTCTGAATCACAACTGTATCATTTAAAGAAATCTGTCCACTCTCAATTGCATCCATAACCACAATTGCAGTTAATATCTTAGTCATACTGGCAGGATAAATCCGTTTATGTGGATTCACAGCACAGACGACAGAATTCTTTGTCTGGTTGATTAAAAGTCCTGCTTCATATTCAAAATCAGAGTTGTCGTATACATAAGCGTCATATGGAATTACAACATTTTCACTTGCCAAACCTGCAGGTCTAACAATTGGCAAGGTCACTGTAGAACCAATATGCAAAGGCTGTCCGGTATCGTAGTTGTTATAACTGCAGCCGGATAATAGTGTGATGCTTAATATAAATATAACTGTATAAATAAAAGATTGTTTCCGTTTGTTATTTGAACATTTCACGCCAGTCTAAATCTCCTCGGTCCAAAGCTTTAACAAGCAATTCAGCAGTTGCTAAATTGGTAGCTAAAGGAATATTATGAATGTCACAAAGCATAAAAATATTATTAATATCCGGTTCGTGGGATTTGGGTGTCTGAGGATCCCGCAAAAAGATAACCATATCAATATCATTATGCTCAATCTCAGAACCTAACTGCTGCTCTCCGCCTAAATGTCCGGCAAGATATTTATGTACAGTCAGGTTTGTGACTTCTTCCACAAGCCGTCCGGTAGTACCTGTTGCATATAATTCATGTTTGCTTAATATTCCCCTGTAAGCAATACAAAAATTCTGCATTAATTTCTTCTTTGCATCATGTGCGATTAACCCAATATTCATTATAGCACCCCTCCAATGTTCTAGTATTTTCTACGCTGCAACGATATATTCATCACTAAACCAATACCTGCACAGGAACTCACTAATGAGGAAAGTCCGTAACTGATAAAAGGAAGTGGTATACCAGTATTTGGTAATAACGAGGTTGCGACACCAATATTAATAAATGTTTGAAATCCAACAAGAGTTGCTACTCCGGTTGCAATATACATCCCCATACTATCATTTGCTTTTCTTGCAGTTCTTATACATTGTACCACAATTAACCCCAAAATTACAATAATAAGAATGCTTCCAACAAAGCCTAATTCTTCACCAACCACGGAAAAGATAAAATCAGTTTGCTGCTCGGAAATCAGATTGGCATCTTTTACAGTTGCCAATGTAGAGCTATTCAATCCTTTTCCGAATAACTGTCCGGAACCGATTGCCATGACAGAGTTATCCTGCTGATATTGTGTTGTGGAAGCGTAATCCTCAGGATAAAGATAAGAGAGAATACGTTCTACCTGGTAATCTTTCAAAAATAACGGATCCGGCTGTTTAATATACCAGATAAAGCTTCCAGCCAATGGAATCAGACACAGCAATGCAACACCAATAATCTTATAACTTAATCCGGCTACAAAGAGCATTGTAAAAAGAATAACAAACGTTGCAATTGTAGTAGATAAATCCGGCTGCATGATAACCAAAATTAATGGAATTGCACAAAGTACAGCATAACTGATCAGTGTTTTAGCAGTGTTAATGTTATCCTTATGTTCTGCTAAAAAATGAGCAGCACATATGATTAAAATAATTTTTGAAAATTCAGAAGGCTGTATTGTAATAAAATCTTTTGAACCCAGCCATCTTTGTGCACCATTTGCAGAATTTCCAAATAAAAGCACAGCGGATAATAAAACTAGATTGAATCCGTATAATATCACATAAAATTTGCTGATAAATTTGTAATCAATCAAAGATAATACTACCATACCCATTAAACAGATAATGAATCCCAAAATCTGTTTTTTCAAATAGGAACTGTCTGCACTATTGATCATTAATGTGCCAAAGGTTCCGGCAATAAAAACTAATAGCAGTAATTTGAAGTTGTAATTTCGTAAATGGTAATTTTCAAGCATACTTATCTCCTGCTGTTCCTTTAAATACCTATTTAACAGATTTGGACTTTAAATCCTTGATTGGTATATTGGCATATAAGGCTGGAACGGTTCCGTGGCCACCCTCGGATTCCGTCTGTGTAATCTGAATATCCAATCCGGAAGCATCAATTTCCATATATCTGGAAATTACTTCGATAATGTCATTTTTAATCTGTTCCATGATATCCGGTGAACAATTCGCACGATCGGATACTAATAATAATTTCAAACGATCTTTTGCATAGTCACTGGAAGATTTCTTTTTGTTAAATAAATCAAATAAACCCATAATATCCGCTCCAATCTTTAGTTCGATTTTTTGAATAATTTGGACAGCTTCTTAAAAAAGCCGGAATCATTCAAGTCTAAAAATTCTACTTCTTCTCCCAATACACGTTTACAAATATTAAAATATGCTCTTCCGGCAAGGGAATTATCTCCAACTAAAGGTTGTCCCTGGTTTGTGGAAATTACAATGTTCTCATCATCAGGAACAGCACCAATTAAGTCAATGGCAAGTATTTCTACAACATCCTCAATGGACATCATTTCCCCTCGTTTTACCATGTCCATGCGGATTCGATTTACAATTAAGTCAATTTTTTTGATTTCATTTGCTTCCAGCAGGCCAATAATTCGGTCTGCATCACGAATAGCTGAAACTTCAGGAGTGGTAACAATCAAGGCTCTGTCAGCAGCTGCAATAGCATTTTTGAAGCCCTGTTCAATTCCTGCAGGACAATCTAATATGATATAATCAAATTCTTTCTTTAATTCTTCAACCAGTTTTTTCATCTGTTCCGGTGTAACTGACGTCTTGTCCTTTGTTTGGGCAGAAGGAAGCAGAAAAAGATTTGGATAGGTTTTATCCTTAATCAATGCCTGTTTGTAACGGCAGTTCCCTTCTACTACATCCACCAGATTATATACAATTCGGTTTTCCAGTCCCATTACAACATCAAGGTTGCGAAGTCCGATATCGGTATCGATTAACACAACTTTTTTATCTAATTTGGCTAATCCGGTTCCAATATTGGCAGTTGTTGTCGTTTTACCGACACCTCCCTTACCAGATGTGATTACAATTACTTCACTCATACGTTATCCTCCATTATTATTCCTTAAAAATTAATATCTTGAATTGCTGTTTTTGAAACGGATTCGATACATATCTGATCATCCATTACAGTAGCAATCATAGCTTCCTGTTTTACCTTGACATTTTTTTGTGTGTCTGAACTTCTGGCAATGATATCTGCAATCTGAATCTGTATGGGATCCATTACCAGTGCCATAACAAAGGCATTTTTATTCCCATTTGCTCCAGCTGTTGCGTTCCCCTTTAACGCACCTATGATTACAATATTACCAGCAGCAATAACGGCTGCTCCAGGATTCACATCCCCGATGATTACAATGGACTCCTTTGATTCTAAGGTCTGCCCCGATCGCAGTGTTCCTTTATAAAACATCCCAGAATTATCAGAAGTCGGGGGATTCGGTGCTGGTGTAATAGTATCCGGTTCGTCCTGCTGCAATGTGTTAAAGATACCGGATACTTCAACAGGTTCAGCTTCCTTTACCTGTTCAGCTTCCGTTTCCCTTGCAGTCTGTATGATATCAAAAAAGGTAGTTTCCAATTCGCTGTTTTCATCCATCACATATTGGATGTTTAACTTAGAACAGGTTTTTATGACAGAAAGGACCTGATCAAGTTCATCATTGGATAAAGCCCTTCCTTCAAAGGTAACTGCAAGCTGTTTGTCGCTGTCAAAAAATTCTTCTGCATTTTCTAAACGTATTTCCAAATCTTTTAACAGCTGGGAAAATTCTAAATCCTTGTCCAACACAATGGAGATACCATACCGGTTCCCCTTGATTATGACTGTATTATTCATAAAAACACCTCAATATACTATATAACATTTCTTCAAAATCAGCAAGTTAATCGGACATATTTACATTACCGGTTATGGATGCATTTTCCAGTTTTTCAGGATCAAAGTAATATGCATAAATGAATCCGGCCAATTCCTCTGCATTACCGGAAGAATAGCCATATGGAATAACCGTTGTTACAGATATTTCCGGCTTATTAAATGGTGCATAGGATACAAATAAAGCATGGGCAGGACGTGCAAGATTTTCTTCCGCAGTTCCTGTCTTTCCGGCAACCTCCACATCAATTTGATTGATCAGCATATTTTCGTCTGTATGATTTTTAACAACACGCCGCATTCCGTTATGAACCGTATTCCAAAGTGATGAATCAATATCCACTGTACCATGAATGTTATGCGGATTCTCGTAGGTAGTTTTACCATCAATATTCTTGATTTCTTTAATAATACTTAAATCATAACAGGTTCCACTAGTGGCAATGGTTGTAACGTAACGGGACAACTGGGTTGGTGTATAAGCATTTGTTCCCTGTCCAATGGCACTTCGTACAACTGTTTCATCTGATACCTTTGGAGAAATCTCGTCCAATTCGATACCGGAAGTTGTATCCAGTCCAAATAAAGAGGCATATTTTGATAATTTTGACAGACCTGCTGCGTCTGAAAAATTATTCTCACCGCCACCTAAACGGTATCCAACCTCATAAAAGAAATAGTTACAGGAAACCTCTAATGCTTCTTCAATGCCAATAACACCATGCTTGCTTGGATAGTACCAGCATTTTGCCGGTGGATCTACTTCCGTAAAAATACCCTGTGCATCAATGGTTGTATCAAGATCAATAGCACCCTCTTCCACTGCTGCGATTGTGGTAAGCATTTTATAGGTGGAACCTGGAGCTGTTCTCTGCTGGGTTGCACGATTATAAAGTGGTTTTGTCTTGTCTGCAATCAGCTTTGCATAATAAGTAGAATCCACGGAATTGGTCAATAAATTGTTATCATAACTTGGATAACTGACCATTGCAAGGATTTCACCAGTGTCTACGTCGGTGATGACGACAGAACCTTCACATGGATCCAAAGCAAGCTGTGCAGGGGTTATTTCCAAATTATTAATCTTTTTGCGGATAAACTTGTAATCTGACAAAGTTCCATTTGCAAAATCAGCATAATCTTTATCCGTTTCCTTATTCAAAACACCCTGTTCGAACAATATGTTGATTATCTGCACTCCATTGACGCGGTTCGATTTTATCATGTACTTCATGATTATTTTGTCGAATTCTGTATCTTTTGAAAGAATGTCCTCCAAATAGTCTACCAATGCATTATATACCTCCTGGGAATCATAATAATCACTGGACAGTTCAAAGGAAGATATATCAATGGCACCCTGGTTTATGGCATATTGCAGATAAGTACCAAGAGATATATTACCTGCAGTATATTCTTTGTAGGTTTCGTCTGTACTTTCAATTTTCTTTGTATTAAAAATTCCGTTATCTGATAAATTGGAATATATATACTCCATATAAGAAGTATACTCATCATCCAAACTGTTTATGGCAGTATTTTCTGTTGTTAAAATACTGCGCACACGGGAAAGTACGTAATTCCTGGTTGAATTCAATGTATCATTGACTGTTCTTTCATATGCACCGGCATTATCAGATGCAAGGTGTGTGATATCTAAGGCATTGTTATCAAATAAGGCAAAATATACATCCGTAATTGGTATGCGTTTATCACTGGTCTTATCCTCATCTACTTCTTTATCCGTTATATTGGTCAATAACACACTGGCAATTTCTTTTTCCAATGTATCATAACAGTATTTTTGAAGATCGGAGTCAATGGTGAGGTAGATATCTTCACCGGCAACAGAGTCTTCTTCGTTGGTACGGTCGATAATCTTGCCGAGATTATCAACATAAATTTCTTCAATGCCATTCTTCCCTCGAAGGGTACTCTCATATTTTTGTTCCAAACCGGTTTTTCCAATCATATCATTGCTGCCATATTGATCTTTTTCAGATAGTGTTTCATTATATTCTTTCATCTCATCTGTCGAAATTGTACCAATATATCCAATGATATGTGCAAAATACTTGGAATCATTGTAAACACGGATAGAATCTACAACTACATTAATTCCCAGTAAATCAGAACTGTATTCATTTAATTCTGCAACACTTTCATCGCTGATATCCACTGCGATTATAACCGAAATATATTGTTGAAATCGATTTAACCATAATGCATAACGGACACTCATGATTTTAAGAGCCTCTTCCGTATTGTAGGAAGAAGATATATTAAATTGATCCTTGGAAGCAAGATAATCGTAAATATCCTGGGCAGAAGCTTCCTGTTGCTGCTTTGATAACTGGTCGGATGATGACAGACCATACACTTCCGCAAGAAAACGTAACCGTTCTGAGTCCGAGCTGGTATTAAATTTAAGCCGCTTGTTTTTATCTAAAACAATTGGAAAATCAACACTGAGATTATCTCCGTTCTTTTCAAGAATCGCAATGGTCTTTGCTACAACAGAATTTTTTAGCTCATTTTCCGTAATGTTATTCTCAGCCGCAACTTCAGACAGTTTGGTACTGTTTTCAAAGGTGACAGAATATGCTAACTGGTTATATGCTAACAAATTCCCCTTACAATCATAAATATTGCCTCGGGCTGCTTCTATGGTTAATGTTTTTTTGGATTTGTAGGTAAAGTTATTCAGATGTTCCGCACCTTCAATAATCTGAAGCTTAAACAATCGTGCAACAAGCATGGAAAAAAGTATAAATATCACTACCGATACAATAAATAACCGATGGGATACATATTCAATTATATATTCTTTTATTGCACGCAAAAGATCTCGTATCATCATATTATTCGGCCTCTTTCACTCTCTTTAAACGCAAATTAATGCGTACCAGTAGTTTGTAGAAAAATAAAGTAATCAGTATTGTGTAAATCATTTCCGGAAGAACGATTGTTTCCAGATACTCTAAAAAATCAAGTTTGTTCCTTAAAAGGAAAAATACAACATAAATGATAATATTATATAAGAAATCGTTGATTGTAATCATAAGCATAGGCAGCAAAACATCTTCCACATAATAAATTCGGTGGAAAAAGCCATTGATATAGCCTAATGTCATATAAATAAATGCATAAGATCCCAATACACTGCTAAAGAATATGTCAATCAGTAATCCGGAAAAAAAACCGACTAAAAGACCTTCCCTTCTTCCACGCATGAGTCCAAAAGACATGGTTACGATCAAAAGAAGGTTAGGAACCACACCGGATAATTCCAGAAAGTGAAATACCGTTGACTGGCATAAAAAACATATAACTATAATAATTCCAATTGTGATACATCGTTTCATGGCTATTCTCCATTATCCGGATCTGTTTCATGAATATCTTCTTCTGAACTGTTATCTTCTGAGGAAGAATTGTTATTGTCATCCTGTTCTGTCGTGGTAATTTCCTCAGACGATGCTGCAGCTGCTTCGGAAGAACTTTCAGCCTCCGTGTCCTGCTGGGTGCTGCTTGAAGAATCTTCTGTGTCTGTAATGCTGTCATAGATATTCTTATTGGTTGAGTCTGTTTTGTAATCCGCTTTTAAATCTAAAACGACTAATACTTCCTGCAAATTATTGAAATCTACTACAGGAATACATTTTGCTGATTTGGTCAGGTTATTGGCATCCATCTCCACATCTGTAATATATCCAATCAATAATCCCGGTAGAAATTTGTCACTGACGTGGGAGGTAACCAATTCGGCACCTTCCTCAATCGTATCCGCTTTGTTAATATATCCAACATTAATATACCCATCTTTTATGTTGGAAAGATCACCGGATACTGTACAAAGTGTATCTGTTCCGGATACGCTGGCACTTACATTACTGTTGTCATCAATAATGGAACGTACTTTGGCATAATTAGAACCCACTTCCGTAACGATTCCAGCCAGTCCACCGTCTGCCAATATATTGCATCCAACCTGTACTCCATCTTCTGTTCCTTTGTCAATGACAAATGTGTAGAACCAGTTGGTGGAATCCGTTGCAATTACCCGTGCACCAATGGTGTTATAATCCACATACTGTTCCTGCAGGCCTAATAATTCCTGTAATCGTTTGAGTTCGTAACTTTCCTGCTCATATACTTTAATCTGGGCAGAATATTCATCCAGTTTGTCCTGGAGTTCTTTATTCTCAGATAATAAAGTATTCTTGTCTTTGCGGTTTGCCATCGTGTTATAAATAGATGTTCCCACCTCGTTAATTCCGGACTGCATCGGTGTAATGACTGCACTTGTCACAGCTTTAAGTGGGGAAAAACGGCTTTCAAACACAACAGAAAAAAACAGTAATATAAAACAGATACATGCTAAAAATAAATATATATATTTGGGTGGTATTTCTTTTTTATCATGAAAATTCATAGATTCACCATCCTTTTAGATTATCCGGTACACGATAATACCAATAATCAATCCGATAATGCTTGCGATGTTAATGGTAATCGTAAGTCCAAATGTTAATACCAATATTCCTAAATCCAGAACTATCGGTGAAGTAAGTCCAAATGTCATGCCATATGCCAGCCAGCTCAAAAAGCTGACATGGGATGCTAACGTGCCAAGATAACCGCCTAATACAATTCCGCATAATAAAATAATTACTAAAACCCAGTTATTCTTTCTTGAATTGCCTACTGCTGCCATATACGAAAACTCCTTTGCTATCTGAAATTCCAATCTATAGGTAAAATGTCACATTAAAATATAATATCATACTTAGATGAAATTCACAAGGCGGCGATTACGCATTTTTAATTTTGATAAGTCCTTTTTCTTCCAGTCTTGCCAAAGATTTCATAATACCAAATTTGGCATGGTCATAGGATAGTCCACCCTGAAAATAAACAGTATAAGGTTCATGCATCGGAGCATCTGCTGATAACTCAATGGAGGCACCGGAAATAAATGCGCCTGCTGCCATAATGACATCGCAGTCATAGCCTGGCATTGCCCATGGTGTTGGTGTTACATGGGAATCCACTGGTGCAGCATACTGGATTCCCTCACAAAATGCCACTACCTTATCCGGATCATGGAAAGTGACAGCCTGTATAATATCATGGCGGGATTCGGTGGCATTTGGTGTACAGGTAAAGCCAAGTCTTTCATAAAGATTCGCTGCAAAAACAGCACCCTTTAATGCTCCACCCACTACCTGTGGTGCCATAAACAATCCCTGGAAGAAATCTTTGTTAACACCTAACGTAGCCCCTACTTCTCCGCCGAGACCCGGAGCAGTCAGTCTGTAATATGCATTCTCCACACATTCCTCTGTTCCACAGATATAGCCTCCGATTGGAGCCAGTCCGCCGCCAGGATTCTTAATCAGGGAACCTACTACCATATCTGCTCCAACATTGGATGGTTCTGTAAGCTCGACAAACTCTCCGTAGCAGTTATCCACCATACAGATAATATTCGGGTTAATATCCTTGATAAATGCAATCAATTCCCCAATCTGTGCCACACTGAAGGTTGGTCTTGTAAGGTATCCCTTTGAACGCTGGATGGTGACCATCCTGGTTTTGGTAGAAATTGCCTGTTTGATTGCCTCATAGTCAAAGGTTCCATCAGCAAGCAGCTCCACCTGTTTGTAGCTTACACCATACTCTGCAAGGGAACCTTTTGATGGTCGGATACCAATAATCTCTTCCATGGTATCATATGGTTTGCCAACCGGGGAAATCAGTTCATCTCCCGGTCTTAAATTAGCGGACAAAGCCAGGGAAAGTGCATGGGTTCCACAGGTAATCTGTGGACGGACCAAGGCTGCCTGTGTTCCAAAAATATCAGCATATACTTTTTCTAATGTTTCCCTTCCGATATCATTGTATCCATATCCTGTTGTGGGAGCAAAATGTGCCTCTGCCAAATGATGCTTCTGCATGGCATGCAGCACCTTTAACTGGTTACATTCTGTAACTTTGTCAATATTCTCAAATCGTTCTTTTAGCGATTCCTCTATCTCCTGGCAAAGCATATATACTTCCTTCGATATTCCCATTGTCTGATATGCATTTTCCAAACTGTCAAACATGATATGATTCCTCCTGTGCATTTGCTATAAAAATTACTCTGCATTGTGTATAAATTCAAATAATATTCTTAGTTTTTAACTTTTCTAACATAAAATGAAGCTGCTCCTCTTTCGTAGAAAACAGGGTCTTATCTACCCATGTCACATCTTTTTCCCTTCGAAACCATGTAAGCTGGCGTTTGGCAAAATGACGGGTATCCCGTTTGAGAATATAGACAGCTTCCTCCAGAGAACATTCCCCCTGAAGATAAGGAATAATCTCTTTATATCCCAGACCCTGCATGGATACCATATCCGGAGTACATCCATGGTCAAGCAGTCCCTTTACCTCATCCACAAGGCCCTGCTTTAACATGATATCAATCCGTTCCTCAATTCTTCTGTATAATATGTCTCTGTTATCATTCAACACAAAATATTCAAAATTATAAGGGGATTCTTTCTGGTGCTGCTGGGCATTATGGGTAGAAATGGGATAACCGGTATCGTGATAAAATTCCAATGCCCGTATCACACGTTTTACATTATTCTCATGAATCTCTTCATAAGAAACCGGATCAATCTCCCGCAGTCTTTCATGTAATGCATGGACACCATGAACTTCATAATAACGGGTAAGCTCTTCCCGATAAGGAGAAACCTCTGTTTCTTCAAAGGTAATGTCATATAACAATGCCTGGATATAAAATCCGGTTCCACCAACGATAATCGGAATCCTGCCCTTTGCATAAATCTCTTTCATTGCCTCTTTTGCCATGGTCTGAAAAGTCACTACATTAAAGTCTTTTGTTGGGTCTAAAACATCTATTAAATGATGTGGTATGCCTTCCATTTCTTCTGGTTTTATTTTAGCAGTTCCAATGTCCATAAAACGGTACACCTGCATGGAATCTGCAGAAATCATTTCTCCATTTACCTTCTTTGCAAGCTGAATGGAAAGTTCTGTCTTTCCAACAGCCGTTGGTCCTGTTAATATGATTAATGGTTTTTTCTTTGTTATCATATTTCTATCCTGCTTTATACGTTTTAAACATTTTATAAGATATATGTTACGAAAATGTGTTTCTTAATTCTGAATCCGTTTAAACTTTCTTTCTAATTCTGTCTTTGTCAGACTAATCATGGTCGGTCTTCCATGAGGACAGTTATAGGGATTATCAAGAGACAGCATCTCATCAATCAGTTTGTCTGCTTCCATACTTGTAATTTCTGTATTTCCCTTAATTGCCGCTTTACATGCCATAGTGGATAATTTCTCTACAAAGAAATCCAGGCTGATCTTGCCAGTGTCCTCTGTCAGTGCATTTAACAACGCATCAAATAAAAGCTGGGGATCCACACCCATAATATCATCCGGCATTGCCCGGACTACAATAGAATCATCTCCAAAATCCTCCATATCAAAACCGGTTTCTTCAAATAATTCCATATGGCTTAAAACCGCTTCATGTTCCACACTATCTAAATGTAACACCTTTGGCGGTAATAACTGCTGGGAAATCACCTTTTTTTCATACAACTGCTTCATTAACCGTTCGAACATGACTTTTTCGTGGGCTGCATGCTGGTCTACAATGTATAATTTTTCATCATATTCAATCATCCAGTAGGTTTTAAATACCTGTCCGATTAACCGGTGTTTCTTTCTTGCCGACTCTGATATGAACTTCTCCATCGGCATGGAAAGCTGTTCCCCCTGGATATCCGTTTCGTTCTGGGTGTTATTCTGGGTATCTTTGATACCATAATCCTTTTCTTCTGAAACAGTGGAATCAATAACGGAGTCCTGAATTACCGCCTGCGGCGTATTTTGTTCTTTCTGCTCCGGTATCTTTGGTGTATTTTGCTCGTTTGATTCCGGCATATGTGAAACAATTTGTTCTTTCTGCTCCGGCAACTGTGATGTACTTTGTTCTTTCCTCTCTGGTATCTTTGATATATGGTCAGATTCTGAAATCAGAATCTGAGAAGTATTGCCAGCTTTCATATCAGCTATCTGTACAGTATTCTCTGCTTCCTGCTTTACTTTCTTTTCAGCCTCTGCCTGATGATTCATCATACCCTGCTGATACCGCATCGCCCTTGCTTCTTTTTCAAAGGGTTCCGGAACATGCTGGGTACTCTTTTTCTGCTGCTCTATAGTAATGGCACGTTCTTCTTTGGCACTCCGCAGAGAAACATCCTGAATCATTTCCTCACTTAATAAAGCCTTCCGGACACTGTCTTTTACAAACTGAAATAACTGCTCTCCGTCTGCATATTTGAATTCCATCTTGGTTGGATGGACGTTGACATCTAATTTGTTGCTGTCAAGGGTAAAATGCAGTGCCGTGAATGGGAACTTATGAATCATGACAAAAGACTTATAAGCCTCTTCTATTGCCTTTGTCACGATGTTACTGCGGATATAACGTCCATTTACGAAGTAATGTTCAAAGCTGCGGTTTCCTTTGGATACATAGGCTTTTCCAATGTAACCCTCCACAGAAAAATCCCCTGTCGTCCGTTTTACCGGCAAAAGATTCGAAGAAACATCCTTACCATAAATGTGGTAGATTACATCCTGCAGCTTTCCGTTTCCGGAGGTGGCAATTTTGTTGCTGCCATTAATGATATATTTAAAAGAAACCTCCGGGTGGGACAGGGATAGCCTCGTAATCAGCTCTGTTACATAACTCCCCTCCGTCATGGCGGTTTTCAAAAACTTCTTTCTTGCCGGTACATTGTAAAACAGATTTCTCACAATGATTGTTGTTCCGGTCGGAGCACCGATTTCCTCACTGGCAATCTCCTTGCTACCATGAATCTCATAACGTATTCCGGTTAAAGCATGGGCAGTTTTGGTGATACACTCCACCTGTGCCACTGCGGCAATGCTGGCAAGTGCCTCACCGCGGAATCCAAGTGAGCTTACACATAATAAATCCTCTATGGTCATAATCTTGCTGGTGGCATGGCGGATAAAGGCTGTTGGAACCTCTTCTTTTTCAATACCGGCTCCGTTATCCGTAATCCGGATAAAAGACATTCCGCCGTCCTTGATTTCTACGGTAACGGCGGTGGCTCCTGCATCTATTGCATTTTCCACCAATTCCTTTACCACAGAGGATGGACGTTCTACCACCTCACCGGCGGCTATTTTGTTAATGGTTGCCTGATCTAAAACCTTAATCATGTATTTGCTCCTTTTATCACTTCAAACGTTCCTGCAAGTCGTTTAAATACAGCAATGCTTTCATCGGTGTCATATTAGACAAATCAAGTGCCTTGATATCTGCAACTACGCTGGATTCCTCTGCATTGCCGAATAAAGAAAGCTGTCCGGCAGTATCTTTGCTCTTTCTGCCCTTTCCTTTGGAACCGGTATCTTCTAACACCTTTGGCATAATATCTGCTGCTGCGGTAACCGTAATATCGTGTTCGGATAATTCGGCTGCAATCTCCTTTGCACGGGCAAGTACCACCTCCGGAACACCCGCTAATTTTGCTACCTGGATGCCATAGCTCTTATCCGCACCGCCTTTGATAATCTTACGTAAGAATACAATATCATCTCCAGATTCTTTTACTGAGATGCAGTAATTGTTTACGCTGTCAAGCTTACCCTCTAATTCAGTCAGTTCATGGTAATGAGTGGCAAATAAGGTCTTTGCCCCTAGCAAATCCTTGGAACTTATGTATTCCACCACTGCCCAGGCAATGGAAAGTCCGTCATAGGTGGAGGTTCCCCGTCCGATTTCATCTAATATCAGCAAACTGTTAGATGTGGCATTTCTTAAAATGTTCGCCACCTCACTCATTTCCACCATAAAGGTACTCTGCCCGGAAGCAAGGTCATCGGAAGCTCCCACACGGGTAAAAATGCGGTCCACAATACCGATATCCGCCGAAACTGCCGGTACAAAAGAGCCAATCTGCGCCATTAGTACAATCAATGCCACCTGCCGCATATAGGTGGATTTACCCGCCATGTTCGGTCCGGTAATGATGGATACCCGGTTCAAATCATTGTCCAATAAGGTATCGTTGGTGATAAAGGAATCATTATCCAGCACCTTTTCCACCACAGGGTGCCGTCCCTCTTTGATCTCAATCCGTCCCTCCGTGTTAATGGATGGTCTGACAAAATGATTCTTCTCTGCTACATAGGCAAGGGATGCCAAAGCGTCTAAATCCGCAATGATTTTCGCCGCTTTTTGGACACGCTTTACCTCTTTTGCAAGATTATCCCTTAGTTCCACAAATAAATCGTATTCTAAGCCAAATAAACGGTCTTCTGCACCAAGAATCTTGCCTGCAATATCCTCTAATTCATCGGAGGAATACCTCTCTGAATTGGCAAGTGTCTGTTTTCTGATAAAATGCTCCGGCACAAGCTCCTTATAGGAGTTGGTCACATCAAAATAATATCCGAAAACCTTGTTGAATTTGATTTTTAAATTCTTGATTCCCGTTGCCTCACGTTCCTTTGTCTCCAAATCAATGAGCCAGCTTTTCCCGTCAGATTTGGCATTTTTCAACATATCCACTGTTTCATTGTAGCCATCTTTGATGATTCCGCCCTCTTTTACAAGAATTGGCGGTTCCTCCACAATAGCAGCCTCTATGGCATCATAAAGATCCGTAAGCTCATCCAGCTCACTTTCGTATTCTGCAAGCAATCCTTTATCAAATTCCTGCAAAATAGTCTTTACATGGGGCAGAATGGCAATGGAATTCTTAAAGGCAATCAAATCCCTTGGATTTGCCGTTTTCAGCGTGATTCTCGTCATCAGACGCTCTAAATCATAAACAGCATTCAGATATTCCCTTAATTCATCTCTGGTAATCATGGAATTGTTAAGGGCTTCTATGGCATCCAAACGTTTTTCAATCATTTCCTTGCGGATACATGGCTGTTCCACCATGGAGCGCAAGGTTCTTGCCCCCATGGCAGTTTTTGTTTTATCAAGCACCCAAAGCAGGGAGCCGCGTTTATTCTTATCCCGCATGGTCTCGCAAAGCTCCAGATTCCGTCTGGAAGCGCTGTCCAATACCACGAAATCTTCCACATGGTAGGTGCTGATGTGGTTGATATGCTCTACGGCACCCTTTTGTGTATCTTTCAGATAATACAGCAGGCAGCCCACAGAACGGACCGCCTGTGGGTAATCCTTTAAACCTAATCCCTCAATATTCATCATATGGAACTGTTCTTTGATTAAACGCTCGTCCATATCGTAGTCGTAATACCAGTCTTCCATAACGGTAATCATGGTATGTTCCTTTTCACGAAGAGCCGACAGGCTTACACCGATGCTTCCCTGTTCTTCCAAGGAAACGGCCTCATTTACCAAAATCTCCACCGGCGAGAACTTTGAAATCTCATCCATAACCTTTGCAAAGGTTTCCACCTCCGTGGTATAGAAATCTCCCGTGGTAATATCTACAAACGAAATACCAAAACATTTATCATAGAAAATGCTCATAAGGTAATTGTTCTTTGTTTCATTGAGACTTCCGGTGCTCATATTGGTTCCTGGAGTCACAATCTTGACCACTTCCCGTTTCACAAGTCCTTTTGCCAGTTTTGGGTCTTCTACCTGTTCACAGATAGCAACCTTATATCCCTTTTCCACCAGACGGTTCAAATAATTTTCATACGCATGATATGGAATACCGCACATAGGAGCCCGCTCTTCCATACCACAATCCTTACCAGTCAAGGTGATTTCCAGCTCCTTCGATGCCGTTATGGCATCATCAAAAAACATTTCATAAAAATCACCTAAACGGTAAAACAGGATACAATCCTTGTACTCTTCTTTTGTTTTACAGTACATTTCCATCATTGGTGTCATTGTGTCTGCCTCTTTCTTTTATTTCATAAATTTTTACTATCTGACCATTTCTCCAATATAATAAAATCCCTTTGCTTCTGTAAGCTTCACATTCTGAAAAGTTCCAATCAAAGATGTATCTCCCGGAAAATGCACCAACAAATTGTTGGAAAGTCTTCCGGTTAAGAGATTCTCATCCTGTTCGTCTAATCCTTCTACTAAAACCTCCATGGTTTTTCCCTGGTCCTTGCTGCAGGTCTCTTTAGCAATCTCCTGCACTTCCTTTAACAGACGGTCAAAACGTTCCTTAATCTCTTCCTCCGTTGCCGCAAACTCCATAGATGCTGCCGGGGTTCCGGTTCGCTTAGAGTAAATAAATGTAAATGCAGAATCAAACCGCACTTTCCTTACTACATCCAGAGTTTCCTCAAAATCTTCTTCTGTTTCTGTCGGGAATCCAACAATAATATCCGTTGTAAGGGAAATATCCGGAATTGCGGTTTTAATCTTATCTACCAATGTCAGATAATCTTCCTTGGTATAGCGGCGGTTCATGTCCTTAAGCACCTTTGTACTTCCCGACTGCATTGGCAGGTGTAAATGCTTACAAATCTTTTTTGACTTTGCCATGACTTCAATCAATTCATCGGATAAATCCTTCGGATGGGAAGTCATAAATCGGATTCTCTTTAATCCCTCAATCTCTTCTACTTTTTCAAGCAGCTCGGCAAAGGTGATTGGTTCTTCCAAATTCTTACCATAGGAATTCACATTTTGACCAAGGAGCATTACTTCCACAACACCATCTACCACAAGATTCTTAATCTCGGCAATGATATCCTCCGGTTTTCTGGAACGCTCCCTGCCTCTTACATAAGGCACAATACAATAACTGCAGAAGTTGTTGCAGCCAAACATAATATTGACACCACATTTAAAATCGTACTTGCGATCACTAGGCAAATCCTCAACAATTTCAGTGGTGCCCTCCCATATATCAATAATCATTCCTTTAGAATTTAACTTATTCTCAATGAGTTCTGCTAACTTGAATACATTGTGTGTACCAAAAATGATATCCACATGACGGTAGCTTTGCTTAATCTTCTCCACCACAAGACTTTCCTGCATCATGCAGCCACAAAGAGCAATCAGCATATCCGGGTTCTTTTTCTTATATTTCTTAAGCTGACCTAATCTTCCATATACACGAAGATTTGCATTTTCTCGGACAGTACAGGTATTCATAATCAAAAAATCGGCATCCTCACAGTCAGAACGCACATATCCAATGGTTTCCAAGATTCCTTCTAATTTCTCGCTGTCCTTGGCATTCATCTGACAGCCAAAACAAATGCTGCAATAGGTAAGGGGACGTCCCAGTTCCTTGGATTTGGCAGCCAGTCTTACCTTTAGACGTTCCATAATTTCCTTTTGTCTTAACGCTTCTAGTTCATTTATATTCGGTTCGGTTCTCATGTTTTTCTCCGTTCTAAAATTCTGGTAAAATAATCGCAAAAGCAACAACTCTACTATACAAAATAATCCCTTAAAAATCAATCTTTCTCAAAATTTGTTATTAATTTTTCAAAATATAAGCAGGATTTTCCAAGTTAACACATATCTGCAAAATCAATCAGATAAATTTTATCGTTTTCTTTTGCTTTTTTTATACATGCAGAAGTGAAACCTGATTTTGAAAATAAATATATATATTTGTCTGAGTAGGAAAACAACTGCGAGCGTTCTATTACCTTGTCCAAGGTTTGTAAATCTACTGATTTATTTTTCCATTTACACTCCCCAAATATTGCCTGATTCTTATTTACAGCTAAAATATCAATTTCTTCCTGCTGGTGGGTATTAACATTTGTTCCCCACCAATTTCCAATTTGATTAAAAAAGAATGGACTCTTTCCGTTGCCTAGCTGTATTAATAAATAATCTTTACAGATTCTTTCAAATACAAAACCCATAAAAGCACTTAACTGACTCTGAACAATATTATCATATACAGCTTCACCGAATCCTGCCGTAATCATATTGGTATTTGGTCCAACAAAACGATACCAAAAGCGAAACATCTGATCTGATATCTGGTAAATTGTCTTTTTGGATGACTGTTCTGTTACAGGTATCTCTTTTGAAACAATTCCAAGCTCGATTAATGATTTCAAAAGATTACTGCATCCTCCGGTAGGAATTCCAACCGTATTGGAAATATCATTTAATTTACTATGTCCATCTGCAATGGCAGTCAAAATTGCATTATAAGTGGCAGGATTACGCAGTTCCTGTTTTAACAAATTGGAGGGTTCCTCAAATAATCGACCGGAAGAGGAAAAAAACAAATCAACCAGATTTTGTTTTAACGTCCACTCATTACGGATTCTGGACAAATATTCTGGAATACCGCTTGTAACGCCATAAAGAATTGCCTGTTCTTCTGTGGAAAAACCCTCTAACATGAGACAGCTGTCCCAAAAATCAAATGGCAATATTTTGAATTGAGCAGTTCTGCGTCCATATAAAGGACTCTTATATCCTAACACCTGATGTTCCATGAAACTCATAGAGGAACCACATAATATCAAAAATAACTGGCTGTTTAACAGCTTATGATCAATCGTTGCCTGCAAAATAGAAGAAACTGCTGGCTGTGCGGCTGCTAAATAAGGATATTCGTCAATCACCAAAACAATTTGTTCGGATAAAGCTATTTGTGCAATATGTGAAAATAAGCTTTCAAAATCATGAAAAGAAGGCATTGCACTTTCACACCCTTCGACACGCCATACTTCTTTTGAAAAGTTGTCTAAATTCTCTTTTTCTGTAGACTCAATACCAACACAGAAAATTGTCTTTTTTCCTTTGCAAAACTCATTAATCAGTGTCGTTTTGCCAACTCGGCGACGACCATAGATGACTGCCATTTGAAATTTTTTTGTGGAATATAACTCTTCTAATTTATTCAATTCCTGGATTCTTCCAACAAATTTAGTATGTTCCATTACACAGACCACCTTTCTGAAAACTACTAATATTAAAATTACTAATTTATAAATTAGCAATTTTAATATTAATATATATAAGATGCGTAATAATGTCAAGATTATTCGGATAATAGATTGTTCTGTATTCCAAAACACTCCTTCTCCTCTATACAACCACAATCTCTCTGCTTCTTAAAAAATAAAATAAATACTCATATTCCGGATTTGCCGCCAGCAAAACACCAATCTCCAACATCCGGCTGTTCAGCCTGTGATACATCACCTTTTCTTTCCATGGTACACCTAAAATATAATCCCTTTCTCTGGTGGTCAGATCAGAAAGCATTTTATCAAGCGTGTCCCTGTCCTTATTTATAATCTTACCGAAGGGACAAAGCATATAACAATTCTCCTCGCCATTTTTCTCTATTCGTTCTTCCAGTGTCCGACGAATTACTGCCCTTTGGGAATTATTAAGAAAATATTTCTGCATAGTCTCCTCATCAGCCGATAATTCGGATAACAGCATACCGGATTCCGTCATGTACCGATACACCGTCTTTTCCACCCGTTCTCTCGGTGTCGGGTAATCCAGCCGTTTCATAATCTGATCCACTGAATATCCCGATTCAACTAAATGACGGATTGCACCGCCGCTTGCTACATCATGCACAAAATCCGCTAAAGCTTCTTCAAAGTATCTCGGTTGTTCCGTCATATGCCTGTCACCTCTAATTCTTAATTAGCAGTCAAAATTTCTTACTTTACCGGTTGCCCAGGGACTTCCTACATCACAACGTCCATGATGATGTACCTCTGCCACCGAGCCCTCTTCCTGCTGTTCGGATACATTGATCTTGATGCGTCCTACACCTGCCTCTGTTTTAGAATCCAGTAACTTTATAATGTTTTCTATATCTTGTTCGTTCATCATTTGTCATCCTCCTGTCATCCTACTTTGCCTTCATCAGATAAGTTATCGCTTCCTTCAACCCGTCCACAGACAGCATATACATATGGAACAGTTTGGCAAGCTTATCTTCCGACTCCATCCAGTGCATACGGGTAAGCTCCCCGTGATATCTCGGATTTAACCAGACACATTTTTTGTACTTCTGGGTAAGCAGCTGACACCATTCATACCCGGACATACCGTCATTTGGTCCCCGGTAATTCCCATTCCGGTCAAGCAGCTCCTCCGGTGCCATCTGGGCATCGCCTACAATGATCACCTTATAATCCTTATCATAATGCTTAAACAGATAATCCATATCTACCCAGTCCCCGGTTTCACATTCCGGTGTTTTGTATACCTTGGAATAAATGCAATTATGAAAATAATAGGTCTGTACATCCTTGAAATGGTTTGCCTTATGCACTGCCTGGAACAGTTCATTACAAAGCTCCATAAATGGAATCATGGTTCCTCCGCAGTCAAAAAAAAGCAGAATTTTAACCGTATTCTTTCTTGGCCGGTCAAATTCTAACTGCAGATAACCGCCATTTTCACAGGTTTTATCTATGGTTTTATCCACATCTAACTCTGTCTTTGGCACATCCAGTCTGGAGGAATACTGCCGAAGCCTGCGGAATGCCACCTGAAACTGGCGGTAATTCAGCACTCTGTCATTCCGGAAATCCTGATACTTATGTTCCCCCATTACCTGAAATGCACTCTGCATACCACCGAATTGACCAACCCGGATACCACCCACATTTCTTCCATGGTGGCCAAATGCAGACCCGCCGGAAGTTCCAATCCAGTGATTGCCGCCATTATGTTCGGAATTCTGTTCGGAAAGACGCTCCTGAAATAACCGTTTTACCTCGTCAGAATTTCTGGTCTGAGAAAAGGAATACATCTCCTGGTTCTGCTTGTCAAATTCCATCTCCTCGCCTTTATCCAGCCATTCCAGTACCCGTTTTAAGGCAGCATCCTCCGACCTGATATCTTTAAAATACTCTGCAAATGCCATATCAAATTTATCATAGTCTGATTCTGACTTTACTAAAATCATGCGGCTGACATAGTAAAATCTTGTAAAATCCGACTCAATAAGTCCTTTATCCAGGGCATCCATCAATGTCAGCCATTCCGTCATGGAAACATCTATGCCCTTCCTTTTTAATGTATCAAAAAAATCAAGAAACATATATTTACTCCTTAAAACTTAAAGCTACCAACATACAGTATGCCAAAGTTACAGATTATCCTCATTTAATACAGCCTAGCCTTCTTTACTGCCTCTAAATCCTCGTCTTTTTTCAGCAGTACACCTAAAAATGGAAGTTCTTCCCTCAAATGCTCTGTATCCACGCCGCTGATCATTAATGCACGAATCCAGTCAATCAGCTCGGAAGTACTTGGTTTCTTCCGGACATCCTTTACAGAACGAATCCAGTAAAATGTATCTAACGCATTTTTTATGACATTTTCTTCTAAGTTCTCAAAATGGGCATTGATAATTTCTGTCATCTGCTCTCTGTCCGGGAAGGTAATATAGTGGAAAATACATCTTCTAAGAAAGGCATCCGGCAGCTCCTTTTCTGCATTGGAAGTAATAATCACGATTGGCCGTTCCTTTGCCTTGATTGTTTCCTTTGTCTCATGGATATAGAATTCCATCTTGTCAAGCTCCCACAGCAAGTCATTTGGAAATTCCAGATCCGCTTTGTCAATCTCATCAATCAGTAAAATCACCTGTTTTTCAGCCTTAAATGCTTCCCCCAGCTTTCCAAGCTTAATGTAATGTCCAATATCATCTACGCCCTCTTCCCCAAATTGGGAATCATACAGACGCTGGATGGTATCATATACATAAAGTCCGTCCTGTGCCTTTGTGGTTGACTTGATATTCCAGATAAATAACTCTTTTTCCATAGACTGGCTGATTGCTTCTGCCAGCATGGTTTTACCGGTTCCAGGCTCTCCTTTGATCAATAATGGTTTCTGCAACGCAATGGCTACATCCACCGCTGCCATTAATTCTTCACTTGCAACGTAATCCTTGCTTCCTGTAAATTTTGCTTCCATGTTGAACTCCTTTTATTTTGCTTTTATTTAACGAGTGCATTTTTCAGTCCTTTAGGGTGAACTCACACAATCCAATCACTCATTTATTCAAAAATTCTACGGTCTCACCTGACCGTTTCCGTAAATAATATACTTCGTAGTTGTCAGTGCCTCCAATCCCATCGGTCCTCTGGCATGCAGCTTCTGGGTACTGATTCCGATTTCTGCTCCAAATCCAAACTCAAACCCATCCGTAAATCTTGTGGACGCATTGACATAGACAGCAGCCGAATCAATTTCATTCAAAAACCTCTGTGCATTTTCGTAATCCTTCGTCACAATCGCTTCGGAATGCCCTGTAGAATTATGGTTAATGTGCTTAATTGCCTCATCTATGGAATCCACCACCTTGGCAGATATAATCTTATCAAGGTATTCCGTCGCATAATCTTCTTCTGATGCCGGAATCACGCTGACATCAAATGCCTGTATCATTTCGTCTCCACGTACCTCGCAGTTATTTTCCTTTAACATAGTAAGAAGCTTTGGCATAACCTTTGGTGCAATGTCACTATGGATTACAAGGGACTCACAGGCATTGCAGACTCCAAGACGCTGCAGTTTTGCATTTTTTACAATCTCCACTGCCATATCCACGTCTGCCGTGGCATCAATATATACATGGCAGTTACCGGTTCCTGTTTCAATTACCGGTACGGTGGCATTTTGCACAACAGAACGAATCAGTCCTGCCCCGCCTCTTGGAATCAGTACATCTATGTAATCATTTAATTTCATCATGCGGGTTGCAGTTTCCCGGCTGGTATCCTCTAATAAAAATACTGCATCCGGTGTTACATGATTCTCCTCTAAGGACTGTTTGATAATCTCCACAAATGCCATGTTAGAGTAAATGGCATCGGAACCGCCTCTTAAAATGACAGCATTGCTGGTCTTAAAACAGAGAGAAAACGCATCTACCGTCACATTTGGACGGGATTCATAAATCATGCCGATTACACCTAGTGGAACCCGCTTTTTTCCAATCAACAGACCATTTGGACGCTCCTTCATGGAAAGCACCTCACCAACCGGATCTTCCAAGGCAGCCACCTGTCTGACACCTTCCGCAATTCCCTCAATCCGTTCCTCGGTAAGTTTCAGACGGTCTAACAGGGAATCCGGCATATGGTTAGCGATTCCGTTCTCAATATCTTTTCTGTTTGCCTCTAATATCTTATCTGTATTATCTGTTAAATTTCTGGCAATTGTTACAAGACAGGCATTTTTCAGTGGCTTTGACAGTTTGATCAAGTCTCTGGATGCAGCTTTTGCCAGTTTTCCCATTTCTTCTAATTCCATCATAACAATATTCTCCTCTCTGTTATAAAAATTCATTTTCTGTTACAATATAATCCGGCAGTATATCATACTCTTCAAAGGGCAGTGACTCTTCTATAATCTGAAAGGAATAGCAAAGAGCCATTGTCGTGTGTTCTTTATGCAGGGCAAGATATTTGTCATAATATCCACCTCCATAACCAATACGGTGTTTCTGTCTGTCAAATGCAAGTCCGGGCATAAGAATTAAAGCCGGTTCCTGCAAATAGGAATTGGAATTTTCCAGTCTTGGTTCTAAAATTCCATACGCACCTTTCTGCCAGATCGTGTGCTTAGTGATCTGATAAAATTCCATTGTTTTTGTCTGTTGATCTGTAACCGGAACAAAAACTTCTTTCTCTGCCTGAAAAGCATGCTGCAAAATAGGCTCACAGGATACCTCATTTCGAAACGCCTGATAGATACAGATACACTTGTTTTCCCTATAAATACCACTGTTCAGTATCTGACTGGCGATTTTTTCTGAATAAAACATAACCTGCTGCTTTGTCAGAGCATTTCTTTTTTCTGTTAAATTCTTCCGAATCTCCCGTTTATCCAAAATATATACCCTCATTTTTCTTACACATTATTATTTTCATTTCGTTCCCTTACAATTTTAAGAGGTGTAATGGTTCCATCCGGATTCTTAATACTGACATTGTCAAGGGTTGACCGCATATTATTGCGGATAGAATCCAGATATTCCTGACGTAATATCTGCTGTTCCAGCTTCTCTTCCTCTGTCAATCCCTCTGCTTTTGATTTATGGTATAATGCATTGATTCTTGCAATTTTTTCCTCTGTCATATGTTCCTCCATTTAATATCACTCTATTAGATTTTGTCATTTTTCGGACAGTATTGTTTTATGATTGCTTCTGCCACACGCATACCATCCATTGCTGCCGACATGATTCCACCGGCATATCCGGCACCTTCCCCACAGGGATAAATTCCTTTTATATTCGACTGAAAATCCACATCCCGCTCAATCCGAACCGGAGAAGATGTTCTGCTTTCCACACCGGATATGATTGTATCCTTATGGGAAAATCCCGGAATCTCCTGTTCAAAGGATTGAATGCCTTCTATTATAGCATCTGACATGAAATCCGGCAAACAATTTGCCACATCTCCACAGGTATATGCACCCTTTGTTTGTGGAAGAATGCTGCCCGGTGCAGTGGTAGGTGATTTCTTAACAAAATCTTCAAACCGCTGGACCACAATCTGTCCTTTTCCTTCCTCATAGACTGCATGTTCTAATCGACGCTGGAAATCCACACCAGCAAGGGGATGTTTACTTTCAAAATCCGATTGCTTCACAGTTACAACAATAGCAGAATTTGAATTTTTCCCGTTTCTTCCACTGTAACTCATACCATTTACCGCAGTATGCCCTTCTTCGGATGAGGCATTTACAACATAGCCGCCCGGACACATACAAAAAGAATAAACTCCTCGTCCGGATTTGGTCTGGTAGGTAAGTTTATAAGGCGGAGCAGGAAGAAGGTCTGCTGCCCTGCCGGTTCCGTACATAGCTTTTTTGATCCATTCTGCCGGGTGCTCAACACGTACACCCATGGCAAAATCCTTTGCATGCATAGAAAGCTTCTTCTCATAAAGCATGGAAAAGGTATCTCTTGCAGAGTGTCCAATGGCAAAAATCACCTGATCACTCTGTACCCAGGTTTCATATCCACCATGTAAAAGTTTCACTCCTGTGATCTGATTGTTTTCTATACGGATATCTACTGCTTTTGCATCAAACAGAAACAATCCGCCAAGGGCTTCAATTTCATCCCGAATCCCTTTTACAACATTTACAAGCCTGTCTGTACCTACATGAGGTTTGTTATCATATAGGATTTCTTCCGGTGCTCCATGCTTCACAAATTCTTCTAAAACAAAACGGATTCTTCCGTATTTATCTTTTACCTGTGTATTTAATTTGCCATCACTAAAGGTTCCTGCTCCACCTTCACCGAACTGGACATTACATTCCGGATCTAAAGGCTGCCCTTCAAAAAAAGCATTTACTTTGGAAATACGTTCTTCTACCGGTAATCCACGTTCAGCAACAATGGGAACATACCCTTTTTTTGCCAATAATAATGCACAAAATAACCCTGCGGGACCGGAACCGATGATCAGTGGATGGTGGACGATTTCTTCTTTTCCACATTCTGGGAACTGGTATTTCACTTTGTTACTTAACATAATATTATTATCGTTAAGTTTTTTAACAATTTGTTCCTCATGATTAATAATTACCCCTACCTGATATACATAGCAAATATCCGGTTTTTTCCGTGCATCGATGGAACGTTTTAAAATCTGGTATTGGGGAACACGTTTTAAATGCAGTTTTTTCATAATCTGTTGTTCTAATTTCTCAATGCCGGCTTCAACAGGCACTTTGATTCCTCGAATTTCTATCATTTATATCCTCCCAATTCTATATTGGACATATACTCTGCAGCATATAATTTTGTATCATGGTATATATATTATTCTTATAGCTTACTTTACAATATTCTCAGCCGCCTGTATACCGGAAAGAATGGCAAAGGTAAGATTATATCCTCCGCATTTTCCATTCATATCCAGAAGTTCACCGGTAATATACAGGTTTTTATATCGTTTGCACTGAAAAGTATCCACTTCGATCTCGCTTAAATCGATACCGCCTGCCGTAACCTGGGCTTTTTCATAATCTTTCCCATCAACCGGCGTAAAACTTAATTTTTTTATGGCAGATGTCAGACGGTTAATCTGCTTTTCTGTTAAATTCATAAGCGGCTGATTCCAATCAATCCGTAACCGTGTCGTTAGATAACGACTAAAAGAAGCTGGTAAGATACCATTTAACATTAAAGACATGGGTTCATTTGGTGTATTGTTCTTTTGCACCAGAAAAAATGTCTTCAATTTCTCCCAGGAGATATCCGGTAAGATATCAATATGTAGACAGTCCTTTCGCACTTCTTGCGGAATAAAAGGAAGATAACAGGACAAATTCATAAGCACAATACCGGAAAGATTGTTTACATTAAATTGAATCTGTCCGGATTCTTTTTGTAATAATCCGTCTTTTCCCTTTAAGGAAACCGTTCCATTTAAACGGACTCCTTTTGCCAGAGATAGATGGGAATCTTCTACATAAACCGGACTTAGAACCGGATAGATAGGATTGCAGGTAAGCTGCAGCTGCCGTGCAAGATCATAGCCGCTTGTCCCTCCGCCAAGTTTTGGTGCTGCAGCACCACCTGTAGATAGTATTAAAGAATCGGTCTGATAAGATACCTGTTTTCCTGTTTCAGATATGGCATCAACCTGATAAATGGATTGATTTTGGTTATTTTGCTGCCGGATACCTGTCACTTTTGTTTTGAAAGCATATTGTACACCGAGTGCCCTGCTTTTTTCATATAATAGCTGAGTCACCTGACGTGCCTGATTGGATATCGGATAATAATATCCGTCCTTTTGATAAAGCAGGATTCCCATTGCATCAAAAAAGCGAATGATATCATCAGGAGAATGGTTTGCTGTCCAGTTTTCAACAAAGGACTTATCTGCTGAGTGATAACATTCTGCATGAAAGCTGGCATTGGTCAGATTGCATTTTCCATTGCCAGATGCATTCAGCTTGCGTCCACAAACTGCCTCTTTTTCCAGTACCAGTATATTCATTTGTGGATTAAGGGAGGCTGCATGATAGGCAGCCGTAAGACCGGAGGCTCCGGCACCTGCAATAATGATATCGAATTTCACGTTAGCTCCTTTATGATCCAGACCTTAGCTGGAATAGTTTTCTAAAAAATTATATAAATCCTCTTCTGTTTCCAAATAGTATCCTTCTATAACTTCTTCCTTAACATTGTCAGGAAGCATATTGATTGGAATCTGTGTATATTCATATACGGTTTTTCCATCTCCATTGAGTATAACAATCATACCATTAAATGATTTGGCATAATAGCCGGAAAATACTGGTTTTTTAAAGGTTTTTCGTAGATTGATCTGATTGCCCTTGTAAGAAACCAATTCATAGGAAACCAATCCCTTTTCCTTTTCTTCTTTGGACAAATGTTTCATATATTCTTCAAGATATTGAATAACACCATCTTTGTCACAACCAAGCAATGCGGGAATGTTGCCTGCCTGCTCGGTAAGTATCCTCTGTTCATCCGAATAATAGTACTCTATTACAAAAGTTGTATTTTTGGTCACAGGAAAAGTAGAAAGATTACTTGCTGTTGCAATATTTACATATTCACCTGCATCATTTTTTACATATTGTTTTGGATAAAAGTATGCATAAAAATATACAAAACTGCCTGCTAATATTCCAATCATCAAAGCCATAGCTGCAAATATCAGATTTCTTTTCATATTGTCCTCCATTGGATTATTATATGAAAAGTATGACCATGATTGAATTATATTATTCTATATGGTTTACATCAAAATCGGCTAAATCCTCCCGAATCCACTGATATTTTTTCAGAAATTCGTAAATGCCCTGTATGATATCCGAATACTCTTTCATAATCTGAACATATGTATGAAGTGTATAATCCATATCGTTGTTTTTCAATGTAAGTTCCTGTCTTTCTGCAAAATCGCCTAATTCCTTTGCACCAATAATACGCATGGAACTTTTCAAACCATGGATTTCTATTGTATAGTTTTTATAATCCTGTTCATCAAAATATTTTTTTAATTTTGAATATTTCTCAGGATATGTCTCTAAAGCCAGATTAAGGATTTCCTGATAAAGTTCTATCTGATTGCTGCAGCAGGAGATTCCATTTTCCATGTCAATTCCAAGCTGCTCTAAATCTTTTTTTTGAGATTCATATGCAGAATCGGAGGAAATTACAGGAGAATCATCCTGCATTATATTGTTTTGTAAATAAAGACTTAATATCTTTTCCAATTCCTTATTTATAATTGGTTTGGAAAGATATTGGTCAAAACCTTCTTGCAATAAAGATTCCCGTACTCCTGTTATGGCATTGGCAGTTAAAGCCACAATTTTTGTATTCTGGATAGCCTCAGGACGTTTCTTCATTTCATATAATGTCTCAACACCATCCATTTCCGGCATCATGTGATCTAAGAAAATAATATCATAGTGTGTCTGCTCAATACAATCTAATGCTTCTTTACCACTTTGAGCAGTATCTGCCGGTATATTGTATTTTTTCAAAATTTGTTTTGTTACAAGGAGATTAACCTGGTTATCATCAACCACAAGCACCCTGCAGTTTTCAAATTTCATAACATTAGTTTCTATATCATTTTGTGAAATTCTTTCTAACTCCCCGATTGGAGAAGCATCTATAATCTGCTGTTTCAAATGAACATAAAAGGTACTTCCTTTTCCATATTCACTTTCGAAATCAATTGTGCCTCCCATCAATTCGACAAACCCTTTTGTGATTGCCAGACCAAGTCCTGAACCTTCAATTCCGGAATTCTTTTTCATATCCAGTCGTTCAAATATACCAAATACTTTTCCGTAATCTTCTTCCCGGATACCCACGCCGGTATCCTGTACCTGAAATATAAGCGAAATTTCATCTTCCTTCATATCCTCAATAAGAATCTTAAGCGTTATATTACCCTGTTTGGTATATTTTCTTGCATTATTTAATAAATTAATCAGAATTTCCCGGATTCGAATGCTGTCACCTTTTAAAGTAGTTGGCATCTCTTGCGGAATATCATAGCAAAAAGCAATCCGTTCAGGGTCAATCTGGGACTTAATAATGGAAACCACCTCGGAAAACAGTTGTCTGGTAGAATATTCTCCTATGGACAATTCCAGTTTACCGGACTCAATCTTGGATATATCCAGAATCTCGTTAATAATGTTTAGTAATGTCTGGGCAGAACTGTAAATATAATGCAGCTGCTCCTTAATCTGTGTTATATTGTCATTTTGTAATGCAAGGGAAGAAAATCCCATAATTGCGTTCATAGGCGTTCGTATTTCATGACTCATATTTGCTAAAAATACAGATTTTGCTTCGTTGGCACGCTCTGCCTCTTTCTTTAAACTGATCATTTCATCTGTGTACTGATTAATAAATGACATATCAAAGATCCAGGCAATATAACCTTTGAGAACCGTATCCTCCATCAAAGGGGAAATACGGATTTCATAATTCCGGTTACCCACATTTATAACCGTTTCTCTTTCATCTTCCTTAAAAATCCAGGAAACAAGATTAGAAATATTGGTTTCATCATTTAATTTGGGGAAAATCTCTTTCGCAACATGATTGGAATAGATCAGATTGTAGCTTGGATCAACAATTAAAAGTCCTTCTCTCGTGTTGGCAATTACATTTTCTCTTGCAACCTGCATCGTATCTAACAATCCGTAATTTAATACATTTATAGTGAGCAGGGTACAGGATAAAATAATGCCAAAAGGAGTCGGATCAAATTCACGTAAAATACCACTTAAGTACAAAACCAGCATCAAAGCAGGCAGTACACCGGCAAGCATCAATAAAAACAGCCGTTTTCTTTCGTATCCTTTTCTTTTCAGGCATTGGGAAAATGTAATATATGCATAATATAGAATCAGACATAAAGTTACAGTCATAAAAAGATAATATCCAATTCCTTTTCCGAATTTTACATGAGGAAAAAAGCCGGTATAAACCACTTTCATACTAGTATAATAAAAAGAATGGTGATTGCAGGTCATGATTACCAGCAGCATAAAAGTATTAAAGATAAAAAGTCCCTTCATGATAAAGGAAGGCATTTTAACGTTACAATAATTCCGTGCAAATACAATCATTAAAAGTAACACATAGCATTTTCCTATGTATCCAAACTTGACAGCCAATAGCATTTCAGATAATTCGGTTGCCTGTATTTCAAACAAGTAGGCAATAATACTGATAAATGCGCAGGCAGAAGCAATCATAAGAATTTTCTGATTCTCAGAACTTTTCTGCAGACCAACAACAATTAAATTGGCAAAGCCAATAATGACTCCCGTAAGCTGAATAAAAAATAGTATTTCGTACATAACATCCCTCAAATGTATATTATAGCGTAAATCCGTAAGGTAACAGATCTTTTAAAGTATAGGTAACAATGGTCTCATCTTTTTCAAGCAGAATTTCTCCTTCCGGCATAAATTCCTGCATGACCTGCAGACAGATACCGCAGGGATAGGCAGTGGAACCATCCTTAGCAACAACAGCTATTTTCACAAACTTCCGTACTCCCTCAGAAACTGCCTTGAAAATAGCAGTCCGTTCTGCACAGTTCGTTGCTCCATAGGAAGCATTTTCAATATTACACCCGGTATATACCTGTCCGTTTTCAGCAAGCAGAGCTGCTCCAACACAAAAATCCGAGTATGGAGCATATGCATGCATGGAAGCATCTTTTGCCTTCTGGACTAACTGTTCGTCCGTCATTCGTATTCCTCCATTCAATTGAAGTGAAAGTAAGGAGCTATCACATCAGGCAAATAATATGCAACAGCTCCTTTACATCATTGTAAAATATTATTCAAATGAAACACCGGCATTATCGCCACTGCCAATAATTGAAATCCAGGTCTTTCCAGGATTCAACAGTAATTCTTCTCCATCTTCCGTATAATATTTGGTTTTTGCTTTGTCAGAGGTCTTTTTCCATGTAATTGGAATTGTCTTACCATCTGTACAATAATAACCTTTTCCCTCTCCTACCTGTGTAAGTTCCTGAAGATCATTTTCCGGATTGATACATTCATAGGTAGAAATCTGAATGATAACATTTTTGAAATTTAATACATTATCAGATTCATCAGCCAGTTCATCAACCTGTGGTGCATCATACTCATAACGATCATATAACTTTGTATCTGCATTATAGATAAAATATGGCTTTGAATAACTGCTGAAATTCACATGAATGGTATTAGCTGTCTGACCATTTTCAAGTTCAGTATCTTCTTCGTTAAAGGATAAAACTTTCTCATGGATTTCGCTGTATTCTGCAGAATATCCAAGATCCTCAATTCCCTGTACAATCCGTTCTCCGGTGGTATATGCATTGTGTGGTGCTACTCTGGCACTGTCACGATAAAATCCTGCATCATATGTCATTCCATTGATATTATTGATTGCATTACTTTCTAACATACTTTTTGCAGGTTTGGATTGTCCATAATGAACGTAGATTGCATCATATTCATTAGCGATGTTAATATAGTAATGTCTTGCACTTCTGACAGAACCAACCTTCTCTAAAGCTTCGTAGTCTGAATAAATTGGCATAATACGGGTAATTCCACCCTCTACCATACATTCATATATGATATCTGCCTGTTTCGTGCTGGAAGAAGGTAATGCTTCTTTAAGGTTATTGATCATAACTGCAACCGGACGACGGCTTACATAGTCAGTGGACCATTCACCTGTCAGTTCATTATATGTCATTCCTTCATGGATATCCTCTGTCGTTGCTTCTGTAGTAATCTCCTCTGTTGTCATCTCTGTAGTGGCTTCTTCCTTCTTGCCACATCCAAATAAGCCAAGTGTAGCAACACCCAAAATCGTTAGTGCTAAAAAACGTTTTTTCATAATCTTCTCCTTTATTCTGTAATATCTCTTGTGTATCCGATTCTTTGCAATATATCCTCCTGCATCTGTTCCATCTGTATCCGTTCAGAATCCTCCATATGATCATAACCGGATAAATGCAGAATACTATGTGCAATTAAAAACGCATACTCTCTTTTTATACTATGGTTATATTGTTCTGCCTGTTCTTTTACCTTGTCCAATGAAATCATAATATCACCAAGCAGCAGTTCACCACTTGCCGCATTAAAATAAGAGGATACAGCATTCTCCACAAGAGAAAAATCACCTTCTTTTTCAAAATCAATCATTGGAAAAGATAAGACATCCGTTGGAGCATCTATTCCTCGCATCTGCTTATTGGCTGCATGGATTCCTTCGTTATTTGTCAGCAGAATGTTAATCTCGCATTCATAAGGACAATTCACATAATCCAAAGCCGTCTCAATTACTTCCCTGGCAATGGATTCATATTCAATTCCAAGTGATATATTCGTTTCATTTTCCAGTAAAACAGTCATATCAACCTCATCTTATTCGTTGAAATCTAAACAATAAACTAATTCTTATTATATACGATATATGCCGATAAATCAAGTTTACTCCACAATATTTATGAACGATTTCCCCGTTTGCTATGCCTGTTCTCATAGTCATCATATGCCTTGACAATTCTCTGTACTAAAGGATGTCTTACCACGTCCTGGCTTGTCATGCGGCATACAGCAATATCTTCCACATTGTGCAGTACCTTAAGTGCAACATCCAGACCGCTTACTGCATCCTTTGGAATATCCTTTTGTGATAAATCACCGGTAATGATGGCTTTTGAGCCAAAACCAATACGGGTTAAAAACATCTTCATCTGAGCCGGAGTTGTATTCTGAGCCTCGTCCAACACAATAAATGCATTATCCAGTGTACGCCCCCTCATATATGCAAGAGGTGCCACTTCAATCAGTCCCTTTTCCATGTTCTTTAAGAAACTGTCAGCTCCCATGATTTCATATAAAGCATCATAAAGGGGACGCAGATATGGATCAACTTTACTTTGTAAATCTCCCGGTAAAAAACCCAGTTTTTCCCCTGCTTCAATAGCAGGCCGGGTTAAAATGATCCGGTTGATCTCATTATTCTTAAACGCAGTGATTGCCTTTGCCATGGCAAGATATGTCTTACCGGTTCCGGCAGGTCCAACTCCAAATACCACCATATTTTTATCAATGGCATTTAAATACTGCTTCTGTCCTATTGTCTTTGCCTTTACCGGTTTGCCATTTACGGTATGACAAATGATATCTCTGTCCAGTTCTACTACTTCATCTGTTTTGTGTTCTTCCGACAGAGAAAGGGCATAATTAACATTTTGCTCTGTAATCTGATTGCCACGTTTGGCAAGTGCAACTAAAGAATTCATGATTTCAATGGTTTTTTCTACAGAAGGCTCACTTCCCATGATTTTTAACTGGTCATCCCGCATGATCATGGTAACCTTCATTGTCTTTTCAATCCGTTTCACATGACTGTCAAATTCACCAAATACATTAGCAATACAGTCTGCCGGAATGGTAATGCTTTTTTCACAGGTGTTCATTCCTATCTCCTATCCTAAATCCTAATCAATCTCTTTTTCCTCATTTGGAACTCCGCCTGAAGATTGTCTTAATGTGGCAATTGGTTCTATAAGGGTGATAGTCCCTTTTGCAACCATCCTGCCATTATCCTTTTCTATTGTAACATCATTTTCTACGATTTCTACCCCCTTTTCTTTAAAAGTTTTTAATTTTTTATTGAATCGATTGTTTAAAATTTTTTTTGCTTCTGTATCTGTGTACTCGCAGGCTTCTAAAGTATAGGGTGTCCGTTTAATGGATTTATACCCAAATGGAAGATAAAAATTATCAAAAATCCGTGCTTTATGAATCTGGGTGTAAGTATCATAATTTTTTTCTGTCATTTTCGGTATAAATGGAGTCAGACAATAATCCATAAAGTAAAATGTAATGTGTTTTTTGGATTTTTCACTGTATACTTTTTTATAATATTTTAAATCCACGTAATCATCATAGGAACAAACTGTTTTGCCATATATATCACCGTCTGCTGCTATATAACTGGTTTCCATTACCTCATTATTATCATCATATATGTATATTGTTCCGGATATCAGAATATCTCCTTTTTTTACAGTATCATTAACTTTTACCATCGGTGTTCCCTGCCTTGTTATCATTTTTGTTATTGTAGCATCTTTTGTGGCAACCATATCACCGCTTGTAACGTTATTCTCCTGTTTTTTCGGTGCCATTCCTTCTTCTAAATATACAGTAAGTACGGTTCCTTTTAATTCACAGCTGATCCATGAAATTTCATCAAAATCTTTTCGCAGTGATTCTTCTAATTTTGTACAGCTGATATGGGATTTTAGCGTTCCAAGAGATACATAATTTGTTTCTATCTGTTTTAAGACGCTTTCTGCCACCAGTTTGTCTTCTCCGGTTACTTTAACCTCCCAGACAAAAAGCGAAAGTACATAGACAAGGACTGCAAAAAGAAGAAATCCGGCAATAAAAGCGGTTCTTTTTCTATGCTGTTTAAAAAAATATGGCAGACCATATTTTTTTAATAATTTGATCTTCATATTTGTTTTTTGTAAATAGGGCTTCATTTTCAGCAGATTTTTTCTGCCGGTGTAGAAAATATATCCCTGTTCAGTATTTTCAATATCCCAGATTACTATATCATTTTTTATGATCAGATTCATAAAGCGCTCCGGTGCAAAACCATATACCTCAGCCTTTACATATCCAAAAACAAAACGCAATATTTTTAACAGCATAAGTCTCCATTCGATATATAAGTTATTGTATGAATTGTTCCAGTTACTTTCATATCACTGCCGGAAAAATACTGTATATGTAATTCACATCCACAGATCCGGAGGGTAATCTTCTTACAGGCAATCACAACCTCTTCTGATGTATATAAAAGAAGCCCTTTATAGTTTTCTATAATGGCCTCCCGGTTTCCTGAAAGACGCAGTAACACATCTCCATATAATACATCGCCTGGTAATTCCAAATAATACACCTGCCTATAAGTTCTCTATTCAGTATATGAATGGTAAAATGAGGATATTCTTAAATTCGGATTTTCATAGAATAATAAAAGACGAAAAAAGGGTTACTGCTTATTCATAAGCAATAACCCTGATAAATTCGTATTATTTGAACTTTCTTTTTCTAGCTGCCTCAGACTTTTTCTTACGTCTTACGCTTGGTTTCTCGTAATGCTCTCTCTTACGAATCTCCTGCTGAATACCAGCCTTCGCACAATTTCTCTTGAAACGACGAAGAGCGCTGTCTAAAGTCTCGTTTTCTTTTACAACAACATTTGACATTCTCTCACCCGACCTCCCTTCAGTTGCATATTGTGTCTACCATACAACCTTGGGTTATTTAAAACACAAATAAGATTATAGCATAAAATTCCAATACGTCAAGCCCCATTTTGTATTTAGAAATTATCCAGCAAAGATTTATAAAATTCACAGTAATCACTTCGTTTGTCTGCCGTAAAGGACATTGCCTCACGCGGATGACGATTCAGCTGACCGGTAAACATATACTGAAGATCAAATCCCCACACAACACCCTGCTGCTTTAATGGAATCATATATTTTTCGATAAAAGTCAGCAGACTGTACAGGCTGTATTTTGGATTTTTAAGGAAACCTAACAAAAGCTCCATTGCACAGTTGCCGGCACCTCTTCCCATTCCCTGTGCTGTGGCATCCAGATAAGAAACACCATAAGAAAGGGTTTCAATGGTATTTGCAAATGCAAGGTTCTGGTTATTGTGTGCATGGAATCCAACCTGTTTTCCTGCTTTTTCCGCATAGGAAAGATATGTCTGCGCTAAAGTTGCAGCATTTTCAGGATACAGGGAACCGTAGCTGTCTACAAGATAGATGACATCCACACTGGAACCACAAAGCATCTCCAAAGCTTCCTCCACCTGGTTTAAGTTTGCCTGGGAAATTGCCATTATATTACAGGTTGTCTCATAACCAAGCTCATGAAAATATTCTATCATCTCAATTGCTGCAGGTATCTGGTGAATATAGCAGGCAACACGCACCATATCGATTACGCTTTCGCTTTTTGGAAGAAAATCTGTTTTAAAATCACATCTTCCCACATCGGCCATAACTGCAATCTTCATATCCGATATATTATCACCTACAATGGAACGGATATCTTCTTCATTACAGAATTTCCATTTTCCAAATTCACTTTCTTTAAACAGATTCTTGCTGGCTTTATAACCAAACTCCATATAATCCACACCGCTTTTGATATTGGTTTTATAAAGCTCGGTTACAAACTCATCTGTAAACTCAAAATTATTACATAAACCACCATCTCTTATGGTTGCATCCAGTACTTTGATGTCGTCTCTGACACCCATTAAATTTCCTTTTCTCATATTCTTTTCTCCTAAGCTATCTATTTTATTTAAAATAATTTATCACTTCAACGCTTTAAAGCGTGTTAGCAACTTTTGTCATTATATCACTCTGTAAGGGGAATGTCAAATTTTCTTTATAAATTTATTTCAAACGCTGCCAAAAAACTGTTACACGAAGAAATACCTCATGTAACAGTTTTATATCCTTTTGTCAGTGTAAAATTGGTTTATCCTAACTGGTTTGCAGCAACTTCTTTTGCTTTTGCAATGGCATCCTGTATTCCTGCAGGGTTCTTACCTCCGGCTTGAGCCATATTTGGACGTCCACCGCCGCCACCGCCAACCAGCGGAGCAACCTCTTTAATCAGGTTACCGGCATGGGCACCTTTCTTAACAGCACCATCTGTTGCCATGGCAATCAGATTTACTTTGCCGTCATTTGCAGAAGCAATCACAACGATACCCTCTGAAACCTTTGCCTTTAACTGGTCACCCAGATCCCGGAGACCATTCATGTCTACTCCCTCTACCGTTGTTGCAATTACATTATAATCACCAACAGAAATCATATCGGAAGTGACATCCCCTAAAGATTCATTTGCAAGCTTTGCTTTTAACGATTCATTTTCAGAAGAAAGCTCCTTCACCTGTGCCAGGGTATGTGTAATCTTATCCAGTAACTGCTCCGGACTTGCCTTTAATAAATGGGCAGCCTCCGCCATCTTTGTTTCAATCTCTTTGTAATACTTAAATACTCCTTCGCCGGTTAAAGCTTCAATACGTCTTACACCTGCAGCAACACCGGACTCAGAAACAATCTTAAAGGTTGTAATCACACCAGTATTCTTAACATGGGTACCACCACAAAGTTCAATGGAGAAATCAGACATGTTGACAACACGTACGGTATCTCCATATTTTTCACCAAATAAAGCCATGGCTCCGGTCTTCTTTGCCTCTTCAATTGGCATTTCTGCAATATTAACCGGTAATGCCTTTACAATCTCTTCATTGACAATGGCTTCTACCTTTGCAATCTCCTCTTCCGTCATAGGAGAAAAATGAGAAAAGTCAAAACGCAGACGGTCCGGTGTCACCAGGGAACCTTTCTGTTCTACGTGATTACCAAGTACCATTTTCAATGCCTTCTGTAACAAATGGGTTGCACTGTGATTCCTGCAGGTTGCTGATCTTCCAGCTGTATCAATGGAAAGGGTAACGGTATCGCCTACCTTAAACATTCCCTTTGTAACCGTTCCAATATGTCCAAACTTACCACCCTTTAACTTGATGGTATCCTTTACAACAAATTCTGCATCTCCGGTAGTAATCACACCGGTATCACCCTGCTGACCACCCATGGTAGCATAAAATGGAGTCTTTTCTACAAATAACGTAGCCTCATCTCCCTCGGCAATGGCTTCCACTACGGCATCTGTTGTCAAAACAGTAATCTTAGACGTACAGGTGTCATTATCGTAACCTACGAATTCTGTAGTAATGGCCGGATCAATCTCGTCATATACGGTGGCGTCGGCTCCCATATAGTTGGTTACCTTTCTGGCAGTACGTGCCTTTACACGCTGTTCCTCCATACATACCTTAAATCCATCCTCATCTATGCTGTAACCCTTTTCTTCAAGAATCTCTTTTGTCAAATCAACCGGAAAACCATAGGTATCATAAAGCTTAAATACATCTGCTCCGGCTAATGTCTTTTCTCCCTTCTTTTCCAGTTCTTCTTCCATTTCCACAAGAATAGCAAGTCCCTGATCAATGGTCTTATTAAACTGGTTCTCCTCCTGTGTCAGTACACGGAAAATAAACTCTTTCTTCTCATCCAACTCCGGATATCCGTCCTTGGAACCTTCAATTACAGTCTCGGAAAGTTTTGCAAGGAAAGTTCCATCAATACCCAACAAACGGCCATGTCTTGCAGCCCGGCGGATTAAACGGCGCAGTACATATCCACGTCCCTCATTGGATGGCATAATACCATCGGAAATCATAAAGGTTGCGGAACGGATATGATCCGTAATTAAGCGGATGGATACATCCTTGTTCTCATCTGTCTTGTATGTGGTATTGGCAAACTCACAAACTTTATTACGGAGAGCTTCAATAGTATCCACATCAAAGATGGAATCCACATCCTGCACAACAGAAGCTAAACGCTCCAATCCCATACCGGTATCAATATTCTTATTCTCTAACTCGGTATAATTGCCATGTCCGTCATTGTCAAACTGGGTAAATACGTTGTTCCAGATTTCCATATAACGGTCGCAGTCGCATCCAACCTGGCAGTCCGGCTTGCCACAGCCGTACTTCTCACCACGGTCATAATAAATCTCAGAACATGGACCACATGGACCGGAACCATGCTCCCAGAAATTATCTTCCTTACCAAAACGGTAAATACGCTCCTTTGGAATACCAATCATCTTATTCCATAAATCAAATGCCTCGTCATCCTCCTCATATACAGATGGATACAGGCGGTCCGGATCCATTTCCAAAACCTCTGTCAAAAACTCCCATGACCAGGAAATAGCCTCTTTCTTAAAATAATCTCCAAAAGAGAAATTACCTAACATCTCAAAAAATGTACCATGACGTGCTGTTTTACCAACGTTTTCAATATCACCGGTACGGATACATTTCTGACAGGTAGTTACCCGGCGTCTTGGCGGAATCTCCTGCCCGGTAAAATATGGCTTTAATGGTGCCATACCGGCATTAATCAACAATAAAGAATTGTCATTATGCGGAACCAATGAAAAGCTGTTCATCTTCAGATGTCCCTTGCTTTCAAAAAAGTCCAGATACATTTTTCTAAGTTCATTTAATCCGTATTTTTTCACAACTTTGTCCTCACTATTTATAAATTTTATGCATATATTTTAGCAGTGTCTGAAGCATTCCGTTACACTTCTGTTTCGGAAGTTTCCGCTTCTGCTTCTTTTGCAATTTTGTTCTTTTTATATTTTGTACCGCAAAGTACACCTGCAACTGCAATGACACCAAGTGCAATAAATTTTAATAAATAAGTTAAAAATTCGCCTGCTAAAAGCTCCATAGACCTACCTCCATTATTATAGTATTTATCATTATTTATTTCTTAGTCAGTGATGTAAAGAAACAAGTTGGATTCCCTGTGTGACAGGCGGCTCCAATCTGGGCAACCTTTGCCAGAATCGTATCTTTATCACAATCAATGATCAATTCCTTAACAAACTGTAAATGACCACTTTCTTCGCCCTTTTTCCAAAGCTTTTTGCGGCTTCTGGAATAATAAGTCATATATCCTGTTTTCAGGGTCAGTTCAAAGGACTCTTTATTCATATATGCCATCATTAAAACCTCATTGGTTTTGTAGTCCTGTGTAATGCATGGAATCAAGCCGTTGGCATCTAATTTAAAAGTGTCAAAATCAAGATTACTTTCAAAACTCTGTGCTGTAAATTCTTTATTATCTGTCTGTGTACTCATAATCCGATTCCTCCTAAAGTGTTCCCTTTGTGGAAAGCACTGCATCCTTCATTCTGGGATCAATCTGGGTTGCTTCATCCAAAGCCTTTGCAAAGGCTTTGAAAGCAGCCTCAATGATGTGATGGTTATTGCTGCCGTCTAACTGTTTTAAATGAAGGTTCATGCCGGCACCATAGGAAACGGCATAGAAAAATTCTTTTACCATCTCTGTATCAAAGTATCCCACCTGATCCACTGTTAAATTCATGTCATATGAAAAATATGGTCTGCCGGATAAATCTAAGGCACATAACATCAATGTCTCATCCATTGGCAAAATCCTCTGTCCATAACGTTTAATGCCTTTCTTGTCTCCTAAAGCTTTCTTGATTGCCTGTCCTAACACTATTCCGGTATCTTCAATGGTATGATGGGAATCTACATATAAATCCCCTTTTACCAGCAGCTTTAAATCAAAGAATCCGTGTCTGGCAAAAGAATTCAGCATATGGTCAAAGAACCCGATTCCTGTATCAATCTTCGTCTGACCTGTACCATCAATATGCAATTCTAACTTTATGTCAGTTTCATTGGTTTTTCGTTCTATATATGCAATTCTGCCTGCCATAACAAACTCCTTTCCTCTCTTTCATAAATATGTATTTTACCATAGAATTTTATAAAATACCATATATTAAGAAATAAACATTTATTCAAACCGTACCTTTATGGAATTGGCGTGTGCAGTTAACTGTTCACTGGTTGCGAAATCAATAATATCCTGATGTATCGGTTCCAAAGCTTCCTTTGAATAGTAAATGATACTGGATTTCTTTACAAAATCATCTACACTGAGAGGGGAGAAAAATTTTGCAGTGCCATTGGTTGGAAGTACATGGTTTGGACCGGCAAAATAATCGCCAAGCGGCTCTGAGCTGTACTCACCAATAAATATGGCTCCTGCATTTTGAATCTTCATCATCACCTCAAACGGATTCTTTGTCACGATTTCTAAGTGCTCACTGGCAATATCGTTGGCTGCTGCAATGGCATCCTCCATGGAATCCGCAACAAGAATATATCCATAGTTATCAATGGATTTCTGGATAATTTCTCCACGGCTTAATTCTGCAACAAATTTGTCCACTTCTGCAGAAACCTGACTGGCAAGAGTCTCTGAAGTGGTAACCAATATGGCAGAAGCCATTTCGTCATGCTCTGCCTGGGACAACAGGTCTGCAGCTACATATCTTGGATTGGCACTTTCATCTGCCAATACTAAAATCTCAGAAGGACCTGCAATGGAATCAATGCTGACATAACCATATACTGCCCGTTTTGCAAGGGCAACAAAAATATTGCCGGGACCTACGATTTTATCAACTTTTGGAATGGATTCTGTTCCATATGCAAGTGCAGCAATCGCCTGTGCTCCGCCTGCTTTATAGATGGCATCTACTCCGGCTTCCTTTGCTGCAACTAAGGTAGTGGCATATACTTTTCCCTCTGCATTACAAGGTGTGGTCATAATGATATTTTTAACGCCTGCCACCTTTGCAGGAACTATGTTCATCAATACGGAAGACGGATATACTGCTTTTCCACCCGGAACATATACGCCTACTGAATTCAAAGCAGTTACCTTCTGTCCTAACATGGTTCCTTCTTCTGTGGTATCAAACCAGCTGTATTGTTTCTGTTTTTCATGATATGTACGGATATTGACTAAAGCTTTACGGATCACCTCTAACAAATGTGCATCCACTTCTTTATAGGCTTCCTCAATCTCTTCTTCGGTTACTTTTACATTATCTTCACAGATATCTGCCTTGTCAAACTTCTTTGTATACTCAAATAATGCCCGATTGCCGTTTTCTCTGATATTATCTACGATTTCCTGTACTGTATCTGCATACTGGGTATAGTTGTTAGGGCTTCTCTTTAAAAGACTGTTTAACAAATCCTTTTTTGTTTCATTTGTTAATTTTACAATTCTCATAGTATGTCATCCTTTCTGTCTTATTGGTTGAATCCTTTTTCCATTCCATGTTTACAAGGGGATTCATGATATCTACTGCTCATAAATGAGTTTTTTCAAATCTTTTACAATTTTCAGGATTCTCTCCTGTTCCATCTTCAGACTTACTTTATTAACTACCATACGGCAGGATAACGGGCAAATCTCCTCTAAAACTTCCAATCCGTTCTCTTTAAGGGTAGTTCCTGTCTCTACAATATCCACAATAACATCTGATAAATCAACAATCGGTGCCAGTTCCACAGAACCATTTAACTTTACAATCTCTACGGTCTGGTTCTTTTTTGTGTTAAAATAGTCCTTTGCAATGTTCGGATATTTGCTGGCTACACGGATAATTTCATTTTTCTGAAGAATTTCCTTTGCAGATGCAGGACCACAGACGCACATTCTGCATTTGCCAAATCCCAAATCCAGAACTTCATAAATATTATCCCGTTCCTCTTCTAAAATGGTATCCTTGCCTACCACACCAATGTCTGCTGCACCATATTCTACATAGGTTGGTACATCTCCTGCTTTTGCCAGGAAAAAACGAAGTTTCAGTTCTTCGTTGGTAAAGATCAGTTTTCTGGTATCCGGATCTTTCATTTCCTCACAGGTAATTCCGATTTGTTCCAAATATCCAAGGGTTTTCTTCGCTAGACGTCCCTTTGCTAAAGCAAATGTTAAATATCTCATAATATATCCTCATTTTCTTCCTGTTTTCTATTCCAGACGATAGCAAATCGTCTGCATGCTCACTGTGCCGGTTTCTTGACTGTATCAGCACATTCTGTATCTTTAACAAAACTCAATATCTTCAATTAAGGCACTGGCAATCTCTTCTGCCACAAAATCATAGACATCCACGGTTTTGTCTGATGTCAGATAAAACATTCCGGAAAAATGGTTCTTTTTACCATAATCTGCATAATCCCGAATCTCTTTTTTCTTGGATTTGCGGATAAGCTCCACCTTTCGGTCTGACCTGCGTAAATGGTTGGCAAAATGAATTGCTGTCTTTTGATATTCGATATCATATAAAATGATGCTATCCGAATTATCGACCTCTACTTCTACCTTCTGTCTTGAAATTGCCATCATCAGATCATCAATATAAAATGCAAATCCAATTGCAGGAGCATCCTTGCCATACTGCTTTAACAGATTATTGTAACGTCCGCCTTTCACAACAGCATCTCCGGTTCCATAGGTATACCCCCTAAACATAATACCGGTATAATATTCATATCTGCTAAGCAGTGAAAAATCAAAACTGATATACTGCTCATAACCGGAATAGGATAATGCTTTGTATACCTTTTCAAGACGTTCAATGGCTTCCAGGGAAGTGGCATTGGTAACTAACTGCTTTGCATTTTCCAGCATTTCATATCCACCAAAAAGTTGGTCGAAGCTTAAGAGTACCTTCTCCACTTTTTCATCCAGATTAAGCTCTTTGATCAGGGATTCCAGACCAAAGAAATTGCGGTTATGGATATAATTCCGGATTTCCTCTGCTGTTTTTTCGTCCAGTTTCGCTTCCTCTAAGATTCCTTTGAAGAAATCCACCTCACCGATTTCAATCTGGAATTCCTTTAATCCTGCAGCAAGGAAACAGTCAATCACCGTAGCGATTACCTCTGCATCCGCTGCAGAAGAATCATCATTGATCAATTCCGCACCAAGCTGGGTAATTTCATTCAGTTTTCCCTGATGATTATGGGTATTGAAAAATGTATTACCCTGATAGCAAAGGCGGATTGGTAATTCCTCATCATCATAATATTTGGCAACACAGCGTGCAATGCTCGGAGTCATATCCGGACGGAGCACCAAAGTGTTATTATCCCTGTCAAAAAACTTATACATCTCATTAGAGGATGCAGAGCCCTTATCATGATTGAAAATATCAAAAAATTCAAAGGTGGGGGTTTCAATGTCATTATAACTGTAAAGGGAAAGAACGTGATGCAGTTTATGAAGAATCTTCCGCTTCTTCTTGCACTCATTGTCATAAATATCCTTTACTCCCTCCGGAGTATGTAACAGCTTTTCCATTCTCATTTCTCCTTATCTTTGCTTGATCCAATCAAAGTGGTTTAACACTTTATTAAAACCACAATTATAACAGTCTATTATTTTTCATATTTTGCAACGTGTTTTGCAATCAGTTCCGCATCATCAAAATAGTTAATCCGCATGGCATTCTTAACATCTGCTAATGTTTTGGCAGCCACTTTTTCTGCCTCTTCACTGCCTTTTTTCAAGATGTCATATACATATTCAATATTTTTCTCATACTCATGTCTGCGGTTGCGGATTGGCTCTAATTCTTCCTGAAGAACATTGTTTAAGAACTTCTTTACCTTTACATCTCCAAGACCGCCTCTTGTATAATGCGCCTTTAATTCATCCAGATTGGCATATTCCGGCAGATAACGCTCAAAATGTTCCGGTTTGCAGAAGGCATCTAAGTAGGTAAATACCGTATTGCCCTCTAACTTGCCAGGGTCGGTAATCTTAATGTGGTCAGGGTCGGTATACATGCTCATGACCTTTTTCTTGATTTCATCCGGTTCTTCTGCAAGATAAATGCAGTTGCCAAGGGATTTGCTCATCTTTGCCTTGCCGTCGATACCCGGAAGACGCTTGCAGGCTTCATTATCCGGAAGTAAAATATCCGGGTCTGTCAATGCCTCTCCATAAACGGAATTAAACTTATGCACAATCTCCTTTGTCTGCTCAATCATCGGCATCTGGTCTTCACCAACCGGAACCGTGGTTGCCTGAAATGCTGTGATATCCGCAGCCTGGCTGATTGGATAGGTAAAGAAACCAACCGGAATGCTGGCTTCAAAATTACGCATCTTAATCTCATTCTTAACCGTCGGATTCCGCTGTAATCTGGATACCGTAACCAGATTCATATAGTAAAAGCTAAGCTCTGTAAGCTCCGGAATCTGTGACTGGATAAACAGGGTGGATTTTTCCGGGTCCAAGCCGCAAGCCAGATAGTCCAATGCCACCTCGATAATATTCTCCCGCACCTTATCCGGATTGTCTGCATTATCCGTAAGTGCCTGTGCATCTGCAATCATTATAAAAATCTTATCATACTCACCGGAATTCTGCAGTTCCACTCTTCGTTTCAAAGAACCTACATAATGTCCTACATGAAGTCTTCCGGTTGGTCTGTCACCTGTTAAAATTATCTTTCCCATTTTCATTCTCCTCGTATTTATTATCATATAGCAGGTAATTGCGACAAATACTATATCTAAATATGAGTTGTGCAATTACCGGATTATCCCAACTTCTAAATAACCATAACGATTATACTACAAACCACCCAAAAAAGAAAGAGCAGCTTTTTAAACTACTCTTTTCCCATCTCATTCCTACTCTTTGCGCTCCACCAAATCCGTATTTAATGCCTCTAAATAGTGCACCAGTGCAGCCCCCTCCGGCTTGATAAAATACTTAGAATCCAGCTCCTCATACTTAAAATTCTTGGCGTGCCCATCCCTTGAAATCCGCTCCACATATTCCTTCAGTACACGAAACGGCAGATAGTAAAATTCATTCCTTGCTGTAAAATAGACCAGCAGAAAACTGATTCCTCCCTGCTTTTCAAAATTCTCCATGAAATGCAGCTGGTGTTCATGGATATTCTGCATGGGAAAGGTATCAGTGTGGCACTCCTTGGCATCAAAACAGATTGGGATTCCCTGCACCACTCCGATGTAATCCACCGTGGAATCCTTTTCAAAATAGGCAAGGGTAATGTGCCTTGTCGCCTTGTCTATCTCAATGGGAGTAATGGGCGTTGGAATCTTCTGTACCAGCGCCAGAGATTTTTCCGCATATATATCATTTGTCATATTAATGAGTTCTTCGAAAGTCGAACCACGAAGACCTCTGGAATTCCATGTTGCCATGTATCTGTTACCTCAACTGTTTTTTCAACCATTCTAATTTTCCTTTATACAAATTCAGTAAAGCATCAATACGAATATTATGTTCATTACTTAGTAGAAGATAATCCCTATACTCTTTATAGTCTAACAATTTATTCAAATCAACTACAGATAAATCAAGTACATGTTCTATACACTCCATTTCTGTACGATATAATCCGTTAACAGTTGTATTTAAAACAGTTTCTGGCTTTTCTCGTTCTAAATGACGTGAGCTGCCTGAATCAAAGACAGGAGCAGGTCCTATAAGTTTTAGTGTTTCAGAATCTCTTAAAAAAGCAATATTTCCCTGATGTCTGTCACGATTGGTTATAATAAAATCAACTATTGTTTGCACATCAAGATAATTTCTAGTCACCTGTTTATTTGCACCATAGTAGACAGCTCTCTCAATTATCTTCTCATATACATCATCTGCTTGTGTACAGTTTATCTCTTCTAGTAAATCATAAGCTGTAATAAGTTCTATATCTTCTGATGTAAATACATCGCAAGAACAACCAACAACTTCACCAGAAGAATTATACACAAATTCATAATTACAATATGGTAACAGATTTAATCTTCTGTATATCTGTGAAGCAATGATTTCCCTTACTATAATAATATTAGTATTCTTTTCTTTTTTGCATAGCTTAAGATGGGAACCATTTTTATCTTTTTCTGTATACCAAAACTTTTCTAATTGACCACCTAAAGTAGAATTCACTCCAGAGTAATACTCTCCTCTTTCAATATCAACTATACCTTCAATTCCGTATAAATTATATAACTTAATATCATTCCATGTTAGTTGTTCATCTACATTCATCAACCAATAGCAGTCATTTAATGAACATGCATGATTATCTAACATAAATTTTCTGCTGGAACTTCTTTTTAAATATTTCTCTTTATTATCACGATTTACCGGTATTTCTCGGTTATCTAACCATTGCTCCAGGAGATATGCCCCTTCCTCATTAGTGGTAATAAGCTCGCAATCTTCTGATTCAACGTAAGCATCTCTAAAAAAAACAATTTTTTTTAAAGGTAATGGTAGATAATCAATATATTTTTTATTAATACTGAATAATTTAACTTCTTCCTCTAAAGTAAAAATTGCTAATGTCCTATCTTTGTGCAGCAGATAGTAATCCATAATTACCTCCTAAGCATTTCCTGACTTTTCATTAAAAACTTAGCGTTATTTTTTTTAATTCCTTTTTTTGTTTTTATTTTCTCAAAAGCTTGCAGCATTTTACTTTGTTCCATTCTTATCAATTTTATGTTATTATTTTGCAATTAAATCACCTCGTTAATAACTTTGTATCATTATTATTTATTCTACTATTTGATGATTCTTCCATCTGTTTCAGCTCTGCTCCTAAACAAAATGTTTCTGCATACCGACTACCATTCATTTCTACAATATATTTTAATGTTTTCTCAATCACCTGTTGCAGATTATAACAACAGTCATCAACATATGCATCATCTATCCCCATCTTAGAATAACTATTTTTAGCATTTTCTAAATTAACTTTGGCTCTAGCTAAAAGTTTGCTCATATAATTTGCACACCCCCAATTATATCTTTATAGATATTTTCATTTTTGGTTAAATCGTTAATCCAAATAATATCTGCATTCCAGTCACAAATCTTCTGAATACTCTCTGATATAATATTACGAGTAATAACATTATCATATGCTGCCTTCAGCATAATTGCTATATCAATATCACTGTAGATTGTACACCTTATATCAGTTGCACTACCAAATATATAAACCATATCTACTTCTGTCAGCTTCGATAGACTCTGGTACAGCATATTAACAATATTCTGCTTTAATGGATGAATATGGATAATCTCTTTTAAATCACTATTCACAATGTTTTTAAAAAAGAATCTGTATTTGCAAACATCTGACCAATTCATTAAACAACTATCCATACTATCGCCTCCTGCTTATATTATATATACTTTTGTCATTTTTAGCAATATAAGTAATATAATTATTTAAATAATAAAGAGAGCTTTTACACTCTCCTTACCTATACTATATTCAGATTATTTAAAGTGATGTCGGGATATTTCTTTCTTACGAGTTCTCTTACATATTCAACAGCTTCCCAACATTCATCAACATCTTCTTTTGTTACAATAAAAGCATCATCCCCCGGATATCTAGTTGAAAAATAATAACCATCTGCCTGCATAACTTTACTCCAGTCACAATCAAAATTGGGAATGTTGACTTTTATAAAACTTCGTATTGTTTTTAAAGAATGTGAATGTAAAACACTTGTTGTATCTACTGATGTACACTCAACATCAATTACATATTTTAAATATCTTTCACAGATATTTTGTGCAGATGAACATAAAATATTACCGACTCTTCCACTTTTATAATCATGTAATAGAAACTGATAATCATTTTCTGCTAAATCAAAATAACTTATTGATTTTCCCAAAGTAACTGAGCCTCCCTTTGCAGATTTTCATTGAACTGTCTACTAGAACTAAATAAAGTGGATTTACTGATTTTTAATTCCACCTCTGGCAAAGTGTAATCATCACTTATCACAGAACTTCTCATTTTAGCTATAATTTTTGCAGGTGTGTTCTCTCGTACACACACAAATAAGTCTACATCTGAATCATATTTATGATTTTTTCTTGAAAAACTACCATAAAGATATATACTTTGTACATATTCTTTATAATCATCACTTTTCAATTGCTGTAAAGCATATTGCAAAGATTTTTCATGTCTACCCATAAGAACACCTCCTATTATTTGTATTATACACATTTTAATCATTTTTAGCAACATAAGTAATATAATTATTTAAATAATAAGGAGAGCTTTTACACTCTCCTTATCAGTTGCTTTAACCGGAATTTTACTTTTAGTATACTCTGTGCTATACTGGACACATACCAAAAAAAGTGGTGATTTTTTATGGGAATGTTTTTCCTAGCCACCTGGCAAAGTACAGATGCTTAAAGAGTTAGTTACTCTAGTCTGACGCGAAAGCTTACTTTGCCCCCCATTATCTGCTAGATAGTTATACCGGTTAAAGCTATCTGTGCTGTAATGTGTAATCAAATGCTCTGCTACATAATGTAATAACAAAGCTCATCACTGAGTCTCCCTGTATTACAACATCACTACACTGTCAGGCGATTAGGTATGCAGGAGGTGTACACGCACCTCCCTTTCTTTTTTACTCCCAAAAAATAAGGAGAGCTTTTACACTCTCCTTATCTATACTTAATCGACCTTTAAATTTTAGCATAATCTGTGCTATGCTAGACACATCCTATAAAAGGTGGCGCTGAAATTAAAACAATTTTTGCACTATCCTTTGATAATTCACAAACGATAATGGGTTAGTTACCCTAGTTTGACACTAACACTTGAATTATCCATAACATGAAAATGTCGACTAAGTAATGTTATGAATTTATGCACTTCATTAGAAAAACACTAACATGAATACCATCACTGGTCACTTCATTGTTACTGTATACTACTATCTGCTTATAACTTTCAATTAACTACTTGAGTTTCCGCAAATTGTAATTTCAAAATGAATACAGCTTCCCAAAGTGCCAA
>JBJEJE010000061.1:0-3185 GCA_051877755.1 Lachnospiraceae bacterium | reverse complement strand
GTGCAAAGTCACAGGGAATGAAGCAGCTGATGGCTGGCGGTGGTGTTGCACTGATCGGCACAACTTTGATCCCACTTCTTAGCGGTCTTTTCTAAGAAGCAGCAAAAGAAAATGTTCACTTCTGGTCAGACTGACCAGAAGTGGATGCAACCAAAAAACAAAAAGAATATGGAGGAAAGAGAATTATGGCATTTTTTAACAGCGCAGTAGGAGTATTGCAGACATTAGTAATCGCACTTGGAGCAGGTCTTGGTGTATGGGGTGTAATCAACCTTATGGAAGGCTACGGAAACGATAATCCGGGTGCAAAGTCACAGGGAATGAAGCAGTTAATGGCAGGTGGTGGTGTAGCGTTAATCGGTACAACCCTTATTCCTCTGCTTAGTGGACTTTTCTAAGACTACAGGCAAAGGAGGAAGTAGCAGATGTTTGACTTATTTGAGCAAATTAAGGAAGCAATCAAGGAAATTCTGATAGGTTTCGTGGAGTCGAACCTGACTACTATGTTCAATGATGTAAACGAGAAGACAGCCACTATTGCTACCGAAGTGGGGCAGACTCCGCAGGGGTGGAATAGTGGCATCTTCAATATGATTCAGAACTTATCCGAATCGGTAGTTATACCGATTGCAGGACTGATTATCACGTTTGTTCTCTGCTATGAACTGATTTCTATGATTACGGAGAGGAACAACCTGCATGATGTGGATACTTGGATGTTTTTCAAGTGGTTCTTTAAGGCGTGGATCGCAATCTATCTGGTAACAAATACCTTTGATATTGTGATGGCAGTCTTTGATGTAGGACAACATCTTGTCACATCAGCTGCCGGGGTAATCGGACACGATACTAATATTGATGTAGCCAGTACCTTAGATTCCATGCGTACCGGAATGCAGTCAATGGAAATAGGAGAGCTATTGCAACTTTCACTGGAAACTGTGGTTGTCAGTATGTGTATGAAAATCATGTCAATTCTTATTACGGTTATCATGTATGGTCGTATGATTGAGATTTATCTGTACACATCCGTTGCACCAGTACCTTTTGCCACACTCACAAACAGGGAGTGGGGTTCAATCGGTACAAATTATGCAAGGGGACTTTTGGCACTGGGATTTCAGGGATTTTTCATTATCGTGTGCGTAGGAATTTATGCAGTCCTTGTAAACAGTATGACCATAGCAGCAAATGTACACTCCGCACTGTTTTCCATAGCAGCATATACCGTGGTACTTTGTTTTGCCCTGTTTAAGACAGGTTCACTTGCAAAGCAGGTATTCAATACTCACTAAGGGGGAAAACAGATGGAGCAGAAAAAATATAACGTGATATATGCTGATCCACCGTGGCACTATGAGGTCTATTCCAAAAAAGGGGAAGGGAGAAGTGCAGAAAGCCATTATCCCACCATGCGGATAGAAGATATTCGTGCGTTGCCCGTCCAGAATGTAGCAGCAGAGGATTGTGCCTTGTTTTTATGGGTTACATTCCCCTGCCTTTTGGAAGGGTTGTCGGTTATCGAAGCATGGGGATTTACTTTTAAGACCGTAGCATTTGTGTGGGTAAAGCAGAATAAAAAATCAGATTCCCTGTTCTGGGGAATGGGTTATTGGACGAGAGCGAATGCAGAGCTTTGTATTCTGGCAACGAAGGGAAGACCAAAGAGACAGAATGCAGGTGTGCATCAGATTATTATGAGCCACATTGAGGAACATAGTAAGAAACCGCAGGAAGCAAGAGACAGAATCATCACACTTATGGGGGATGTTCCCCGGCTTGAAATGTTTGCCAGACAAAAGACCGAAGGATGGGATGTCTGGGGAAATGAGGTCACGTGTGATGTGGATTTGGAAGGAAGTGAGAATATTGGCGTATGTACAAGTACCGAAAGACCTTACGAAAGTAAAGACAAAGGTAATGTTTAATCTGACAAAAAGACAGCTGGTGTGTTTTGGCAGTGGTGGAGCAATCGGTGTAGGTATCTACTTTCTGACCAAGAATGCGCTGGGAACAACAATGGCAGCTACCATCATGATCTTACTGGTACTGCCGTTTTTCATGTTTGCAGTATATGAAAAGGATGGAAGACCGCTTGAAAAAGTGCTGATGGATGTGATCCGTACCAAGTTCCTTGTACCGGGTATTCGACCATATCAGACTGAAAATATGTATGCGGTAATCCAGAGAGAAATCAAAGAACAGGAGGTATTAGGAATTGGAACAGAAAAAGAAAACCCAAAAGCCCAGTCCGGCAAGAGTAAATCTGCGGGGCGCAAAGTTAAAGGTAAGTAACGGTAAGGAAATGGGGCATATCCTTTCCGGTGAACAGAAGCAGATGCTTGTAAAGCAGAAATTAAAGGAAAAAAAGAAAAAGGATGTACCTAAGACAGCACAGCAGAGCATTCCGTTTAAAGAAATGTATAAAGACGGTATCTGCCGTGTGAATGAGAAATACTTTACAAAGTGCATCCAGTTTTATGACATTAACTATCAGCTGGCACAGAATGAGGATAAGACGGCAACCTTTGAATTTTGGTGTGATTTCTATAATTATTTTGATTCCAGCATCCATATCCAGCTTTCCTGCATGAGCCAGTATGCAAACCGTGTGGAAATGGAGAATGAGATTGAAATTCCACTTGTCGGGGATGAGTTTGATGATATTCGCGAAGAGTATTCCCAGATGTTAAAGGAGCAGTTATCCAAAGGAAATAACGGACTGGTAAGAAAGAAATATGTTACTTTCGGTCTGGAAGCGGATGACATTCGCACAGCAAAAGCAAAGCTGGAGAGAGTGGAAGCAGACATCACGGCTAACTTAAAGCAGATGGGCGTGGATTCCCATTCACTTTCCGGATATGAAAGACTGAAACTTTTGTATGAGACACTGAATCCGGAAACACAGGAGCCGTTCATTTTCAATTTCGATATGATCGCACGTACCGGGCTTTCATCAAAGGACTTCATTGCACCTACCAGTTTTGATTTCAGAGATGGTAAGTATTTCCGGATGGGGAATACGATTGGTGCGGTATCCTATTTGCAGATTTTAGCACCGGAGCTTTCCGATAAGATGTTAGCGGATTTCCTTGATATGGATAATTCTGTTATTGTCAATCTTCATGTAGAGCCGATTGATCAGGCAAAAGCAATCAAGCAGATTAAGTTAAAAATCACAGACC
>JBJEJE010000060.1:0-3189 GCA_051877755.1 Lachnospiraceae bacterium | reverse complement strand
GAAATCATACATAGAGCATCCAGTTAAAGATCTCTCCGAAAAATACGATAATGGATATTAAACTAATTAAATATACACATACATCTCCAATAATTCTCTTCATTCGTTTCATAATGATCACCCTATCCTTTCATAATTAAAGTTCATTCATGCAGTACAAAATAACTTCTGCATCTGTTATCTTTATCTGATAAATCAAGGATAGCATGCCACCTTGCCAAACCATGGCAGGATTCCAAAAATTTTTTTAAAAAATTTAATAAGATGAATTAACCAGCGGAACACCTATTTTTATATAGGTTTTATCTTCCTTTTCATCATAGGTCATCACAATCTGGATATTCACCTTTTTTCCATTGAGGGTAAGGTAGGAATCCTCCGCCTTTGTATATCCGTATACGGTAAATATTCCATTTTCCTTAATGGTATCTATCTTTTTCGCGTCAAGCATATCAAATACTTTTTCTATCACAGAACTGTTTTCTGATATGCAGTTTCCCTGTTGTTCGGCGGCGATTTCCAGGCTGACCTGCCCATCGATTCCAATCTCTTCATAAATACGCTTTACCTTCTGATAAAGGCTGACTGCCTGTTCTGCCTTTTCTTTAATCTGTATTTCCATTACAATATACTGCTCCGGTTCATCCGATTCCGTTTCCATACTGATAACCTGCAAAGTTGTAACGGCATGTTTTCCTTCTTTTGTAAGAACGATTTTTTCAAAACCATCCCCGTTTCCATTGGTAAATGTATATCCATCTGTGATACCCAGCTTATATGCCAGATTTTCCAGCATTTTCTTCCTGGTATTCTCCGTTATCTCCATTTTGCCAAAATATCCATATCCTTTGACGGTTTCCTCCATAATACTGTCTTCTACTACGGAAAATGCAGTCACTGCCTGGGATGTATTATCAGATGCCTGCCTGTAATTCACATACATCTGTATAGCTACAATGCTCCATACTACAATTAAAAAACTGATTTTTGCCTTTTTGGTCACAAAAAATGCCCCCAATCCTTTTTTTATAGGATTGACGGCATTCTTAAATTTATTCATTTTGAATTATAATTTATCCTTTGAAGACTGATGGGATTCATGATATCCGTTCATCTTCTTTTCTCTGTATTCCAAGATTCGTACAGTCCGGATTCATGTTATCATAAGATTTTGATGGTTCTTTACTCTCCACTGAAACCGGATGACTTTCCGGCATTTCAAAAGCAGACGGTGGCACCATCTCCTCCTTCACGGAATTCTCCTGGATTTTTGCATCCGTAACAATTTCTGACTGCTCCTTTACAACTGCTTCAGCTGGCATACTGTTTTCTGCATCAGCATTCCCTGTTGATGCAACATTTTCTGCCATTGCCACTTGTTTTCCCATCTTCTGCATGCCCTTATAGACTACATAGGTGTCACACAGCATGTCGTGGAATCCCTGCTTTTTGTCCTGGACCAGAACTGCCAGATATCCAATGCACAATAAGGACGATAAAAAACGTCCAATGGTTTCCCGGTAAAGAATATTCAAAAATGTCCACTCTCCACTTTTTGATACTACCTCTAAATGCATCAGCATTTTACCCAGTGTAGAATGTGCGAAATAGGTAAGCAGGACAAAATACGCCGCCACTCCCACATAACCCAACACATCCAGGAAACTGTACTGAAAAATAAAATTAGCATTTAAAAAATCTGCACCTGCCATCGCTGCAATGGAAAATGGAAGTTTTACAATTCCTACCGCCATGGCGGCAATCAGACTGTCAATGGCAAATGCTGTAAGTCTTACAAAAAAGCCTGCATAGACTCTATTTTCCGTAAGGTTCTGCATAATACATTGGCACCCCGCTTCCTAACTGGTTCATTAAATCAACAAGTACCTCCGCCTCTGACTTCTCCTTTGCAGATGCCAGGGAACCAAATATTCCGGATAAATATCCACCGGTGCTGGCTGGTTCATAGAAATTATCCACACCGCTTTGTTCCTTTACATATGTCTCAAAATCTTCCTCGGTCATAATTCCGTCTATGAGACCATTTTCTTCTGCCTGTGTAGCCGTATAAACCCTTCCGTCCGCCAGCTTCTTGACTTCTTCCACCGACATATTTCTGCCCTTTGCGACAATTTCTACAAACTGTTCATAATACTCATCTACAATGGACTGATAAATCGCCTTCTGCTCACTGGTCATGGATTTACCTGAAGTTCCCATATCCTTATTCTTGGCGGATACGATATTCACCTCTTTGATACCCAGCTTTTCATAAAGCTCAGACATATCATAGGTAGAAATGATAACACCAATGGAACCGGTAGTAGTAATTCGGTTTGCATACTGTTCGTCTGCGGAAGAAGCCAGATATACACCACCCGAACAACAGGTACTCTCCATATATGCCCAGATTGGTCTTCCTGTCTGCTCCTTATATTCCATCAGTTTCAAATAAAGCTCATCTGCTTCGTACACCGTTCCTCCCGGTGTATCCAGCCGTAAAATAATTCCCCTATTACTGTCATTGTTCATCAGTTTATCCACATATTGCATCAATAAATCGTGATTATACCCTTCTGTGGCACCATATAACCCGGAGGTATTACTTGTTGCCTGGATCGTACCCTCTATAGGCAGCACCGCAATAAATTCCTGATTCACGGGCATGTCCGCTAACGCCAGATTATTACTCCCATATAATCTCTCCATCATACTTCCCACCTCAGAAGCACTATCCTTCTCCGTGGTTGACAGTTTAGAGGATAAAGCATTGGTCACCACGCTGACCACACCTATCACTACAAAAATAACTGCTGCTATAATCAGCCCATTTGTCTGTTTCTTTGTCATTGTCCTCTTCCTTTCTTTCTGTTAAATTCCTTAGATATAAGAATTATACAAAAAATACCTCCTACTGAAAAGTAAATCTTTCTTCATGCCTGTTTTGCCCTGTTATTTCCCATCAATATCTACGGAAGAACTTTTCTAATCCGGCCGCTCTTAGGAATTTCTTAAGAAACCATTCACAAAACCTATACAATTCGTACACGTATTTTTCACAACTTTTCAATATACTATGTATTGTAAAAACTTTTCATATGAGTGCATTAAGTTGTACTCGAATTCTCCCCCCTCATAAAAGAAGCGAAGGACTTGTTCCTTCGCTTCTTACATTTTTATCTCTTAAAT
>JBJEJE010000059.1:0-16663 GCA_051877755.1 Lachnospiraceae bacterium | reverse complement strand
ATTTTACTGACGGTTATAATTAATCAGACATCCCTTTAAGATAATCTCTCTCTCATCATCCGTCAAATCTCCTAAATGGAATGTTAATTCCTTCATATCCTTATTCACTACATATGCTTTGATATCATCATTCTTTTCCTTCACAGACTTTGCAATGTCCGGAATAAAGATATAATCATCAATATCAAATGCATAATCCTCTGGCATAAGGAATGGAAGCATGCCCCAGTTAATCAGGTTAGAACGATATCTCTTAGTAGCATATTCCTTAGCTACATTTGCCCATCCGCCAAGTACCTTCTGGCAGGATGCTGCCTGTTCACGGGCAGATCCATCTCCCGGCTTTACAGCAAAAATGGTAGAACCAACTCCTGTATTATCATGGTTCACTTCAGGGAAAGTCTCCTTAATCTTATGCATGATTTCCTTCATCTCCGGATAAGCCTCACCCATACACTTGCCTTCTTCTCTTACTTTCTCAACTGCCTGAATTGCCTTGGCACGTCCTACATACTCCGGATCCTTACGGGAAAGAGTAAATTCTGCAAGTCCCAATGGATTCGAACGGTAGGAAGAGGTCTCTCCGGAAGGAATCAATTCATCGGTCGTAGTAACCGGATCATTGATTACAGACGCCACCTTCAATACCAGATTGTCTGTAAGGGCGACCATTGCCGGCCAGTCTTTGATATTCGGTCCAAACTTAATCTCAACGCTTGGATCTGCTTTTCCAACACCATTATAAATACGATTCTCATAAATGGACTTATCAAAATAATACTTCGGATTGCTAAAGTTCACATCCACATCCGTTGCAGCGGTTAAGTAGCCCTTATTGGCTGCAGTAGCTGCAATGGAACGGGCATCCATCAATGCCACAGAAGAAATCTGTCCATTCTGAACCTTAGAGCCTTCACGGTTCGGGAAGTTACGGGTAGAATGGCGGATAGAAAATGCATTATTTGCCGGTGTATCACCTGCACCAAAGCAAGGACCACAGAATGCAGTCTTTACAATCGCACCAGTTGCAATCAAATCTGCTAACTTACCATTCTTTGCCAACTCCATATAAATCGGAGTAGAAGCAGGATATACGCTTAAGGTAAACTCATCTGCACCAATGCTTGCCCCCTTCAAAATATCAGCAGCCGCACAGATATTTTCAAATCCACCACCGGCACAACCGGCAATGATACCCTGATCTACATAAAGCTTACCATCACGAACCTTATCCTTCAATGTGAAGTCAACTTTACCATCTAAGCTGACCAGAGCACGTTTCTCACAATCTTCTAAAATATCCATAAGATTTGCATTCAGCTCCTCAATTGTATAGGTATTACTTGGATGGAACGGCATAGCAATCATTGGCTTTACTTTACTTAAATCAACATACACCAGACCGTCATAATAAGTCACTGCACCAGGATTCAACTCCTTATAACATTCACTTCTTCCATGTATATCATAGAAATCCTTTACCTTGCTGTCTGTTTTCCAGATGGAAGAAAGACAGGTTGTCTCTGTTGTCATAACATCAATACCAATTCGGTAATCAGCACTTAGGTTGTCTACACCAGGACCAACGAACTCCATAACTTTATTCTTAACATAACCATTTGCAAATACTGCTCCAATAATAGCAAGAGCAACGTCCTGTGGACCAACTCCCGGTTCCGGCTTACCATCTAAATAGATACCTACCACACCCGGCATCTTCACATCATAGGTCTGGCAAAGAAGCTGCTTTACAAGTTCTCCACCACCTTCACCGATTGCCATGGTACCAAGTGCACCATAACGTGTATGGGAATCCGAACCTAAAATCATGGCACCACACTCTGCAAGCATCTCTCTTGCATACTGATGGATAACTGCCTGATGAGGAGGAACATATACACCACCATATTTCTTAGCACAGGAAAGTCCAAACATATGGTCATCCTCATTGATGGTTCCACCTACTGCACACAAAGAATTGTGACAGTTTGTTAATACATAAGGAATTGGAAACTTCTCAAGTCCTGATGCTCTAGCTGTCTGAATAATACCTACAAAAGTGATATCATGTGAGGTTAACTTATCAAACTTAATCTGAAGCTTATCCATATTATCAGAAGTATTGTGTGCTTTCAAAATATTATATGCTATCGTATTCTTAGATGCTTCTTCCTTTGAAACAACACTTCCTGTTTTACTTTTCAATATCTCTTCCTGATTGGCACCATCTTCAATGATATCTGTACCATTAACAAGATAAGCACCGCCTTCATATAATTTAATCACGCCTTTATCCTCCTTGTCTCATCTATAAGAATATTGTCTTAACCGAAAGTTATTGTAGCATAACCTTAGCGACTTTTCAAATCATTTGCCAATACTTCTTATTAAGATAAGTATTTTTTTAGAATTCTTTTAAAATTTATCAAGAGGATATGCCTTTGACGCCTTTCTCAAACTTTGAAGCCAGCTTGACTTTGGTGGCTTATGATTCGGGAAATCAGAATCCGGTTTTAGGAAATACCGATAGTTACCCAGCGAATCATCCCATGTAACATCTACGTTATACCAGTATTTTCCTATCTTAACCATATTCCATGCATGATCTTTTCCCTTAACATAGACACAGGGAATCCGCATCTCCTGCATAATTCTCTGATATGCCAGTGCATATGCCATACAAAGACCTTTTCCTTTGCGAAACGCATAATAGGGATTACAATACCTGTTGTCATATTCCATATGCTCCATTAAATAATCATGTGCCTTCTTTGCCCGTCTGACACTGCTTCCGCCTCCAATCTGTCTAACAATCTTTTTTACCTTTCTGTTAATATATTCCTCCTGCTTTCGTGTCGTCATATAATGCACCTGAATGGCTATATAGATATCCTTGTCTCCACAAAATGAAATACAATATCCGGAGACAATTCCTGTAATATATCCATTCTTTGCCGAAAGCTTATCCCAAAAGTCAGAATAAGACTGCTTCTGGTACTTTTTAAAATTGTCATGAATTCCTGGATAATAAAAATAAAATATGGACTGATGATTCTTCATTCCTCTCAATAACTGCTGGATCATCTGCTGCTCATTCTCCACAATTGAAACCTCAGCTGAAAAGCTGCTTTCTTCTGCATACGAAGTACTCCCATACCAGATCAAATGAAAAAAGATAATAATTGAAAAAAATAATAACCGGTGATGCCGTGCTTTCTTAAAATACCATTTCTTAAAATGTACTAACATGATAATCTCCTCCTGACATTCCATGCAAAGATTGATGTTATTGGTATTTTACACGAACTACTGTCCCACTTTTGGGACAATAACCCAGGAGAAAATCAAATTTTTGATTTTTTCGTCAAATTTTTGAAAATATGTCTATTGTTTTTTCAAATTTATGAACGAATTATCACAATTTTAAATAAATAAAACATTGAATTTTATTCAGCTTTTCTTTATAATAATAGTCAAGTAATTACTTATTTCTCTGTATTTCTTTTACATAGCTTGTTACTGTTTGCGTATTGTTCTGTGCACTGGCAGACAGTAACTAAATTCTACCAGACTGCAGCCTGGATCACAATTAAAGAGAAGCTGTTGCACTAAGCAGAATGTCAGGCAATCAGATGAACGCTGCAGCTTCTTATAGTATCTGGTCACTCACTTCTTCCGGTGTGATTCCCAGGTACACACACAATGTGACAAATTCATCTGCCATAAGTTCCTTTTGATTATCAACTATATCTTTAATATGGATTCCTGTATCATACGCTACCTGTTCTACGGAAATATTATGTTGTACTATATGCTGATACAAATATCTTTCTGCCTTCATAAGAACCCTTCCTTGTATTCTATCTGCAATAGAATTTCATGTTAATTTCTTCCATTATATTCTATTCTGCATAGAATTTCAATTTATTTTTCCTGAACAAAAAGCAATTTTGTTGACATCAAAAACCAGTTACTATAAGATAAAGAAAAACCATTGAAACTACTATGTAAAGGAATGATACAATTATGAAAAATCCAAATCTCGGCAGAATGCTACGCTACTACCGGAAAGCACGCAGCTATTCTGTAAACCAGATTGTTGATATACTAAAAGAAGACTATGACATTTCCGTTTCCCCTAAGACTGTATATGGATGGGAAAACGGTCAGAACCAGCCGTCTGCAGATACCCTTTTAATCCTATGTAAAATATATAACATCAATGATATTTTGGATTCTTTGGGATATGAAGGTCCAGCTGAACAGGCTCCATTGATTCTATCTGACGAAGAAAGGGAGCTGGTACTCAAATACCGCTCCCATAAATACTTCAATTCTGCAATACGCAAATTATTAGATATTGAAGAGTGACAAAATAATCAATTATTATATCCGGAGAATGGAACTTAGAATTTCCTGACAAACAGCATCCGTACGGCATTTAATACGGCAATCACCATAACACCCACATCTGCAAAAATTGCAAGCCACATATTGGCAATTCCCAGTGCCCCCAGTGCTAAACAAAGCACTTTGATGCCAATTGCAAAATAGATATTTTCATAAACGATGCGGATGCATTTTTTGGATATCCTGATTGCCTCTGCAATCTTTAACGGATCATCATCCATTAAGACAATATCTGCTGCCTCGATTGCTGCATCCGAACCCAGGGCTCCCATGGCAATACCAATATCTGCTCTGGATAATACCGGTGCATCATTAATTCCATCTCCGACAAAAGCAAGCTTTTCTTTCTCACGTTTTGTCTCTAACAATTCCTCAACTTTAGAAACTTTGTCCGCTGGAAGCAGTTCACTGTATACCTCGGATATTTCAAGTTCTTTTGCCACCTGCTCTGCTGCCTTTTTGGCATCTCCGGTTAGCATGACGGTTTTGTATATCCCGGCTTTGTTCAATGCCTGAATGGCTTCTTTTGCATGTGGTTTTATTATGTCAGAAATTAAAATATGTCCGGCATATTTTCCATCTACAGCCATATGCACAATGGTACCTGCATGATGACAATCCTTATATTCAATGTTAAGATGCCTCATCAATTTTGCATTTCCAACAGCAACCACTATACCGTCCACTTTTGCCGTCACGCCATTTCCGCTGATTTCCTTCACATCTGTTACTCTGTTCCGGTCAATCTCCCTGCCATAGGCATTTTTCAGACTACGACTGATTGGATGAGAAGAAAAACTTTCTGCCAATGCCGCATATTCCAGAAGTTTTTCATCTTCCATCTCATTATGATGTATGCCACTTACCTCAAATACACCCTGAGTCATTGTTCCCGTCTTATCAAATACCATATATTTTGTCTGGGATAATGTTTCCAGATAATTGGATCCCTTTATTAAAATGCCTTCTTTACTTGCCCTTCCAATTCCAGCAAAAAAACTTAACGGGATACTGATGACCAGTGCACATGGGCAGCTGATAACCAAAAAGGTCAGGGCACGGTAAATCCAGTCACCCCATTCCGGCGATAATCCCATAAACAGCATCCTTACAAAGGGCGGTAAAATTGCCAGTGCCAGTGCACCGTAGCATACTGCCGGAGTATAATATTTTGCAAATTTGGAAATAAAATTTTCTGATTTTGATTTCTTGGAACTGGCATTCTCTACCAAATCCAAAATCTTAGAAACCGTGGATTCTCCAAATTCTCTGGTGGTTTCAATCTTCAATACCCCGGTCATATTAATACATCCACTGATAACCTCATCTCCCACCTTTACCTCACGCGGCAGGCTTTCTCCCGTCAAAGCACTGGTATTCAATGACGCATTTCCTTCCCGTATAATTCCATCAATTGGAATTTTCTCGCCGGGCTGTACCACTATGATCGTGCCAATCCCCACCTCATCCGGGTCTACCTTCTCTATTCCTCCATTTTTTTCAATGTTGGCATAATCCGGACGGATATCCATGAGTTCACTGATATTCCGGCGGCTCTTGCCCACCGCATAGCTTTGAAAGAGTTCTCCAATCTGGTAAAACAGCATAACAGCAACGCCTTCTTTGTAATCACCAAGCACCATGGCACCGATAGTTGCCACTGCCATCAGAAAATTCTCATCAAATACCTGCCTGTTTAAAATACCTTTGAATGCCTTTTTTAGAATATCGTATCCTATCACCAGATAAGGTACCAAAAACAATCCAAATTCCAGACAGCCCTCTATCGGAAGAAATGACAACAGGACAATCAGCGCGGCAGCCACGATAATACGGATCAGAACTTTTTTCTGTTTCTTATTCATCTTTCTCGCCCTCTTTCATTGATCATAAAAATATCTCGCAGTCATCTTCTACTTTCTTGCAGTTCTTTAATACATTCTGCATAACAGCCTTAGGATCTGCTCCATCTTCAAATTCCACAATCATCTTTAACAACATAAAATTAACAGTTGCATCTTTCACTCCGTCTGTATTCTTTGCAGCCTCTTCCATCTTGTTGGCACAGTTTGCACAATCCACATCAATTTTGTAAGTCTTCTTCATATTCCTATACCTCTCTTTTCACTTTTACAATTCATCATATGAACATTCATTCATATGTTATCTTTATTATAACACCTTTTCTATATCTGTCAATAAGAAATATAACTTTTTATATAGCATTACCAATTTGCAATTAATTATTACAATTTCATCATGCCATAGACGCCTGAATAAAGTGAACAAACTCTTCTCGCGGTATCGGTTTTGAATAATAATATCCCTGAATATACTCACATTTCCATTCGGAAAATTGTTTCACCAGTTCCTCATTCTCAATTCCCTCTACCACAATCTGCATATCCATAGCCTTAATCATCTTAATGGTGTTCTGAAGTATAATCTGTAACCTTGCATTTTCCTGCATATTGGCAAAGCTTTTATCAAGCTTTACTATATGAAGCGGCAAAGATGCAATACGCCGCATATTCGAATATCCGGTTCCGAAGTCGTCTAAGGAAAACTGGATTCCGGCCGCATCTAATATACTTAGATTCTCAATCATGGTTTTCTGGGAATAAGATGCTGCTGTTTCCGTGATTTCCAGATTGATCTGATCTGGTGTAACATGGTATCGGTCAAGAGTATCCAAAATCTGCTTTGCCAGATCATTTTGCATGCATTGCACTACGGAAAGGTTAATCTCAATATAATCAATCTGTAATGTCTTATATTCCTCGCTGGCAATGAATCTGCAGACTTCATCCAAAACAAATGCACCGATCTTATGAATTGCACCACTCTTTTCCGCAGCAGGAATAAAAATCTCCGGTGATATGAATCCATATTTGTCATCTTTTAACCGGAGCAAAGCTTCTGCTGAGTGAAAACACTGCTCATTTACCGAATAAATTGGCTGGTAATATACGGAAAATTTATGTTCTGACAAAGCACGTTCGATAATCTGATCGATATCTTTCATGATGTCATAATATTCTTTTTTATAGATCTGTGAAGCATACAATACCTTTCCGGTATAAGCACGGGTATTTAAATCATCTCCAAAGGCAAGAAGCGAATCAACATCATGGATGTCCTCCGGACATTTTGCAATGCAGACACAAGTCACCAGATTTAACTCCATCTGGTTAAACTGCAAATCTTCTTTCATCAGTGAATTGATGCGCTGTGCCATTTCTTCTGTCTGATCAAAATGCCGATAATCAATTACAAACCGAAATTTGCCATCTCCTAAATAGTATAATTCCGCTTCCAGTCCCTGTTTCCTGTTAAAGACTATCATATCATCTGCAATCTTGTGAAGCACTTCATTCATTCCATCATACCCTAACATATCCCGGACAGCATTATAATTGGCTACATTGATTAGTATAATTTCCACCGGTTTTTCATTGGAAAATGCCCGCTTCATATCCGTCACATAAGCACTAAGCTTGCCAAGTCCCGTTTCAGTATCAATTGTTTCCTCCGGTCTTTGTACCATCATGGAAATGAACAGGAGTCCGCAGGCATTTGCAAACATTTCTACTATAAAATTCGGGAAAAAATATTGAATCACAACTGAAAGCAGCATAAAAGGATAATTGACAATCAATGCCGCATAACGCCGTTTGCTGAATAATCTACGATAATGGTATATATACAAAAATCCAAACATAATATAGATACCTACCACCACATATAATAACAGAAAGTAACTGCCACGGGTGTAGGTGTCATTCCCATCCAGATAAAATACCATATGATAGACCGGATTCATGGCAAGTGCAGCTACTTCAACCAGAAACGGCAGCCAAAGCAGGACTTTCTGTATTCTGCTTTGCTTCAATCTATGCCATGTATCTGTCTGTGCCACCAGATATATAATATAAAATGCCGGTGTAAGATTGTGCAGCAATAAATAAGCTGTATGTGCAACATATTTTGCTGTGATATAGCCTGCCCCCATCTTATCCAGATTAACAGCAGCAATATCGGCTAAAACAGACAAAACAGATACCAGCAGCAATACAAAAAAGCAATGGTTCAATCTGCCTTTCGTCATTCTCCGAAATATTGTAGAAATAAACAATATAACAAGTATAATCAGGGCGCAATAATCAAAATATATTATTTTTCCCATGGTTCTCCACCTTCCAATTCTTTCAATATATACCGTTCATCACAGTATCTACTCTGCACTAATAAGCAACTTTCATACAAATCTTTACAAAAAACGATATATTTTTGTGCATAATGTTATTATGACATATACAAAAAATATTTACAATATTTTTTAGATATCAATCTTTTATTTTTTTGTTAAATATTCCCTTTGCACTTCTTGTCAAAAATTGTTATAATACATCCTCGGATGAATATAAAGCATTATAATTTATTTATATGTAAACACAAAGCGTGTTGCCGAAGCGGCGTAAATCCAGCTTCACGGCAGCACGCTTTTTTTGTGTGAATATGTTCCCAATTTGAAACAGGAGGTATTATATTATTATGGAACAAAAATCAAACACATTTCTTGAAACTGAAAAAATAGGCACTCTTATGAAAAAATACTCTATTCCATGTATTATTTCTTTACTGGTAGCAGCACTTTATAATATTGTTGACCAGATTTTTATTGCCAACGCAAGTTATCTTGGGTCTTATGGAAATGCTGCAAACACAGTCGTATTTCCTCTCACGGTAGTAGCCCTTGCTATTGCGGTAATGATTGGTGACGGCTGCTGTGCTTTTGTCAGTATCTGTCTTGGTGCAAACGAAAAGGATAATGCCCATAAAAGTATCGGTAATGCAGTTATCCTTGCTGTGGCCAGCAGTGTGATACTGACTGCCATTTACTTTTTATTTCAGGAGCAGATTCTGACATTTTTTGGCGGCAAAGTCAACGAAGAAACCTTTTACCACTCCAAGGAATATTTTACTTATATTTCCATGGGAATTCCTTTTTATATGTTTGGACAGGCAATGAATCCAATTATCCGTTCCGACGGAAGCCCGAAATTTGCCATGATTTCTACGCTGGCCGGTGCTTTGGTCAATATCATATTGGATCCGGTTTTTATCTTTGTATTCCACTGGGGTATGATGGGTGCTGCCGTAGCTACCGTAATGGGACAGGTATTGACAGCGCTTTTATCCATCTGGTATCTCTGCCATATGAAAGCAGTAAAATTATACGGCAAAAGTTTTCAATTAAAAGGCGAATTAATGAAAAAATTCCTTCCTCTTGGAATCTGCAGCTTTTTATCCCAGATATCCCTTGTGGCAGCCATGGCAGCCATTAACAACATGCTTCAAAAATACGGTGCCATGGATGACATCTTCGGACAGGCACAATATGCCCAGATTCCAATGGCAGTTGTTGGTATTGTCATGAAATTCTTCCAGATTGTAATTTCCATTGCAGTGGGCATGGCTGCAGGCTGTATTCCAATTGTAGGATACAATGTGGGTGCAGGCAGAAATGACCGTGCAAAGAGTTTGTTTACACATCTTTTAATTGCCGAGGCAACCGTTGGTCTCGTTGCACTGCTGATTGTTGAACTGTTCCCACGACAGCTGATTGCACTGTTTGGTGCTGCCAACGAAAGTTCCTATTACACGGATTTTGCAGTCAAATCCTTCCGCGTCTATCTTTGCATGATGATATTTGCCTGTGTTAACAAAGCTACTTTCATTTATCTGCAGTCCCTTGGAAAAGCATTTATTTCCACTATGCTTTCCATGATACGAGAAGTTATATTCGGTGTAGGTTTCGCAATCCTGCTTCCAGTATTTTTTGGATTGGACGGAGTCCTTTATTCTATGCCGGTATCGGATATTCTGACCTTTATTATCTCTGCTGTTGTAATACGGTATACTTATAAAACTTTAAGTAAGAATCCGACAGAATCTGATAAAGAAACCACCGCTTCGCTGTTATCAGAGAACCGTTCATACAAAAAAAGCATGTTCTAACAACGAGCATGCTTTTTTTATGGAATAGCTTTACTTCCCTTTTATCAGTCTGGTCATCTGTATACAGATTGTTGGAACAACAGCAAATCCTGCAATACATCCAATCTGTGTACCGGTTAATCCCACCACCAGGAAAAGATTTTTCATAAATGGGACAAACAATACCAGTGCCAGCAGCAAAACCCCTGTAAAGAAAGCTGCCAGACTCCATTTATTACTGCCAAATCCAATACGGAAAATGGAACGGTCACTCCTGCAGTTAAAACCATGGAACAGTCTGGCAAGGGTGAGGGTTGCAAATGCCATGGTGCTTGCCACTGCTGCACTTTCCTGAAATCCTACATAAAATGCTGCCATGGTGGCAACAGATATCAGTGCCCCGTACCCTAACAAATGTAACAGAAAATCCTTAGTCAGAATCCCCTCTTTTGGATTCCTTGGTTTATCCTCTAACAGTTTCTCATCCGTCGGTTCCATACCAATGGCCAGTGCCGGTAAAGAATCGGTAAGCAGATTGATAAACAACAGGTGCACCGGTTCAAATGGTGCTGGAAGTGCTGCTATGCAGCAATACAGCACAGTGATGATTCCTGCCATATTACCGGAAAGCAGAAACTGAATTGCATTCTTTATATTCCGGTATACATTTCTTCCGTTGCAGACTGCTTTAATTATGGTTGCAAAATTATCATCCGATAAAATCATTGCCGAGGCATCCTTGGAAACCTCCGTGCCGGTAATTCCCATTGCTACGCCGATATCCGCTTTCTTTAGTGCCGGTGCATCATTTACACCATCTCCTGTCATGGCAGCAATACAGCCTCTTCTCTGCCATGCCTCGACAATCCGTATCTTATTTTCCGGTGACACTCGTGCATAAACAGATATCTGTGGAAGGACTTCATCTAACTGCTCATTGGTAACAGCATCTAATTCCTGGCCGGTAAATGCAAGGTCTCCCTCTTTTAAAATACCAATCTGCTTTGCAATGGCAGATGCCGTCACTTTATGATCCCCAGTAATCATAACCGTTTTGATGCCTGCTCGTTCTGCCTGTTGCACCGCTGCTTTAGATTCCTCACGGGGAGGATCGATCATTGCCACAAGACCAATAAAGGTATAGCCCTTCTCATTTTCCGGAGAAAGCACCTCCTCCTCTGATACTTCTTTATATGCGAAAGCCAGTACCCGGAGACCATGTTCCGAAAAATACTGGTTTTGTTCCAGAATTTTGTGTCTGTCTGTTTCCGTAAATACCTGCATCCCCTGGCCTGTTGCAATACCGGTGATACGATCAAGCAATACATCCACAGCACCTTTGGTCAGTACCGTTGGTATACCATGAATCCGGTACTTGGTACTCATCAATTTCCGGTCAGAGTCAAAGGGAATTTCCTCTAAACGCGGCATCATAGACCGGATATCCTCTTCCTGAAAAAGGGTACCAAATGCAATTCTTGCCATGTTAAGCAGACAGGATTCCGTTGGATCCCCAATTCCCTTCCCCTCATGTATGGAAGAATCATTATTTAAAACCGCATTATACAGCAGATAACGATGTAACGGTATCTGAATATCCAGTTCTTCCGGTTTCATGCAACGGTCATCTATATAAATATCCGTTACAGTCATCTTATTCTGGGTAAGAGTTCCTGTCTTATCGGAACAGATTACCGATACACATCCAAGGCTTTCCACAGCCTTCAGTTCCTTCATAATAGCACCCTCTGCCGCCATTTTCTGGGTTCCCATTGCCTGTACAATGGTCACAATGGAACTTAATGCCTCCGGGATTGCTGCCACTGCCAATGCCACCGCAAACATCAGAGAATCCAGTATCGGTGTCCCCTGGTACATCTGTAGAACAAATACAATTACACAGATAATCATAATGATAATGGCAAGCTTCTTACTGAAATCATCCATACTAATCTGAAGGGGTGTCTTCTTTTCCTTTGTGGCATTCATAAGGCTGGCAATCTTTCCCATTTCCGTTTCCATACCGGTTGCAGTTACCAGTACATTGGCACGTCCATAGGTAACCAGGGTTCCTGAATACACCATGTTGATCCGGTCTGCCAGAGGAAGTTCCCCCTCCAGCAACACATTTGTTTTATCCACATTGGTGGACTCCCCTGTCAGGGCACTCTCATTTACCTGTAAGGAATAATTTTCTAAAATACGGCCATCCGCCACAATCATATCGCCTGCTTCCAGTAATAATATATCTCCCGGAACCACTTCTTTTGACGGAACTTCAACCTTTTCCCCATCCCGGATTACCTTCGCATGAGGAGAAGACAACGCCTTTAAAGAATCTAAAGACTTCTCTGCCTTTACATACTGCACCGTACCAAGAACTGCATTCAGAATAATAACCACAAATATAACAATGGTACTTTCCGCATTGCCGGAAAGCATGGATATGACAGCAGCCACAATTAAAATGATGACCAGTAAATCCATAAACTGTTCGAAAAACACCCGCAGTGCCGTTTTTCGCTTTCCTTCTTCTAATACATTTTCCCCTTTCTCCATAAGAATTGCTTCTGCCTCTTTCGTTGATAGTCCTGTCTCCTTTCCCTTTCCATCCAGAAACAATTCCTCCTGTGTCATCTGGTATACCTCTTTCATATAGATGCCTCCTTTTTTCTAAAAAAGAAAAAGACTTTTTGTGTACACATACTATGTACACAAAAAGTCTCGTTCAACATTACTATCGCACAGGCTCCGGGTCAAGGACCGTACTGACGAAACCTGCAACACACAAACAGTGTGCAACTACTCCCTCTTTGTTTCTCACAAATCGGATATTCTATTATATGAAACTATCTGTCAGAAACAAATTCTAAATACAACAGTTTCTTTTCTATATTATATTAATATATAACACAAGGTTTTACTCTTTGCAAGCAGAAATTCTTCTTTCATCTTACAAATAACCATCCAATAAAACTTGTTTAAGCTTCACTCTCTTCCAGCTCTGCACTTGTCACACGTTCGATGTGCATTGCCAGATATCCGATTTCTGCCTCACTCAACTGACATTTCATATCATGTCCCACCTGGTCACAGACAATCTGTGCCATTTTGAAAGACTCCGGAAACTTTAATTCCATATAATCATTCATACTTACCTTAAGTTCCTCTCCCTTAGATGCCCGAATTACCATGTAACGTACATGATTCATTAAACGGTTATAGGATAAAGACAGCACATCAATTGGTTTTCCAATCTGCTCTTCTACCAAAGAAACACATTTACGTACTGCCTGTGCCATCTGCATTGCCTGGGATACCTTCTCATCTTCAATGGCAGAATGAATATGCAATGCAATAAAACCAATTTCATCCGGACTCATCTGCAGATTCAGTTTCTCTTTTAAGATATCCTGTACAGACTCTGCCACCTTATATTCGGCATGAAATAAAATACGGATATCTTCTGTCAACGGATTTCCCATCTGCTCTTTGTTCTCAATTCGCTTAATTGCATATTCAATATGATCCGCCATTGGAAATAAAACATTCCGGTCCAGCTTTCCAAAGGTCTGTTCTGCCTTTTTTATAATCTCGCCTGCTATTTCCAGACAGACAGGGGATATGGATTTCGCAAGTTTTCCTGCATCTCCTCTTTCAGTTGATTCCTGTAAAGAATACACCGTATCTTCCGGTCTTGTTTCAATGCGTTCATTGATCTTCTTTCCAAAGCCAATGCCTTTTCCCATAATCAGATATTCCTTATTATCTTCTGTATGAATGGCTATGACTGTATTATGATTTAACACTTTCTCAATTCGATACATCCTTATCCCCTCGTCCCATTATCCGTGTTTTATTCGTAAAAATCTACTGCAAATAATGCCTCGCCAGCCTTGATTTCACCTGTTCCTAACACTCTTACTTTCTGGTTATCTTCCATCTCAGAGCAGATGACCGGTGACATGATAGAAGGTGCATTTTCTTTCAGGAAGTCCAAATCCAGTTTTAACATTGGATCGCCCTTCTTTACCTTCTGACCATTTTCCACAAGAACCTCAAATCCTTTGCCCTCTAACTTCACCGTATCAATACCAACATGAATCAATAAACTGATTCCGGTATCCGTCAGAAAACCTACAGCATGATTGGTATCAAATACAAATGCAACTTCTCCATCTTCTGGTGCTCTTACAATGTTATCTTCCGGAGTAACTACCGCACCATCACCTAACATCTTATTAGAGAATACCTCATCCGGTGTCTCGGAAAGTTCTGCCGCCTTACCAGTAATTGGACTGGAAATAGTAACAGTCTTTACTACCTTTGTTCCGGCTTTATCTGTTGACTCATCTTCTGGAACATTCTCTGCATCCTTTTCAGACGAATCCGCAATATACTCTTCATTCGGAGCGGTTTCCAGGTAATCTTCCAAATTGGACTTGATAACCGTAACACGCGGACCGTAGATAATCTGCACGCCATTCCCTTTATGAACTACACCGGATGCTCCAGTTGATTTCAATGCTGTATCATTTACCAGTTCCGGTTTGTGAACTGTACACCGAAGCCTCGTAGCACAACAGTCCACGTCAGAGATATTCTTTTTTCCACCAAGACCCTGACAGATTGCTTTGGAAAGAGCATCTTCCCCAGCTTCAGCTGTTCCTTCGATAGATGCACCATTTTTCTTTGCATCCACATCACTTCTGCGATATAATTTTACCTCTTCATCGTCATCGCCACGACCTGGAGTCTTTAAATCCAGTTTCTTGATTAAGAAGCTGAACAAGAAGTAATACACAATAAAATATCCAATTCCTACAATGACGATCCAAATCCAGTTTGTCTTTGCATTTCCTTGAAGTATACCAAATAAAAACATATCAATCAAGCCACCGGAGAAGGTCATTCCGACACCTACCTCACATATATGCATCAGCATATATGCCAAGCCGGCAAATACACAATGGATTCCATATAATAATGGAGCAACAAACAAAAACGTAAACTCAAGCGGCTCCGTAATACCGGTAAGCATGGATGTAAGTGCAGCTGAAAGCAGTAAGCCTCCAACCTCTTTCTTCTTTTCCGGCTTTGCTGTCTTATACATAGCCAGTGCTGCACCAGGAAGACCAAAAATCATCAATGGGAACTTACCGGACATAAATCTGGTTGCAGATACTGCAAACTTCTCAACGGTAGGATCTGCCAGCTGTGCAAAGAAAATATTCTGTGCACCTTCAATCAGCTGTCCGCCAACTTCTAATGTACCACCAACTGCTGTCTGCCAGAATGGAAGATAGAATACATGATGCAGACCAAATGGAATCAGCAAACGCTCCATTAATCCATATACCCATGTTCCTGCATAGCCGGAATTCAATACCACTTCACCAACTGCATAGATTCCATTCTGGATTACAGGCCAGATAAAATACATTAAAATACCCACTACCGTATATACCAGTGCAGAAATAATCGGTACAAATCTGGTGCCGCCAAAGAAGGACAATACCTGTGGCAGCTCAATTTTGTAAAACTTATTATGCAGGGCGGCAACACCAAGTCCTACAATAATACCACCGAATACACCCATTTGCAGGGATGTGATACCGCAAACGGAAGTGGTTGCTCCATTTAACATCTGCTCTGCTCCACCATTGATATTGATCATGGCACCAATGGATGCATGCATAATAAAGAATGCAATGGCTGCTGCCAGGGCTGCAACCTCTTTTTCCTTCTTGGCCATACCAATGGCAACACCCATCGCAAAAATAATGGGCAGATTAGCAAATACAATGTTACCTGCATCACTCATTACCAGAAATATGGCATGTAAAATGGTACCTTCCCCCATAATTCCAGTTAATCCATAAGTTTCCAACATTGTCTGGTTCGTAAAGGAACCACCGAATCCCAGCAAAAGTCCTGCCACGGGAAGAATTGCGATTGGAAGCATAAAGGATCTTCCTACTCGCTGAAGTACGCCAAAAATTTTGTCTTTCATACTCATCTCTCCTTTTCATTTTATTATTATTTTCTACCAGGATATCAAGTGCTATTCAGGTGACGCCCAAAGAATATTAAGATAAATGTAAAAAGGGCATTAACACACATAAATATCCTAAAATATTCATGTACAGTTAATGCCTCATTGAATCATAATAAGTAACATACCGTATCACTGGTCAAATAATAACATAAATCATCCGCATTGTCAAGCAGCGAAAATAGTCATATACAATCT
>JBJEJE010000058.1:0-16727 GCA_051877755.1 Lachnospiraceae bacterium | reverse complement strand
AGACAATACACACATCTTTTAATTCCATTCTAGCATCCCCTACAAACCCGAATTTATCGAATCTGTATTTCCTTTCTCATCAAATTAAATTTCCAACAACTTTTTAAGTTCAGTCATTTCTCGTTGTATATCTTTCTCAATCTCATCAATTCTACCAACAATAGTTTCTGTAGAATCATATTCAATCTTCTCATATACAACCTCTTTATATTTATTGATTGAAAGGTCATAATCATTAGCCACAATATCAGCTAGAGGAACGAAGAAACTCTGCTCTGTTCTGGCTCTATCCTTTTCTTTATCAAGATTGTTAAATCTTTCAATAATATCAGGAATATCATTGTCAGATATCTCTTGTCTTTTATCATCCAGACTGAATCCATCTGCCTTCATATCATAAAACCATACATTATCAGTTCCTCCACTACCCGTCTTTGTAAAAATAAGAATAGCTGTAGATACACCTGCATATGGTTTAAACACACCACTTGGCATTGAAATTACTGCATCCAACTTATTATTCTCCAGTATTTCTTTCCGAATCTGTTTATGAGCCTTACTGCTACCAAATAATACACCATCTGGAACAATAACTGCTGCCCTTCCACCTTTCTTCAAGATACGCAAGAACAATGCCAAGAATAATAACTCTGTTTTCTTTGTTTTTGTTACCTTAAGCAAATCAGCTGATACAGCCTCATAGTCCAAACTGCCTTTGAATGGTGGATTTGCTAGTACCAATGTGTATTTTTCAATATCTTTATTCTGTTCTGACAAACTATCACGATATGAAATGTTTGGATTATCAACTCCATGGAGCAACATATTCATTGCTCCAATTCTAAGCATGGTTCTATCCATATCATTTCCATAAAACATGGTATTGTTAAAATGATCTCTCAACTTTGCATTCAACAACATATCCCCATGATTTTTTCTAAGATAATCCTGTGCCTCAATTAAGAATCCTGCAGAACCCATAGCTGGATCAATGATAATATCTTCTGGCTGTGGTTTAACTAATGCAACCATCATCTTTATAATGTGACGAGGGGTTCTAAATTGACCATTCGTTCCAGCGGTAGCAACCTTAGAGAGCAAATATTCGTATAAATCACCCTTCGAATCTTCATCTCCAAGCTCTAACTTATCAATGCCATCTACAATCTTTGTAAGCATTGCACCTGTCGGAATCTTAAAAATAGCATCACCCATATATTTTGAATATGCAGAATCTCCGTCCTGATGTAGATTTTTTATAAAAGGAAATACTCCATTCATCATAACATCATACATCTCATCAGCAGAACCCAAATTCTTAAACTTGCTCCATCTATACTTCTGACATTCTTCTGGAAACATAGATTCATATGGAACTCCCAAAAAATTTGCTTCATTTTCTTTAGTGGTCTCGACATCATCTAACTGCTTTATAAATAAAAGATATGTAAATTGCTCTATAACATCCAATGGGTTGGTAATTCCGCCTGTCCAAAATGTTTCCCATATTCTGTCTATTTTATTTCGTAATTCTCCTGTAATCATTACAACCTCCCATAAATCTCCAAAATTAAATCAATTAATTCAATTATACCACAAAAAAATACAAAAATTTCCCGTTGATGTCACCGTTGATGTCAACACCCTCTAATTTCTCCACAAAAAAACCAAAAGCCGTCCAACCTTTGATTTCCAAGCCTGCAGAAGATGGGGCGAGTGTGGTCCTGCGGACCACATGTTACGAGCCGACCGAGCCGGAGGCGAGACCTTGAACCTTGGGTTCAAGGGATGCTTCGGCTCGGTATAAGAAAACAGCAGATACTTTCGTATCTGCTGCTTTCTTATCCTGCAGAAGATGGGACTTGAACCCACACGGGTGTTACCCCACTAGAACCTGAATCTAGCGCGTCTGCCATTCCGCCACTTCTGCATATCGTCTATAACAAGCGACTGTTATATAGTATATCATTTTCCGAAAAAAATCAAGCAGAATTTCTTATTTTATCACAGACACTTTAAATTCAATACTATTCTTGATCCATTCCCATACTTTCATCATATAATGCAAAGCCATTCTTCGTATTCCGTTTTACAGAATACAGGGCACAATCTGCCCAGTGATACAACACATCAAAATCCGTTATCTTATCTGCAATCACCGCACCTATACTACAATGCACTTCTATATTATTCTTCTCCCCAATCCTTAAAAGCCTTAACTTATTCAATAAATGTTCCAGCCTTATGATCAGATGAATTTCTCCTTCCAGATTGGGAATATAAACCATAAATTCATCTCCACCGATACGTCCAACCAGCTCCGGCTCCTTAAAACTCTCTCTTAATACATTCGCAGTTTCTACAATGGCACGGTCTCCCTGCATATGCCCATACCGGTCATTAATCTGCTTTAATTCATCAATATCTAAAATAACAACAGCCCCTAAGGTATCTGGTGGTTTTTTCATCAGTTCTTCTCTTAGCAGTTCTTCTAAAACCTTTTTATTATAAACTCCACACATAGCATCCTTTCGGGATATGCTTTCATAATATTCTTTTTCTTTTAAAATTTTTTTGTTTTCTTTTCCCAAGCGGGTCAGATAATAAAACATATATAACAACAATATCAATAAAAAAATGATAACAGTACCAATGGACATAGAACTGATTCCATCAAAAAATAATGTTTTCATCCATACCCCTCCTCGATTTAAGTCAAACAAATCAATTACTTTTCAATTTTACGACATATAATATCTCACGTCAAGAAAAATAAGATATCAATTATCTAATATTTCACTATAGTCAGACATATAATATCTTAATAAAAGCAGAAAGGTATTGGATATATGTACGAAGATTTTTTTGCAGAAAGATTATCACAGCTGCGTCAGCAAAAAAATGTATCAGCCCGGGAAATGAGCCTTTCCCTTGGACAGAACGGCAGCTATATCAATCGAATTGAGAATAAACATACATTTCCATCTATGCAGACATTTTTTTATATTTGTGAATATTTGCAGATTACTCCACAGGAATTTTTTGATGATACTACAAAGAATCCAACAGATTTAAACCAGTTAATAGATATATCGAAAGAACTGGACTCTGAGCAAATGGAAAGCCTGCTCTCCGTTGCAAATGTATTAAAGAAGAACCGTAACCCTTCTTAAAATACACATGAAATGCATATCACGATCAAAGGATATCTCCAAGCATGTCAATCTGGTACACAAGCAGCAAAATATCCCTGACTACAGCAAATACCAACACAATGCACAGATATCCATAAAGAAGGAATCCCCTTCTTTCATAATAGCATTTTCCGTTATTCTTGACCAAAGTAAAGAAAACTGTAATTTCATAGTAAAGAATCAACGGAATTCCAAGAAGGACTGCCGGATTGCAGAGAAAGGACTGTACAAGATGGCCTTTCAAAAGTTCAAATAAAGCCCGTGTCCCGCCGCAGCCAGGACAATATATATGAAAGATTAGTTTAAACCCACATGGCAGTTTCGGAATATAGCCTGCCTCCTGGAGCAGCATAACCAAAAACATGAAAAGAAGTGCTCCACCTGCTGTTGCATTTACTATAATAAAATCTTTCCATAAATTCTTCTGTTTTATCATATCCCTGTACCTTCTTTTCTTCGTAATTTCCACTTGTACACCCTTTACATTTATACCCGAAAAATGTTATATTGTAAATAGATTTTTAACTAAAAAGGAGAAATATATGGACGAGAATAACAATATCCCTAACAACAATACAGACTCTGATAATATGAATGTTTTTGAACCGGCTAAGGATACCGCTACACAGCCAGTATCTGCATTTGAAATGCCGGAGGAACAGAAAATCCAGGCAGACACTTCCAACACATTCCAGAGCAGTTCAGGAAATTATTATACCAATACTAACTACACACCTGCTCCGGAACCGGTATCCAATGGATATGCCATTGCCTCTCTGGTCATGGGAATCCTCAGCATTGTAACAAGCTGCTGCTGTGGTTTTTTGAGTTTCCTATTTGGTGCTCTGGGTATTATATTTGGATGTATCCAGCCAAAGGATCTCTCAGGCAAAAAACCTGGCATGGCGATTGCCGGTATCATTACCTCTATTGTGGGAATCGTTTTCGGTGTCATTGACATTATCTATCTGATTGTAATTGGTGCTTTATCCGATATGACCAGCCTCTAAAACAAACAGCTATTCTTTAAGCCGTTTATTTCAGAAAGACAGAACCCCCCCAGATATACGACAGCATTTGTTCCAAATACTACCGTATATCTGGGGTTTTCTATCTGTGAAAAATGCAATCACCTTAATGCGGCACTTTTCATTATTCTGCAATATGCTCTAAGCCCTGCTCAAAAATATGCTTGATGTGCTGGTCGTCCAAAGAATAGTAGACCACTTTTCCCTCTTTCCGATTCTTTACCAGTTTTGCCGATTTCAGCACCCGCAGCTGGTGGGATATGGAAGACTGGGTCATTCCAAGCAATATAGAAATGTCACATACACACATCTCACTTTCAAAAAGTGCACACAGAATCCGCACTCTTGTCGTATCCCCAAACACCTTAAAAAGTTCTGCCAGGTCGTATAATGTTTCCTCCTCCGGCATCAGACCCTTTACTTTATTTACCACATCCTGATGAATGGCATTACATTCACATATCTCCGCATGTTTATCGTCCATATCATTTCCTCCTGTTATCAATCTGCCATGCTTTTACAGCTTATCCACCTATATCTCATTCTTCTGTATCTGTGAAAGGAAATTTATTTGCCAGTTCCATATTGACATCTTCTTCCATGTTAAAACGAGCGTCATAATGTTTCAGCCAGTCTTCATATATACCATTGAAATACTCTTTCTGCTTGCTTGCAATTATTTCTTCTTTATTCTTCTTTGTCAGGTCTTCATCATTTACCTTTAGCATCTTAAATATATGATATCCATATTCGCTCTGAATTACCGTACTGACCTCACCATCGGATAATGCCAGTATCTTATCTGCCACAGATTCCCCATATTCCTCAACCATCTCGGTTCTGGACATGGTATAGGAAGCGGAATATTGCAGATTATATTTATTAACTATAGATTCATAGCTGACATCCTCTTCCTGTGCCAGGGAAGATAAAGCTTCATTTGCCTTTTCCAACTGGGTTGCTTTTTTCTCATCTGTATATTCTTCTACCGATCCGTCCTTTTTCACACTGTAGCATTCGAATACCATATCATAAAAGGTGGTCATCCTTGCCTCTTCCTCTGAAATCTCAAAGTCATAATCTGCAATCACCTGATCATATACTTTCCCTGCAATCATATTTTCCTCTATGACCTGTTTCACAATATCCAGAGTAATTTCTGTCTCTGAAAGATCCTTTTCCGTCAAACCATTATAAAAGGCTGTAGCTGCATTCTCCGCCTCTGCCCTTTCATTATCGCTTAAGGTAATATTCATCTCCTCTGCCTGTGCCACCAGTACTTTGACACGATTGATATTGGAAATAATATCCTGTACAGTTACTTCCTTTACCGTACTTTTCCCTGTATCGGTAGTAAGTTCCAGGCTCCAGACTCCATTTCCATAAGCCTTTTGATAATCTTCTTCCACAGTCTTTGCGTAAATGAAATACTCCCCATAGGTAATCTGGCAATCACCAAACTCATACACCACTGTTTTTGTTTCTTCTATATTCTGTTTCCCACAGGCACAAAGAGCTGCTGCACACACAATTCCCAAAAGAACCGCCAGTATTCTTTTCTTGTATCTCATACACTATTCCTCCTTACTGACATATTTTGCAAAATCATACAGAGAAAGCTTCTCCCATACATTTCCTACAAAATCAGCGTCTTCACTGACTCCGGCTTCCTCATACCATTTTGTCTTCTGCTCCTCCACCGCTTCTTTTTCCAAATCAGAACGATAATATTCAAGTATCTGTTCTGCAATTTCCTCATTATTTTCTTTCACCATTTTAAGAATAACATAACAGCTGGCTGTGTCAAGTACCGGACTGTATTCTCCCTCTTTCAGTTTGCCGGCATATTCTGAAAACGGTTCTCCAAAACTTTCCTCCAGATTGCTTTCTTCCCCCGAAACATTGGAAACTCCATACTTTTCAGCAATATCTTCAATATCTGCACCATCCTCTGTGAGTTCCTTATAAGCTGCATCTGCATCTTCTTTCCGCTTTGCAATCTCCTCATCGGATAACATCACCGGCGTTTCATTATCCTCCTCACGCACATAATCCCCTTCCTCATTGGTCTCCACCTTCGGAAACAACAGCATATACATGGTACAGTATTTCTGATTTTCCACCTCGACATCCTTCGTAACCGTTTCCTCAAGGGCATGTGCCAGATATCGTTTGGTATAGATTTCCACAACCCTATCCTGGGTAATTCCAAGTTCATTCATGATACGGCCGTCTATCTCTCCCATATATTCGACAGCATCACTGCGGATGGACTTCTTTTCTTCATCTGACAAAGTAATACCCTGTTTTTCAGCAATCTTTGCTTCCACTCTGTAATCCATAATCACATTTAAAATCTCATTTTTATAGTAGTCATCCGCACTGCTTCCATCCTCTGCAGTGGTATTCAATTTTTCCTCATCAATGCCTAAATTCACAACATTTTGTAAAACACAAAGATTTACTTCATCCAGATAGACTTCATCATCCCCAACTTTAAACACAACCGTCTGGGAAGGTTCCTTTCCGGCTCCGGAAAGTATCCACAATGCCATGACAACCACAACAATTCCCACTGCTATCAGAATGACCGTCCAAAGAAGCTCATTTCTGTGTTTCTTTTTTTCTCTGGCAATACGTTCTTCCTTTTCCTGACTGCTTTCCTTATTCTTCCCTATATTATTTCGCTGCTTCTTCTTTCCCATGTGCATTATCCCTTTCTATCAGTTGATTGATATCTTCTATGATTCCATCCAGACTGCCCACAAAATTCCGGATACTCTTCTTTTCCAAATCCACAACAAAACCAGGATTTGGTCCTGCCACAACCCGGATGTTATTTAAATACTTCGCCAGGAAATCATCTAAAAGTTCCACTTTCACCTTCACTCCCGGTGCCATCTCAATATGCACCTGGCTGTTTTTATAGGTGATTGCCGTAATAAATGCTTCATGTGCCGCCGCCTTCAGCCTGGCAATGGTAAGAAGATTCAACACTTCAAATGGAGGTTCACCAAAACGGTCTGTCAGTTCATCCAACATATCCTCATAATCTTCCTTCGTCCAGACACCGGAGATTCTTTTGTATAATTCCAGCTTCGTCATCTCATTTTTAACATAGGTAGATGGAATATAGGCATCAATCGGAATCTCAATAGAAGTTGTAAATTCCTCCTCTGAAAGTTCTCCCTTCTGCCGCAGGATGGCATCATTTAACATCTTGCAATACAGGTCATAACCCACAGCCGCCATATGCCCGGACTGATCTGCACCTAAAAGATTACCGGCTCCCCGGATTTCAAGATCCCGCATGGCAATCTTAAAACCGGAACCTAAATCGGTAAACTCCCGAATTGCCTTTAATCTCTTTTCTGCGGTCTCCTTTAACATTTTGTCACGCTTATACATCAAAAAGGCATATGCCGTCTTATCAGAACGGCCAACACGGCCTCTTAACTGGTAAAGCTGGGACAGTCCAAAATTCTCTGCATCATGTATAATCATCGTATTGACATTGGCAATATCCAACCCTGTCTCAATAATGGTGGTGGTCACCAGCACATCAATTTCTTTATTGATAAATGCAAACATGACATCCTCTAATTCCTTTTCCTTCATCTGCCCATGGGCAAAGGAAATGCGAACCTCCGGCATCATTTTTGCAAGGTCTGCCGCAATATCGGCAATGTTATTGACACGGTTGTACACATAGTATACCTGCCCACCCCGGGATAATTCTCTGGAAATCGCTTCCTTTACCAGTTCCGGATTGTACTCCAGCACATAGGTCTGGATGGCCTTCCGGTCCACCGGCGGCTCCTCCAAAAGACTCATATCCCGGATTCCGATAAGGCTCATATGCAATGTTCGCGGGATCGGTGTTGCCGTAAGGGTAAGAACATCCACATCCTTTTTCATCTGCTTGATTTTCTCTTTATGGGTTACACCAAACCGCTGCTCCTCATCAATAATCAGAAGACCCAGATTGCTGTAATCTAAATCTTTGGAAAGAAGCCTGTGGGTACCAATGATAATATCTATCTGCCCCTTCTTCAAATCCTCCAGTGTCTTTTTTTGTTCCTTCGCAGTCAGAAAACGGGAAAGCATACCCACGCGGATAGGGAAATCCTGCATCCGTTCTTTAAAGGTATTGTAATGCTGCTGGGCTAAAATGGTGGTTGGCACCAGATAAGCCACCTGCTTTCCATCCTGCACTGCTTTGAAAGCCGCCCGGATTGCCACCTCTGTTTTTCCATATCCCACATCACCGCAAATCAATCGATCCATGATCTTTGTACTCTGCATATCCGATTTGGTTTCTTCAATGGCCTTTAACTGATCCTCTGTTTCCTCATAGGGAAACATTTCCTCAAATTCTTTCTGCCATACTGTATCCTCTGAAAAGGCAAAGCCCTGTTTGGACTGCCGGATTGCATACAAATCCACCAGCTCTTTTGCAATCTCTTTTACCTGTCCTCTTACTTTTGACTTTGTTTTTTCCCACTCTGTACCACCAAGCTTATTCAGTTTTGGCCGTCTTCCCTCTTTCGAAGAATATTTCTGTATCAGATCCAGCTGGGATGCCAGTATAAATAACTTCGCTCCACCACTGTATTCAATGGCTATATAATCCTTCGTCACCTGGTCCACTTCTATCTTCTCAATTCCAAGATATATACCAAGACCATGTTTTTCGTGTACCACATAATCTCCAATATTCAGGTCCTCAAAACTGTTTATCTTTTCACCGGAGTACAGCGGTTTGCGCTTCATACGGATTCTCGTCTTTTTCTGCCCAAAGATATCTCCTTCTGTCAGCACCACCAGCTTGATAGACGGAATGGAAAAACCCGACTTCAATCTTCCGTTGGTAATCATCATCTCAGAAGCCGCTAATATTCTGTCCTTATCCTCTGAAAAAAAGCAGTTTATCTCCTGTCCCTGTAAATCCTTTGCCAGACGCTCGCCACGGGTGGCAGAAGGACAGAATAGCAAAATCCGGTATCCTTCTTTTTTCCATCGTTTAATATCCTTAAGCAGCATATCAAAATTGTGACGGTAGGTTGGAACCATCTTGGTATCAAAGACAAGCTTTGTCCGGGGTTCAAACAGGGAATCCTCCCTGCTCAGAATACTGAATAATACCGTATCCCGGCATGCTATCTTCCCAATGATTTCTTTATAGTCAAACAGAATATCTGCCTGGCTTGGAAGCATATAGCCTCCCTCTAACCTGCTCACCATACTCTCCCGAAATTCTATCTGACAGGCTTCCGCCCTCTCCATTACGTGTGCCGGATCATCCACAAGAATTAAGGAATCCTTAGGCATATAAGAAAGAAAGCTCACCAGTTCCCCGTAAAATGCACCAATATAGCTGTCGATTCCCATGGCACTGTGAAAATATCCTAATTCTTCTTTCAGAGCCTCTACTTCCCGCTTGATTCTGGCATATTCCTCTGTCTTAAATTCTTCTTTTAATTTTTTGGCATAGCCTTTGTATTCCTTTTCAATCTTCTTAAGTCCTGCTGCTATCCGTTCTTCATCCAGTATCATTTCTGCCGCCGGATAGACCTCCAATGTTTCCACATTTTCGATACTCCGCTGACTTTCCACATCAAAGCTTCGGATACTGTCAACCTCTTCTCCCCAAAGCTCTACACGGAACGGACATTCACTACTCATAGGGAAGATATCCAAGATACCTCCCCTGATTGCAAACTGGCCAACTCCGTCTACCCAGTCATTCCTTTCATAACCAAGGGAAACCAATGTTTTCTTTATGGCATCCAGATCCAGCGTTTCCCCTAATTGAAAAGTTACAATATGCTTTTTTACTTCCTCCATTGGCACAAGTTTATTCAGAAGTGCATCAATGGATACTACAACAGTAGAAATACTACCTTCAATAATTCCCTTTACGACCTCCATACGCTGCCGCAGAATAGTATGCCCATGGATATCTGCATTATAAAACAATACATCCTTTGCCGGATAATACAGAATGTTCCGGTCAAAAAAACTGTAGGCATCCAGAATTTCTTTTGCCCGGTCCTCACTGTAGGTTACAATCAGCTTTACCCGGTCTGACCCAAGACAATCCATGGTATAATACCGGGCATATCCATCTGTACCCGTAATCTCCACCGGCAATTTCTTCTTAGCCCTGGCAGTTTCATATTGCGTTTCCAAATCTGCCAGCCGAAAGGGAGCTTTCAAACTTTCCATCTCATCTTTTCCTTTACTAACAATTATTGTTTCGAAGTTGCCCTTACATTGGACTCAAACATACGGCTAAATCCAAGCCATTCCTCACCCTTGTCATGATTGCTGTCTAACATCTCAATAAATCCCTCCAGCTTTGCATCGGTATTATCTGCAAATGCCAGTGCCACCGCCTCAATCAGTGCAGGCTTCTTTGGCGAGCCATATTCCAGTTCCCCATGGTGAGACAGGATACAGTGTTTTAATTCATTGGCAAGCTTCACCGGAAATCCCTCAATCTGTTTAATCTTCTCATCCAACATCAACGTTCCTGTCACAATATGCCCAATCAGCTGTCCTTCATCGGTATAATCATTTTCCGGGAAAGAAGAAATCTCATTCATCTTCCCGATATCATGACAGAGTGCTGCTGTAATCAGTAAATCCCTGTTGATAACCGGATAACTCTTTGCATAAAACTCACACAATTTTGCCACTGATAAACTGTGTTCCAGAAGCCCACCTGCAAAATTATGGTGCATGGTCTTGGCAGCAGAATGCAGCTTAAATGCCTTGATAAAATCCTCATCCTCTGTAAATACCATCTGGAGAAGCTTTACCAGGTGCGGCTCTTTCACCGTATGTATCATTGACACCAGTTCATCATACATTTCATCTAAATTCCGTTTGGAACACGGCATATAATCCACCGGATCATATTCCCCTTCTGCAGCCTTTCGCACCCGGCGGATATTCAGCTGCAAAGTCCCCTGAAAACTGGTTACCTGTGCATCCACCTGAATATAGTCCATGGACTCAAAATGTTCAATTCCGTTGGACAAATCCCATACTTTTCCATCCACAGAGCCGGTCTTGTCATGTAACTGCATGGAATAATAATTTTTCCCTGCCTTTGTCTGCAGTGTTTTTTTGTCTTTACACAGATAAATGGAAGAAATCATATCTCCCTCTCGTAGTTCCTTGATAAATCTCATATATTTCTGCTCCTTTCCCAAGCAAGTATTATATTCTATAATTCAACATATCTGTTCTAGCCAATCTGCCCACTGTCACGGCTGCTATCCTTCGTCAGAGTAAATATAAATTCACTCCCGGCACCCTCGGTACTGACCAGATTGATATTCTCACCATGTGCTTTGATAATTTCTTTCGTGATAGAAAGACCAAGTCCGGTTCCCTGCTTATCCTTTCCCCTGGAAGGATCTGTCTTATAAAAACGATCCCAAACCTTATTCTGCTTATCCTTTTCAATTCCCGGTCCCTCATCCTTGACAGAAACAAACAGTCTTCCATTTTTCTCATAAACTGTAACCGTAATCCTGCCATTTTCCGGACTGAATTTAATGGCATTATCCACGAGGTTATGGACTACCTGACCGATCTTCATCCTGTCGGCATAAACAATAGTATCCTCTGCCGGACATTTCAACCGGAAATCAATATGCTTCTCCTCACAGATTCCCTCCACAGTATTCCGTGTTTCTCTTATCACATCCACAATATCAAAGCTCTGGCGCTTTAAAATCGGTCCATAGGTATCAAAATCATTCAGTTCCAGCAGACCTTCCGTAAGCTTTGTCAATCGTTTTGACTCTGTTAATACAATATTCAGATACCGGTCATATTTTTCCGCCGGAATTGTACCATCTAACATCGCCTCCAGATAACCTTTAATAGAAGTAAGCGGGGAACGAAAATCATGAGAGATATTCGCAATAAAATTCTTCCGGTATTCATCTAATTTACTCAGTTCACTGGCCATATATTCCAAAGAATCCGAAAGTTCGCCAATCTCGTCCTTCCGTTTTACGCCGGTTCTTGCCTCAAAATTCCCTTTTGCATACTCTCTTGCTGCATTATTTAACTTGGCAATAGGTCTTAACACCGTACCGGAAAGGTATGCCAGCACAATCCCTACCACTAACATCATGACCAGGAAGGGCATATACATAATATTTAACATTTCATTTTGCAGATCGTCTAATTCTGTCATGGAAGTGTGCAGAATCAGAAATCCTTTCTGTTCTTCACTGGTATAAATGGGAATACCAATACTAATCATGGTTCCCTGAAATATATCATAGAAGGTTCCTGTCATAGTAAAACCTTTACCGAGATTCATTTTCTTATCAAGACTTTTGATGTTTGACGGAAGATTTCTATAATTATCAGGATTGGAAGCTGCTATCAGATTTCCCTCTACATCAAAATACCATACATTCGTCTTTAAGGTATCTTCAAATTCATTGAAACGTATCTGCAGATATTCCAAAGAAGTAATCCCCTGCACATAAGAAGCAATCGTCTGTTCGGATAAAAGGGTTGCCTCATTGATCAGATTATTCTGCTTTTCCTGCACCAAAACTTTCTGTGTTGAATAAGTGGTATAGCCTGCTAAAATAACAAACAAACATATCAGCAAAAGCATGATCACTATTATAATTTTATCAAAAAATGTACGTTTCAATCACTTCACCCCAATTACTTTACTTCAAATTTATATCCAATTCCCCAAACTGTGGCGATGGACCAGTTACTACCATCCTTGATCTTTTCCCGGACGCGCTTTACATGCACATCCACAGTTCTGGTATCTCCAATATAATCATAGCCCCATATTTTATCTAAAAGCTGTTCTCTCGTAAATACCTGATTCGGACGACTTGCCAGAAAATATAAAAGCTCTAATTCCTTCGGCGGCATCTCCACCAGTTCTCCATTATAAACAACAGAATAACTGGTAAGATTTACAGTTAAGCCATCATACTTAACACATTCCCCCTGTTCCTCCGATGAAACAGAACGTTCCTCTTCATTCTGCTGTACCCGCCGGAGGATTGCCTGCACCCTCGCCACCAGTTCATTGGAATCAAAGGGTTTTACCATATAATCATCCGCACCAATCTTAAGCCCCAGCACCTTATCAAAAACTTCTCCCTTTGCAGAAAGCATGATAATCGGTACATTGCTGTCTTTGCGGATCTCCCGGCATACATCATAACCGTCAATTCCCGGCAGCATAATATCCAGCAGAATCAAATGGGGCTGATAGGATTTGAATTTTTCCAGTGCATCTTCTCCATTCAGTGCAATCTCTGTATCAAAACATTCCTTTACCAGATACAAAGAAATCAACTCTGCAATATTCTCATCATCATCTACAATTAATATCTTTTTCTTATCCATTCATGCCTCCTGTATAATAGATTACAATTCTACAATCGTTACACCTGCGTCTCCCTCACCAAACTCTCCAAGCCGGAAGGATTTCACATAGGACTGCTTTTTCAAATATTCATGAATACCTTTTCTCAGAGCCCCTGTACCCTTTCCATGTACAATACGAACCTGATTTAAATGGGACAGACAGGCATCATCCAAATATTTATCCAATTCCATTACCGCCTCATCCACCGTCAGACCTAAAAGGTTGATTTCCGGCTTGATATTCATGGATTTATTGACCGAAGCATGATACTGTGCTGTCTTCTGCTGTTTGGATTGTTTCTTCTCTTCCTTGATGATCTCTACATCACTGATCTTGACTGTGCTTTGCAGGATACCCATCTGCACCGTAATCTCGCCTTTCTGGTTTGGCAGGGAGCGCACGGTTCCATCCAGATTCAAGCTTATCACATGAACAGAATCCCCAAGATGAAAATCAGTCGGCTTTGCCTTTGATTTACGGTTTGGTGCCTTATACTCCAGTTTCCCATTTACGGCATTTATTTTCTCCCGGATTTCTCCACGGGTCTTTTCCATCTCTTTATTGCTGGCACTGTTTGGCTTCTTTTCCCAGTTGTTATATTTCCGGATGGATTCATCTGCAAATGCCTTGGCCTCTTCTAAAATCTCTCTCGCCTCTTCCCTCGCATTTCGCAAAATATCCTGTTTACGCTGTTCGATGTGCTCGTTTTTGGAAGCCAGACGTTCCTTTAACTTCTGGATTTCTGCTTTGTTTGCAGCAATCTCTTCCTGCTCCTGTTCAATGGTACGTTTTGATTTCTCCAAATCTGCAAGTAAAGTTTCCATGTCCACTGTGCTGCTGTCAATCTGTGATTTTGCACTTTCAATCACATGTCCTGCCAGCCCCAATTTCTTTGCAATGGCAAAAGCATTGGATTTCCCCGGTATACCGATAAGTAAATGATAGGTGGGACTTAAGGTGTCCACATCAAACTCACAACAGGAATTCTCGATTCCTTCCGTTGTCATGGCAAAGGTCTTTAACTCACTGTAGTGGGTGGTGGCCATACACCGGATATCCTGATTGTGCAATTCGTTAAGGATTGCGATTGCAAGTGCGGAACCCTCCACCGGATCGGTTCCACCGCCTAACTCATCAAAAAGTACCAGCGTATCCTTGTCAGCATGCTTCATAATATATACGATATTCGTCATATGGGACGAAAATGTACTGAGACTTTGTTCAATACTTTGTTCATCTCCAATATCCGCAAACACATCCCGGAATACGGATAGCTTCGAGCCCTGAAATGCAGGAATATGAAGTCCGGACTGTCCCATCAACGTCAATAACCCAAGTGTCTTTAACGAAACGGTCTTACCGCCGGTATTGGGTCCGGTAATGATCAACATGGTAAAGTCCTCCCCTAACCGGATATCAACCGGAACAACAGAATGTTTCTCCAAAAGAGGATGCCTTCCCTGTTTGAGCTCCACAATTCCCTTATCATTTAATTCCGGCTCTGTTCCATCATAGGACTTGGCAAATGCTGCCTTGGCAAAAATGAAATCCAGCTTCGTCAGGATGTCCACATCCGCTTCAATGCTTTTCTTGGAAAATGCCACCTGTTCACTCAAGCGTGCCAGTATTTTCTCAATCTCCATCGCCTCCTGTGCCGCCAGTTCTTTTAACTCATTATTGAGATTTACCACCGCCATAGGTTCAATGAAGAAAGTGGAACCGGTGGAAGACTGGTCATGCACCATACCGGGAAACTGTCCCTTGTATTCTGCCTTAACCGGAATACAGTACCTTCCGTTTCGCATGGTGACAATGGAATCCTGCAGCATTGCCTGATTGGTCTGTTTGCTTACGATTCCATTTAATACCTCATGGACTTTACTGTTTGCGGCTTTCATATTTCTACGGATATCCTTCAAAGCAGAGGAAGCATCATCTGCGATTTCATCCTCTGAAAAAATACAGCGGTTGATTTCCCGTGCCAGATGTTCTAACGGCATCAGACTCTCAAAATACCCGGTCAGGGAATCCTGTCTGATGTTCAAGCCGGAATCATCCTTATCCTGCACCTGTTCTCCATACTGTCTGGCACGCTCCGCTACCTTTAAAAGCTTCGCCACATCTAACAGCTCACTTACGGAAAGTGCTGCTCCCACTGCCACACGCTTCATGGCTTCACCAATGGGATATACCCCCGAAAAAGAAATTCCTCCATGCTGGTACACTCTTGCCAGTGCATCCCTTGTCTCTTCCTGATTTTTCTGAATCTCAATTATATCTGTAGAAGGCTTTAACCGTTCACACATACGCTTTCCTGCCGGACAGGTTGCAAAGCCGGTTAACTGTTCTATTATTTTATAGTACTCTAATACCCGTAATGTTCGTTTATTCATGACATACCCTTTCCATTAGCTTGGTTTGTCAAACCTGTATAATTGCATAGATATTTTTATTTTACCACAGACTTTTCAAAAATAAAAGGCGGCTTTGAAGATTTTCAAAGCCGTCTTGTTCTATCTTTACCATTCATACCGGTGAAGCTGCCCCTCCATCTGAAAATGAGAAAATCCATTCTGCCTTAACGCTTCATACAGCACAATTGCCACAGAATTGGAAAGATTCAGGGAACGGATATCACTAAGCATTGGAATCCGCACACAGGTATCCTTATTGTCCAGCAAAATCTCTTCTGGAATCCCCGCACTTTCCTTTCCAAACATGATGTAACAGTCCTCTTCATAATGTACATCCGTATAAGTCTGCTTGGATTTGGTAGTCGCCATATAAATCTTTGCCCCAGGATTTTTCTCTAAAAACTCTTCATAACAGACATAGGTTGTCACATCCAGCTTATCCCAATAATCCATTCCTGCCCGTTTGATCATCTTGTCATTAATACGAAATCCTAAGGGCTCAATTAAATGCAGTCTTGCACCTGTGGCAACACAGGTTCTTCCAATATTTCCAGTATTCGCCGGCATTTCCGGCTCATGTAACACAATATTTATCATATCTTTTCCTTTCCGAAATCCCTGTTTAGTTAATTTTAAGAGGACGCTTTGAAGGGGTGAT
>JBJEJE010000057.1:0-16905 GCA_051877755.1 Lachnospiraceae bacterium | reverse complement strand
TTTGGAAAGATTAAATTCCACCCCAAAGTGGAATTTCGGATTGCAAACAACATTTTTTAAAAAAATTTAAGAAATGACTTGACAAAGGGATGCATAAATTCTATAATTAATTCATATAATTCCTAGTAAGCATGTAGGAATAATGGGTGAAAGATAATATTATTTTGAAAAGAGGAGGACGAAGTTATGAGTCAGATTAAAGAAAGTGCATTGGAATTAGTGGGAGGAACCCCGATATTAAAATTGAACCGTTACACAGAGAAAGCGGGAATTAAGGATGCTACTATTTTAGCAAAGCTGGAGTATTTGAATCCGGCAGGTTCTGTTAAGGATCGAATTGCTCTTGCCATGATTGAGGATGCAGAGAAGAAGGGATTGTTAAAACCGGGTGCAACCATTATCGAGCCGACATCTGGTAATACGGGAATCGGCCTTGCTTCTGTTGCTGCGGCAAAGGGTTATAAGGCAGTTCTTACATTGCCAGATACCATGAGTGTGGAGCGTCGTAATCTGTTAAAGGCATATGGTGCAGAGTTGGTTTTAACCGAGGGTGCTAAAGGTATGAAGGGGGCAATTGCCAAGGCAGAAGAACTGAAGGAGTCCATTCCGGGTTCTATTATTCTTGGTCAGTTTGTTAATCCTGCCAATCCGGAAGTACACAAGGCAACAACTGGTCCTGAGATTTGGGAGCAGACCGGTGGTAAGGTTGATATTTTTGTTGCAGGTGTAGGTACAGGTGGAACGGTTACCGGTGTTGGTGAATATCTGAAGTCCCAGAATCCGGATGTGAAGGTTGTTGCAGTAGAACCGGCAACCAGTCCTGTATTATCTAAGGGTACTGCCGGACCACATAAGATTCAGGGTATCGGTGCAGGATTTGTTCCAGAGGTATTGAATACAAAGGTTTATGATGAAGTAATAGCAGTGGAGAATGAAGATGCCTTTGAAGAGGGAAGAGCATTTGCAGTCAGTGAAGGTATCTTGGTTGGTATTTCTTCCGGTGCGGCATTAAAGGCTGCTTCTATTCTGGCGGCAAGACCTGAGAACAAGGGTAAGACTATTGTAGCATTATTACCGGATTCCGGTGACAGATATTTATCTACAGCATTATTTAACAACTAATATAGCATTGGAATATCTTGTTAGCCCCCAAGAGATCAAGGACGTTTATGCTCTTGGGGGTTTCTTATTACATAAGAGAGAGGAGGAAAACATGTCGATTAAGAAAATTGCAGAAAAGGTAGGCGTTTCTCCTGCCACGGTGTCCCGTGTACTCAATAATCCAAATTATCGATGTGCTGTTCCGGGACTACGTGACAAAATCTGGAGAACCGCAATCGAACTGAATTATGTTCCAAATGAAGCGGCCAGAAATCTGAAGATGGGTGTTACAGCAAAGAATGATAAAACTTATTATATCAATGTATTGATGACAAGAATGGACGCTGACCAGTCTGATCCTTTTTTTACGGAGTTGTTACATGTGATAGAAAGTGAGATACATAAACATGTTTGTATCCTTTCCAAGGTATGGTATATGTCGTTATTTTCCAATGACCGAAAATGCCGGACGGAGAATCTGGACCGTATTATTGATGAAATGTACAAGGAGACAGAGGGAAGATGTGATGGTCTGATTATCATCGGGAAGTGTAATAAGGAGGCACTTAAAAAACTGAACCAGCGATATAAAAGTGTGGTGTCAGTAAATCGGAATTCCACTAATTATGAGGTGGATGAGGTGCTGTGTGACGGAAAGAAAATCGCTTCGATGGCAGTAGAATACCTGATTGGACTAGGTCATCGGAATATTGGATATGTAGGAGAATGCCATAACGAGGCAAGATATATTGGTTATTTGGAAACCCTGCAAAAGCATGAAATTGATTTGGAACCGGATTATGTTATTGAGAGCAAGCAGACAGAGGCAGAAGGATTTGAGATTATGAAGAGGCTGCTTCAGTTAGATGATTGCCCGACAGGAATTTACTGTGCAAACGATATCACGGCAGTTGGAATGTTAAAATGCCTGAACAAATTTAAGAATAGATATTATATGCCATCCATTATTTCCAGTGATGATATTGAACAGGCACAATATACAAATCCAATGTTGACCACAGTAAGGCTTCCCAAAGAAGAAATGGGTAAATTTGCCTTGTATCTCTTATTAGACCGGATGAAAGGCGGACATAAAGGCGTGGTAAGGACGGAACTGGAAGGAAAACTGATGATACGGGACAGTTGTACAGAAGTGGAAGCCAGTGTATGGAGTGATTACTATATATAAAATAGAGTTTTAATTATTGAATAGAATTCCCGGTTTTGGAAATCTGATGAATTGTGATCGGCACATGTCATTTGCATGTGCCGGTTCTTTTTGCAGTCTTTTATGGATTTGTTGTGCAAAAAAATGAAGGAAAACATTGAATTAGCTAGCTGATTACGTTTTCACAAAATGGGGGATTTTCAAGTGGACAGGTAGGTAAATTCTTATGATTTTCAGTTAATTTAGGTAAAAATGACTGAAAATAGATATTATTTGTGAAAACGATTTCCTGAAAACCTTTTTACATATAGGAAATATATGTTTATAATCCAATCATATCGAAGAGAACAGGAGGAAAAAGAAATGGGAGAAACAGCACAGGATGCGAAAAAGACTGAAGATGATTATATTATCAATGTCGAACATTTGAATAAACAGTTCCTTGTGGATAAGCAGCCGATTGATGTGCTGAAGGATATCAATCTACAGGTGAAAAAAGGAGAATTTATTACGATTGTTGGACACAGCGGATGTGGGAAAAGTACATTACTTAAAATTATGTGTGGGCTTGTAGATTATGAGGATGGCATAGTTGAGAGAAATGGCCATGCAGTGGTTGGTCCCGGTCCCAAATGCGGAATGGTATTTCAGGATCACCGGTTGCTTCCGTGGTTGAAGATAAAGGATAATGTGGGGTTTGGATTAAAGGATTTATCAAAGGAAGAAAGAGAAAAAAAGGTGCAGGAGCATTTGGAACTGGTGGGACTAAAAGATTTTGCAAACAGTTATCCGACACAGTTATCCGGTGGTATGTCACAGAGAGCGGCTATTGCAAGGGGGCTTGCTAATAATCCGACAATTCTTCTTTTGGACGAACCATTTGGAGCACTCGATGCACTAACCAGAATCCAGATGCAGAAGGAAATTCTTAGAATTCAGGAAGAACAGGGGACTACGATGGTGATGGTTACTCATGATATTGATGAGGCTATTTACCTGGGAGATCGTATCGTAGTGATGTCGGCAAGACCTGGAGAGATAAAAGAGATTATAGAAACAGATCCAATTGAATCAAAGAAACGAAGCAGTCCGGTGTTTGCACGGTATAAAAAGAAAATATATGATTATTTCTTTGAGGATTCGGAAGAATACGAAGCGGAATATGTGATTTAAACGAAATAAAGTAGGAAAGGGGATATTTTATGAAAGTAGGAAAAAGTATACTAATTGGGTTGATTGTTCCAGTCGCAATTATTGTTTTGTGGTATCTTGTTACAACATTCGGCTCTATGCCACCCAGTATTTTGCCTAGCTTACAGATGGTAGGAAGTGCTTTTACAGAAATGGGTCAATCGGGTCAATTACAAAGTGATTTATCGATTAGTTTGCAAAGAGTAGTACAGGGCTTTTTAACAGCTTCTGTTTTTGGAATTATATTAGGAACTATAATGGGAATGTCAAAAACAATTAATGCAATGTTATTACCGCTTGTTACGACTATTCGACAGATTCCAATGATTGCTTGGTTTCCACTGATTATTTTATGGTGTGGAATCGGAGAACTGTCAAAGGTAGTTGTTATCGTAATAGCTGCTTTTTTCCCGGTTTTAGTTAATACATTAAGTGGTATTCAAAGTACGCCGGATAGCTATATTGAAGTTGCGGAACTATATAATCTGAGTAAATGGGAAAGATTTGTAAAACTGTATATGCCACATGCATTGCCTCAAATATTAGTGGGAGTGAAGTTGGGATTAGGTGTTTCCTGGATGGCAGTTGTAGCTTCGGAATTGGTTGCGGCAACTTCTGGGATTGGATTCCGTATGAATGACGCTCGCAGTTTGATGCGTTCAGATAAAGTTATTGTATGTATGATTGTAATAGGAATTGTCGGAATTTTAATGGACAAAATTGTTTCAGTCATATTCGGGGCATTAACGCCTTGGGAAAAAGTACAAAATAAAAAGTAAATGGAGGAAGAAAAAATGAAGAAATGGAGAGAATTAAAGAAAATTTTTGCACTTGGTGCAGTTGCAACCTTATTAGGAGTGACAGTAATTGGTTGTGGTTCATCTTCAACAGAAGAAGCATCAGAACCTGCAACCCAAGCAGATGAAACTATAGTAACAGAGGAAAGTGAAGCAGAAGAGGAGAACGAAACTGAAGAATTAAAAGTAGTTCGTGTTGTTGGAAGTGGTGTTGATACAAGTGGTGTTGCGACTTTAGTTGGAAATGCCTATGTTGCAAGAGAACAAGGTTTTTTTGATGAAGAATTAGAAGCAATTGGTTATACAATTGAATACTCTGGTTTTCAGAATGCAGGGGTAGGGGCAAATGAAGCATTGGCAGCGAATGAAGCAGATATTGCTATTTATGGTGATTTCCCGGCGCTTACCTATATTGCCACAGGTAATGATGCAAAGATTTTTGCCGTTTCTACTAATAGAAATCAAATTGGAATTTTTGCAAATGAAGACATTAATTCTGTGGAAGACTTAAAAGGGAAAAAGGTAAACACAATGTTTGGTACTGTTGCTTACCAGTATTTAGTTCAGGTTTTAGAGGAAAATGGACTGAGCCTCGATGATATTGAAGTGATTAATGCGAGCCCGGTAGATGCTACTTCCTTATATACAAGTGGAGAGATTGATGCAATTGTAAATGGTCCGCAGGCAACATGGCCATTGATTGCGCAGGGACTTGGTCATCAGGTTGCTGTAAATGGTGACAGTGAGAGTCTTTCTAACTGCCAGGTTGTAATGGGAAGAACAGAATTTTTAGAAGAAAATCCGGAGGTTGCAGCAGCAATTGTTCGTGCATTAAAAAAAGCACAGGATTATGCAAAAGAAAATGAAGAGGAAGTATATCAGTCTTTGGCAGATAATTCCGGAAATCTTTATACAGTAGATAACTGGAAGGAATATTATAGTTTTGAAAATGGTTTTGAGGATTATTCACCATATATTACAGATTCTATTGTAGAGCATTTACAGAAGACAGCAGATTTTATGAAGAGTAATGAATATATTGCAAGTGATATCAATATAGAGGATTATATTGATGATAGTAATCAGGCAGAGTAGATATTATATAAATAAAAGTTATTTTTTCAAAGTCGCTACCAATTAGAGCAGCGACTTTGATATAACTCTATTGACAGATAGGAGCAATGCTGATGGATAAAAAAAATTTTATTGGAACAATCGGAAGAAGTTATTTAGATACAGAGAGCAAATTTCAGATCATAGATAGTCCGTCAAAAGGAAAACCAAATGTTATTTATATAGTTTTGGATGATTTGGGCTTTGCGCAACTTGGCTGTTATGGTTCTACTATTCATACACCGAATATCGATCGGTTGGCATATGAGGGCCTTAGATATAACAATTTTCATACAACCGCAATCTGTGCTGCTACAAGAGCTAGTTTGCTGACAGGCGCAAACCATCATTCGGTTGGAATGAATATTTTACCAGAGACAGCTACTGGATTTCCCAATGGAAAGGGTAAAATTGATCCTCAATTTGCAACGCTGGCTGAGATATTAAAGGAATACGATTATCGAACAATGGCCGTTGGAAAATGGCATTTATGCGGTAAGGATACGAGAACAGCAGCAGGTCCATATGAAGACTGGCCTTTAGGGAAAGGATTTGACACCTACTATGGTTTTCTGGAAGCTGATATGGATCAATGGAATCCGACATTAACGAGAGATAATACGTTTGTATATCAAAATAAGAAAGCAAAAGATGGTTATCATTTCTCAGAAGATATTACAGATAATGCAATTGAATACATATATCATCATCATTTTTCTTATCCACAGCAGCCGTTCTTCCTTTATCTGGCATATGGAGCAATGCATACGCCTCATCATGCACCTAAAGAATATATAGAAAAATATAAGGGATGCTTTGATAAAGGATGGGATGAAATCCGAAAAGAATGGTTTGAAAACCAGAAAAGAATAGGAATTGTAAATGAGAATGCAGAATTAACAGATAGAAACGAGCATGTACCTGCTTGGGATACTTTAGATGAAAAACAAAAGAAAGCATATGCTCGTTACATGGAAGTTTTTGCTGGGTTTTTGGAACATACAGATGCCCAAATTGGACGTTTAATTGATTATTTGGAAAAAAATGATATGTTAGACGAAACAATGATTGTGCTTTTGTCAGATAACGGAGCTAGTGCGGAAGGTGGAAAAGATGGACATTACAATATGAATTCCGGTCTGGATGTTGTTTCAGATTATCCGAGAGATGTGGAATTAATGCTACAGAATTATGAAACAGTTGGAGATGAATTTTCAATGCCACATTATCCAACAGGATGGGCAAATGCAGGAAATACTCCATTTCAATGGTATAAGCAATGGACTTATGAAGGCGGTGTAAGGGATCCTTTAATTATTCGTTATCCTAAATTGATTACAGATAAGGGTGGGATACGAAGACAATTTAATCATGTTTCTGATATTACTCCGACTGTGTTAGAGGTTTTGGGATTTGAGAAACCTGAAATAATTAAAGGTGTGCCTCAAAAACCGATGGAGGGAATTAGTTTCGCAAAAACGTTTAAGGATGAATACGCAAAAACAAATAAAAATGTTCAATATTTTGAAATGTGTGGTAATCGTTCTATCTATAAGGATGGTTGGAAAGCTGTTGTTAATCACGCCTTTAATAAATCTTATGATGATGACAAATGGGAACTTTATCATATTGATAATGATTATTCAGAGAAGTATGATGTGGCAGATCAATATCCGGAAAAATTAAAAGAATTGCAGGAAGAATGGCTGATTCAGGCAGGAAAATATAATGTATTTCCGCTTTCAATGGGTGGTTGCCTTGCAAGCCGTCATGCTGTTAGAACCATGTCCTTAGTGGCTGTTAATCCTGCTCAGACATGGGAGTTTAAAAATGTATTTTTGCCACATGATTTGTCCGAAGATCCTGATCTGGACTCCAGAAGTTATACGTTTACTGCGGAAGTAGACAGGGCTGATACGAAAGAAGAAGGAGTCTTAATATCGTCTGGGGGTAGATTTGCAGGCGTAAGTATTTATGTAATTAATAATCGATTGAAGTATGTATATAATGTGGATGGTGATCAGTATTTTGAGGTAGAATCCCAAAAAGAACTGCCAATTGGAAAGACAATGATTAAGGTAAAATTCGTTGTCACAGGATTAGAAGATGCAGATGTAGAATTATTCTTTGATGATGAGTTGGTAGGAGAGATTCATATTAATAAATTCATTTGCCGGACACTTGGTCAGACAACACTTCGTGCTGATCACTATACACCGGTTAATGATAATGATTATGAAGTACCATTTGAATATACGGGAATTATTAATAGTATTAAAATAGAAGTGCCGGCTACAGATGTTGATTTGTCCGAAGCACTGCGGATGACAATGAGCATAGATTAGGAGGAAAATTATGAGTAAAAAACAAAAATTTGTAGGAACAATAGGAAGAAGTATAGCTGAGACGCAGTTTGCATTTGAAACAAAAGAAAGCCCGGCAAAGGGAAAACCTAATGTTATTTATATTGTATTAGATGATACAGGTTTTGCACAGCTTGGATGCTATGGATCTACTATTCATACTCCAAACATTGATCGTTTGGCGTATGAAGGATTAAGATATAATAACTTTCACACAACTGCAATATGTTCGGCAACAAGAGCATGTTTATTGACAGGTGCAAATCATCATTCTGTTGGTATTAATACAACTACAGAAGGCAGAACCGGATTGCAAAATGCACAGGGAGGAATTGATCCGCAATTTGCTACTTTAGCTGAGATTTTAAGAGAATATGATTACAGAACAATGGCAGTTGGAAAATGGCATTTGAATGGAATGGATGAACGAACAGCAGCAGGTCCTTATCATAACTGGCCATTAGGTAAGGGATTTGATACTTATTATGGATTTCTTGCTGCTGATATGGATCAGTGGAATCCGGTTCTGACAAGAGATAATACCATGGTGGAACAGCCTAAAGCCGCAAAAGATGGATATCATCTGTCTGAAGATATTACAGAAAATGCAATCAAATATATTTACAATCATGAATTTGCATATCCGGAACAGCCGTTTTTCTTATATCTGGCATACGGAGCAATGCATACCCCTCATCATGCACCTAAGGAATATATTGATAAATACAAAGGAAAATTTGATCAGGGTTGGGATAAAATTCGCGAGGAATGGTTCGAAAACCAGAAGAAATTAGGTATCGTAAATGATAATGCAGAGCTGACTGATCGTAACGAACATGTTGCAGCTTGGGATTCCCTTGATGATAAGCAGAAGAAAGCATATGCGCGTTATATGGAGGTTTTTGCAGGTTTCTTAGAGCATACAGATGCACAGATTGGGCGTTTGATTGAGTATCTTGAAGAAGCGGGCATTTTGGATGATACAATTATTGTGTTGATTTCTGATAATGGCGCTAGTGCTGAGGGTGGTAAAGATGGACATTTTAATCTGAATACAGGAATGGATATCTGTGATAATTATCCAAGAGACGTTGAATTGGTTTTGGAGAATTATGATACAATCGGTGATGAATACTCACAGCCTCATTATCCGACAGGTTGGGCAAATGCAGGTAATACACCATTCCAGTGGTACAAACAATGGACATATGAAGGTGGTGTAAAAGATCCGTTGATTATTCGTTATCCAAAGTTAATCACGGATAAAGGAGGAATTCGCCGGCAATTTAATCATGTTTCAGATATTACACCGACAGTATTGGATATTCTGGGATTTGAGAAACCAGAGATTATTCGCGGAGTGCCACAAAAGCCTTTAGAAGGTATCAGCTTTAAGAATACTTTAACAGATGAATTTGCAGAGGGAAAGAAGAAAGTCCAATATTTTGAAATGCATGGAAACCGATCTATTTATAAAGATGGATGGAAAGCTGTTGTTAATCATATGTTTAATGATACTTATGATGAAGATGAGTGGGAACTGTATCATGTGGATGAGGATTATTCTGAAAAATATAATGTGGCGGATCAATATCCGGAAAAGCTGAAAGAATTACAGGAAGAATGGCTTATTGAAGCTGGTAAATATCATGTATTTCCTATGCCTAATAAAGGGTTACTTGCTCATAGAGATTCTCTTAAGAGTTATACAGGAACATTTTTCCTTCCTGCAGTGCATTTAAAATATGATAATGTACGGTATCCGTTTGATTTGCCAAGTGAACCCGGCGTTGGTACACGTTCAAATCAGATTAGGGCTGTTTTGAACCGCAAGAGTAGAGAGGAAGAAGGTGTACTTTTTGCAAAAGGCGACCGCTTTGGTGGTATAAGTTTATATGTATTGAATAATCGCTTAAAATATGTATATAATTTGGATTCTGATACTTATTTTGTCGTAGAATCAGACAAGGAATTGCCTCTGGGCCAGGTTGAGGTAAAGGCTGTATTTACGGTGACAGGTAAGGAAAAGGCAGATGTGGAATTGTTTATTAATGATGAAAAAGTTGGAGAAACAAAAATTACGCTTTTCTTCTATACAACAGGTGCAGGTGCACCAACTTCATTAAAGATTAACAAACATACCTCTGTTTATGATAAGGATTATGCATCTCCGTTTGAGTATACGGGTGTGATTGATCAGATTACCATTGATGCAGAAGCGGTAGATGCATATGTTGAGGAAGAAATTGCTAAGGATTTAGTCCATGACTGATGATCATGAAGGTTTGCCAAAAAGAGATGAACTTATTCTTGTAGGCAGGTGAATTGACAATAGTTAAATATAGTTTTTGCTGCCGTAGTCATGTGAATATTTGACTGCGGCAGTTTTTATAAAAAAAAGCCAGACTTTCCTTTTGCTGTACGATATGTTATAAATTAAAGGTGGTATTTATATAGATAACCCTAAGTTTGTACCAGAATCGGATTACAAGCAATCTGGTAATTATTAGTGATGATAATTGGAACAAAAGAAAAATGGAGGACAAAAGATGCCGGCAGCAAGTATATTAATCAAACCATCATCGGCCAATTGTAATATAGACTGTAAATACTGCTTTTATAAATGTTTAAGCAGTAACCGTGAGGAATACAGTAAAGGTTTTATGAGTGAGGAAACTTTAGAACAGTTGATCATTCAGGCGATTGATTATGCGGATAATTATATAGCGTTTGCATTTCAGGGAGGAGAACCGACTTTGGCGGGAGTAGATTTCTTTCGGAAAGCGGTAGCCCTGCAAAAGAAACATAATACAAAGAATTTGACGATTGAGAATACCATACAGACCAATGGAATTCTGATAGATGAAGAGTGGGTGCAGTTTCTTTCCGAGAATCATTTTCTGGTAGGATTGTCCCTGGATGGTCCCAAGAAGATTCATGATCATTACCGTATGGATGTGAAGGGAAATCCAACTTTTGAAAAGGTGATGCATACAGTAAGTCTTTTTGAACAGTATCATGTGGAGTACAATATATTGAGTGTAATTACCAATGATTCCGCTGAAAAAGCCTCTTATTTATATAACTTTTATAAAAGGAATGGGTTTACCTATGTGCAGCTTATACCGTGTATGGATGAGCATGCAAGAACCGCAGAGAAGAAAGATAACGGAATCGTTAAGGCTGAAGAGACGGATGATTGTAAAGTGCCAAGTGCAATGCAGAAAGTGAACAAACAGTATGCAGTGAATCCGGAACAGTATGGCAAATTCCTATGTGAGCTATTTGATTTGTGGTATGAGGACTTTTGCAATGGGGAACAGATGGATATCCGTATGTTTTCCAATCTGGCGCAGATGGCAGCGGGATATCCGGCTGAGGAATGCGGCATGAACGGACACTGTACCTGTTATTTCGTGGTGGAAGGAGATGGAAGTGTTTATCCCTGTGATTTTTATTGCCTGGACGAATGGAAATTAGGCTCCGTAAAAGATTCTTTTCAGGAGTTGATAGTTTCGGATAAAGCACAACAATTTGTAAAAGCTTCCCAACCTATATCGGAGAAGTGCAGGAACTGCCCATATTTTTCTCTGTGTAAAGGTGGGTGTCGAAGATGGAGAGAAACGACTGCAGCCGGTGTAGTAGATGTGAATTATTTATGCCCGGCATATGAAATATTTTTTGCCCATGCATGGGAACGGTTACAGGAGCTTGGAAAGTACATCATAAAAAAATATGGACAATATAGACCTTGAAAAACATAATAACCTTGTGGTAAACTAGGTTATATGGAGGTGTATGCATATGAAGATTTCTACAAGAGGACGTTATGCTATTCGTGTAATGCTGGATTTGTCGGAACACAATACCGGAGAATACATTCCGTTAGCAGATGTTGCCAAACGCCAGGAAATATCGGAAAAGTATTTAGAGGCAATCGTGGCGATGCTTGTTAAGAATGGTTTGCTGACTGCTCTTCGTGGAAAGGGCGGAGGATATAAATTGACCAGACAGCCGGAAGAGTATAGTATAGGAAGTATCCTGAAAGTAACAGAAGGCTCTTTTGCACCGGTTGCCTGTCTGGAACAAAAACCAAACCAATGTGAGAGAGCGGCACATTGTAAGACGCTCCGTATGTGGGAAGGTCTGGAACAGATCATTGAGGAGTATTTTGAAAATATAACGCTGGCATCCCTGGCAGATGGAGATTCCGCGTTTGATAATTATGTAATCTAAATTTAATTTGAACCAATACATTAAGGAAAGATTTTTAATGTGTTGGTTCTTTTTTTGTAAAAACTCCTATAAACCTATTGACAAAGTAGGGAAATAGGTTTATGATTAGGAAAAGTTTGGTAAAGGAAATGAGAAAGGGTGGCGGATATGGCAAAGATAGCAGAGCATTTAACGGATTTGATTGGTAATACACCACTTTTGGAATTAACCAATTATGAGAAGAAACAGAATTTGGAAGCACATATTATAGCAAAGCTGGAATATTTTAATCCTTTAGGCAGTGTGAAGGATCGTGTGGCAAATGCAATGATTGAACAGGGAATCAGGGATGGAATCATCAATGACGAAACGGTTATTATTGAGCCAACCAGTGGGAATACCGGAATCGGATTGGCATTTACAGCAGCCAGCAGAGGACTACGCTTGATTTTAACCATGCCGGAAACCATGAGTTTGGAGCGTCGTAAGATTGTTTATGCATTAGGTGCAGAAGTGGTTCTGACACCGGGACATGAGGGCATGAAGGGTGCCATTGCAAAGGCAAAGGAATTGAAGGAACAATATGGGAATGCCATTATTCCGCAGCAGTTTGAGAATGCGGCTAACCCTGAAATCCATAGGAAGACAACTGCCGAAGAGATATGGCGGGACACGGATGGCAGGATAGATTTCTTTGTGTCAGCAGTGGGTACGGGTGGAACCGTGACGGGAACCGGAAGCAGGTTAAAGGAACTGAATCCGGATATCAAGGTAATTGCTGTGGAACCTGCATCTTCTCCGGTCTTATCTGGTGGAAAGCCGGGACCACATGCCATACAGGGGATTGGTGCCGGATTTATTCCAAAGGTCATGGACTTGGATGTTGTAGATGAGATTGTAAAGGTGGAAAATGGAGATGCCTTTGACAGATCCAGAGAGGTTGCAAAGACCGATGGATTGCTGGTGGGTATTTCCGCAGGAGCAGCGTTGGATGCTGCCATACGAATTGCGAAAAGACCAGAGAATAAGGGGAAAAATATAGTCGTATTACTGCCGGATGGTGGAGAACGGTATTTATCCACTTCTCTTTATAAATAGAAACAGGATGGGAGAGAGAAAATGACTGAATGTGGTTTTAATACAACTCTTTTACATGGAGTGGATGACAAGAATCCATTTGGAACAACACAGGTTCCGATTTATCAAAGCAGTGCATTCCGGCATGAAAGTGCGGAAGACCTGGAGAAGATATTTACAAACAAGGCAATGGGTTTTTCCTATACAAGGATCAATAATCCTACAGTGGAAGCTTTTGAGAAGCGGATTACCAAGTTAGAGGGCGGAATTGGCAGTGTGGCGTGTGCATCCGGAATGGCTGCGCTGTTTAATGCCTTTATGAATGTACTGCAGTCCGGAGATGAAATTGTTGCAGCAGCAGGGCTGTATGGCGGAACCGTGGAACTGTTTGAAGATTTGGAAGCATTTGGAATCACCACCAGATATGTGAAAGAGAACATACCGGAAGCCTATGAAGAATTGATAACGGATAAGACGAGAATCATCTTTGCAGAAACTATCGGAAATCCAAAACTGGATGTCACGGATATTGAAGCTGTTGCAAAAATGGCACATTTACATAATCTTCCGTTTATTGTGGATAATACAGTGGCTACACCGTATCTGGTAAAGCCGATTGAACTGGGAGCGGATGTGGTTGTGAATTCCTCTTCCAAATATATTAATGGCAACAGTGATGCCATTAGTGGAATACTGACCTATGCCGGCAGATTTAAATGGGATGAAGATCGTTACCCCGGCATGGCCCCCTATAAGAAATTCGGACCTATGGGATATATTGCGAAACTTCGGAATGGTCTGTTCCGTAACACGGGAGCCTGTCTTTCTCCGCAGAATGCATTTTTAAATAATCTGGGCTTGGAGACACTTGGACTTCGTATGGAACGCCAGTGTGAAAATGCATTGCAGCTTGCAAAGTTTCTGGATAGTTTAGATGCGGATATAACCGTGAATTATCCGGGACTTTCAGACAGTCCATATCATGAGCTTGCTTCAAAACAGTTAAATGGCGGCTATGGAGCCATTGTAACTCTGCGGACAGGAAGTAAGGATAGGGCATTCCGCATTATTAATGCGTTAAAGATACCATTTATTTTATCAAACATAGGAGATACAAAAACCCTGGTCATTCATCCGGCTTCCACCATTGCGGTGCATCTGTCAGAGGAGGAACAGATACAGTCCGGTGTGTATGACGATTTAATCCGGATCAGTGTGGGAATTGAAGACATTGAGGATTTGAAACAGGATTTTAAAAATGCGATAGAAGGAGAGAGGTAATATGGCAGAGGTAGATTATGGTACATTGAAAAAAGGTGGTTTTATGAGACAGAAGCAGAAAGATAATTTCTCTCTTCGTCTTGCGGTGGTGGGTGGAACCCTTACCGCCGAGAACCTGAAAAAGATTGCAGAGGTGGCTGAGAAATACGGTGACGGATATGTACATTTAACATCCAGACAGGGCGTGGAGATCCCATTTATTAAGCTGAATGATATTGATGAAGTGAAGGATTCTCTGGCAGAGGGCGGCTGTAAGCCGGGTGTGTGCGGTCCCCGTGTCCGTACCGTGACGGCGTGTCAGGGTAATCAGATCTGTCCAAGCGGCAATATTGATACCACGGATATTGCACAGAAATTAAATGACCGCTATTTTGGACGGGAGCTTCCACATAAGTTCAAATTTGGTGTGACGGGATGCCAGAATAACTGTTTGAAGGCAGAAGAAAATGATGTGGGTATTAAAGGTGCACTGGATGTAAAGTGGAAGCAGGAAGCCTGTATCAACTGTGGACTTTGTGCAAAGGTCTGTAGAGAGGGTGCAATTACCATAGAAGATGGCGTTGTAAATGTGGATTATGATAAATGTAACTTCTGTGGACGTTGTGTGAAATCCTGTCCAACGGATGCGTGGGATGCCCAGTCTGCTTATTTGGTATCCTTTGGTGGAACCTTTGGTAATTCCATCAGCAAAGGCGAATATCCATTACCTTTGATTACGTCAGAAGAGCAGTTGTTCCGGGTGACGGATGCGGCAATCCAGTTTTTTGATGATAATGCCAATCCGAGCGAGCGTTTCAAATTCACGATTGATCGTGTTGGAAAAGATAAATTATACAAAGTATTAAAGGAGGCATATGATGGCTGATTTTGAAATTGATGACACAGTAGATATTACGGACGTTGTTTGTCCGGTTACCTTTGTAAAGGCGAAGGTTGCATTAGAGGAGTTAGACGATGGACAGATTCTTGCGATTCGCCTGAATGATGGCGAACCGGTTCAGAATGTTCCAAGAAGTATTAAAGAAGAGGGACATCAGGTTTTGAAACTGGATACAAACGAGGATGGAACCTATACACTGATTGTAAAGAAAGTGGGAGATTGAAACTGCGTGTATGAAATTCTGCTGTCAAGGTGAAACAGGGTATAGAGTGTGTCCGTGAAAATGATTGTAAGGAAAGGAAGAAAAAATGGCACTTAGAGTAAATCAGGATAACTTTGAAGAGAAAGTTTTAAGAGCAGATAAGCCGGTTTTGCTGGATTTTTACTCTGATACCTGCATTCCCTGCAAGAGAATGGCGGGACTGTTGGGAGATATAGAAGATGAGTATGAAAATCAGATTTATGTTTATAAGGTGAATGTGAATTATGATGAGCAGTTGGCAGAACAGTATAGTGTAATGGCAGCACCTACATTGGTGTTCCTCGTAAATGGCGAGGAGAAAAGCCGGATCAGTGGTGCAGCAGGAAAAGAGGATATTGTAAAACTATTTGAAGAAAATATTTAAGATAGGAAAGGAAGGATAGAAGGATGACAATTACAGTAGCAGGAAATAAGAAAGAATATGAAGAGGGAATTACATTAACCACATTAATCGAGAAGGAAGAGGTTGAAAATGCAGAATATGTAACGGTAACCATCAATGATGATTTTGTGGAACGGGAGAATTTCCCTACTACCGTAATCAAAGAGGGAGATGTGGTAGAGTTTTTATACTTCATGGGAGGAGGAGCAAAATAATGGCTTTTACAAACGAGCAGTTAGAGCGTTATTCCCGCCACATCATTTTAAAAGAGGTTGGTGTGAAGGGACAGAAGAAATTATTAAACGCCAAGGTGCTGATTATCGGTGCCGGTGGTCTGGGTGCTCCGGCAGCCTTGTATCTTGCAGCCGCTGGTGTTGGCACCATTGGTATTGTGGATGCAGATGAAGTGGATTTAAGTAATCTTCAAAGACAGGTCATCCATACAACAAATGATGTCGGCAAGGCTAAGGTAAAATCTGCGGCAGAGACCATGCAGGCAATCAATCCGGATGTGACGGTGAATACATATCGTACTTTCGTGGATTCCAGTAACATTTTAAATCTGATTAAAGATTATGACTTTGTGATTGACGGAACCGATAATTTTCCGGCAAAGTTTTTGATTAATGATGCCTGTGTCATGGCAGGAAAGCCATTTTCACATGCAGGAATTATCCGGTTTAAGGGACAGCTCATGACCTATGTGCCGGGAGAAGGACCATGTTACCGTTGTGTATTTAAGAATCCACCTCCAAAGGATGCGGTTCCAACCTGTAAGCAGGCGGGTGTTATCGGTGCCATGGGCGGTGTGATTGGAAGTCTTCAGGCTATGGAAGCTGTGAAATATATTATCGGTCAGGGAGAACTGCTTACCGGTAAACTGCTTACCTATGATGCATTAAAAATGGATTTTCATACCATTAAGCTTCCAAGAAACTGCAACTGTGCTGTCTGCGGGGAGCATCCAACCATTACAAAATTGATTGACTACGAACAGGCAGAGTGCGATTTAAAATAAAAAAATCCCTGTTTAGTTAATTTAAAGGGGACGCTTTGAAGGGGTGATGCCGGACGC
>JBJEJE010000056.1:0-3321 GCA_051877755.1 Lachnospiraceae bacterium | reverse complement strand
TTTAATTATAGTACTTTCGTGTCATGTGCAGCCGGGAAAAATCCTTTAGAATGATATCTGGATAATTGTCGGTTTTTTGGATGATGATTCCGACAGAATAATGGATATGATAACAGGATTTTAAAGGAGGAGCGAGTATGATGAAATCAAAAGGACGACTGCTGAGACTTTTTCTGGCTATGGTCATGATGGTGGGACTGCTGCCGGTCACAGCAATTAAGGTAAAGGCAGAAACACAGGATGTGAGCTACGTGGAGCTAAACGTTGTCTCACCACTGGTGGGGGCAACTCCCTGTTCAGAGGAGGATGCAATCATTCCTGCCGAGTATGCGGAACAATATGAAATTAGTAGTATGATGTGGGTTGAAAGCGATTACATTTACACGACGTGGGACCAAATGAATGATGATATCTATAACGGATACGCACAAAAGCTTGTAGCTGGCGACAAATTTCAGTCCGGTAAGAAATATATCGCCTATCTGGAAGTTGTGCCAAAGGAAGGATATCAGTTCAGTATAAGCAGCATAGAAGCGGAGGGGAGCCTTGAGCTTGCTACAGATGTATCTTTGAGTAACAAATTGGGAGTTTTTTCAATTACGATACAACATCCAGTTCTTTAGGCAGCACTTGCACGTACGCATGGAATGATACGACAGCGACGCTGACGATTTCCGGAACAGGGACTGTACCATATACATCTTTGTTTCTGGGCAATTATAAGATAAAAAAGGTTGTCATTGAAGATGGCATTACAGCAGTTGGAGAATGGCTTTTTAATGAATGTAAGGCCATAGAGTCCATCACGCTTCCTGCCAGTCTTACCAAATGGGGCGTGATGCCGAGTGCCTTTACCGGTGCAGGATGCTCCGGCTATACGGTGGCTTCCGATAATACGGTGTATCAGGCTATAGACGGTTCTCTTTACAGTAAGGATGGTACAGTACTGTATGATTATGTCAAAGCCTCCGGTGTTACTGAGTTTACCGTACCGTCCGAGGTGACTACCATTTGGGAGTATGGCTTTGACGACAATGTAGATTTGGATAAACTGGTACTTGCAGGGGATGGACTGGAGCTTAAGAACCTTGCACTTTTTTATCCGGATATTAAGCAGCTTGAAATTGCGGAGGGGGTAAAAACACTGGGAGACGACCTGTCTGTGGAAGGCCTCTTAAGCTCTGACATTGAGCTTCCATCCACACTTACAAGCTTGGGAAAGGATATCTTTTTGACATCGAATGCGGCTATCTCTAAGGTTACGGTAGCTGCTGACAATCCGGTATTTTATGATATAGATGGTGTGGTGCTGACAAAGGAGGGTAAGCTGGTAGCCTATCCTGCCGGGAAAACGGATACCACCTATCGTACACCGGATCAGGTTCTTAGCATTAGGGCCTATGCATTTTGCGGAAATGAGTATTTAAAGGAATTGGAGCTGGGTGGCAAGATGCAATCCGTTGAGAATCAAGGTATTAATCAGGTTAAAGCACTGGAAAAGCTCACCGTCTATAATCCGGAATGTACCTTTGCATCACAAGCTGTTTATTACTGCAATAATCTGACGACAATCTGCGGGGAAGCAGACTCTAGTGCAGAAACTCTGGCAGACAACTTAGAGGTTTCTTTCGAGGAAGTTACCTGCAATATTACATCAGCGCCGGTAGTACCTGCCACCATGGAGGCAGATGGAATAAAAGCACATTATCAATGCTCAGACTGTTACAAGAAATTCCTTGATGAAGCAGGAAGCCAGCTGGCAACTGAGGATAGCCTGAAGATTTCAAAGGTTGCCTCTGTGGCATTTACCCAAAGTGAATATGATTTTACAATAGAGTATGCAGCAAAGGGATGGGCACAGCATGTCGTTGTGACAGACTCTGATGGAAAACAATTAAAATATGGTACTGATTATACAGTAAAGCAAATAGGAGAAAACCTCTTCGGTGTATGTAGCGCCAGTGTAGAGGGAAAGGGAAACTATAATTTTAAAAAGCAGATTTCCTGTACGGTTCATCCAAGCAGCACTTTGCGTATTCCGGCTGATATCGAGGAACTCAATCATGGCAGTTATACCATTGATCTCTATGGCGATACCAAAACTTATGTGATAAATGGTGATGAGCGAATTATGTCATATGCCTCGATATCAGCACTGATTACGGTGGATAATGAGATTGGTGAACCAATTGAGCAAACTCTTGATTTGGATATGGATGGAAGCGCAGATGTGGATATGATAATTGGAGATTCTAGTCTTTGTGAAGGTGGTGAGTCTATTACAATGGAAGTATTGCCTACCTGCAGTGTAAAGGAAAACATAACCTTTACTTTGTCAGAAACTGCTCAAAATTATTTAAAGACTACTCTTTTATGTCCATATTATGAAAATATTACTTTTAGGCTTGATCCTTGTACAGAGGGACACAGTTATGGCAGCGAATGGAAGTCCGATGCCACAGGACACTGGAAGGTATGTAGTGTCTGCAGCAATAAAAATGTGGAAAAGCATGTTCCGGGTCCGGAAGCAACAGCAACTACACCACAGACCTGTACGGTATGCGGATATGTAATAGCTCCTGCAAAGGGAAATACAGGCAATACGGAAACGAACCCGCCAGCAGGAAATACAGAGGTCAAGGTTCCGGAAGCAGGAACCACGCTTACAGACGCTGGCAACAAGGTAGTCTACAAGGTCACAGGTACAGACACGGCAAATCCGACTGTAGAATATACAAAACCGGTGAATTCCACGGAAAAGACCATAACCATACCGGACACCGTGGAGACAGATGGTGTTACCTACCAGGTAACCTCCATTGCCGCGGATGCATTTAAAAATAACAAAAAGATGACCAAGGTTACCATTGGAAGCAATATCAAGACGATTGGTGACGGTGCATTTTCTGGTTGTACGAAGTTAAAGACTGTTACCATAGGAAAGAATGTAACCACCATTGGAGATAAGGCATTCTATAAATGTACGGCGTTGACCAAGATTACGATTCCGTCTAATGTGACAATGATTGGTAAGTCTGCTTTTTACGGTTGTAAGAACTTAAAGAACATTACAATCAAGACAACAAAACTCACGGATAAGACTGTGGGAAGCAAGGCATTTAAGGGTATCCACAGCAAGGCGACCATAACAGTGCCGAAGTCCAAGCTGAAGGCATACACTGCACTGCTTAAGAAGAAAGGAATCGGCAAGGGCGTAAAGGTGAAGAAGTGAATCGTACGATGCTTGTTTGAATGAAAACAATACACAGGTAGGCATAATAAAATGACGGTTTGGGATATAGAAGATAAAAAAATCTTCTC
>JBJEJE010000055.1:15814-17487 GCA_051877755.1 Lachnospiraceae bacterium | reverse complement strand
TCACGAAACAGGGATTTAGCTACGACTCGGCATCATAGATATGATGCGTCCTGCAAAATCGTTGAAGTTCTGGGTTTGTAATACAACACGCCCCGGACCAGTAAGCTTTGTCAGGAATAATCCTTCTCCACCGAAGAATATATTACCTATTCCTTTTACGGTTTCAATTTCATAGCGAACAGACTTATCAAATGCAACTACGTTACCGGTATCCACTTTTAAAACTTCTCCCGGTGCAAGTTCTCTTACCACCTGATCTCCATCTACCTCTAAAAATGCATAACCATTACCACTGATATCCTGTAAGATAAAGCCTTCACCGCCAAATAATCCGGCAGAAAACTTCTTTGTCAGGGTAATGGATACATTTACACCCTCCTGTGCACATAAAAAGGCACTTTTTTGAGCAATGATACCAGGTGTTCCCGTAAGATTTACAGGAATAACATCTCCAGGAACCGTAGAGCCAAATGCAATCTTTGCACCATCCCGGTTTGAGGAATAGGTTGCCATAAACAAAGACTCTCCTGACAACATTCTCCCCAATCCTTTCATCAGTCCGCCCTTTGTATTGGTCTTCATATCAATACCTTCTGTCTGCCAAATCATACCTCCGCTCTGGGTATACATGGACTCTCCTCTGTCCAGGGTAACCTCCACCGCTGGCACTGTTTTGCCGATAATTTCATACTGCATACTTTTCTTCTCCTCCTTTAGAATATATTGTATATCAGAAATTGTATGGATAGTACTGTTTTACCGATATTTCTATCCTTACAATCCTTTTGCTTTTCGTGTACAAGCCTTCATTGCTTCAAATACAGCACTTCGCATTCCTTTTTCTTCCAGAACCCGGACAGCTTCTATAGTTGTCCCTCCCGGTGAACATACCATATCCTTTAGTTCGCCTGGATGTTTGCCTGTCTCTAACACCATCTTTGCACTTCCAAGAACCGCCTGTGCCGCAAACTCATAAGCCTGCGCCCTTGGCATTCCATCTGCAACCGCAGCATCTGCCATTGCCTCAATAAACATAAATACATACGCAGGGGAACTGCCGCTGACTGATACTACAACATCCATTAAATGTTCCGGAATCACCTCACATTTTCCGAACCCTTTAAGAATGCTGATTACATAGTCCATTTCTTCTTTCGTAACATTTTTATTACTGCAGGCTGCCGTAATACCCTCGCCTACCAAAGCTGGCGTATTGGGCATTGTACGGATAAGCTTTACAGTCTTTCCAAACTGATTCTCCAGCCAATCTAAAGTCTTTCCTGGTGCAATAGTTATAATCAACTGTTTCTCAGTCACCGTATCCTTTATCTCTTGAATCACACTCTCGTAAAACTGCGGTTTTACAGACAAAACCAACACCTCTGCCTGACCCGCCACCTCTTTATTGTCTGTTGTCACGCAAATATTCAATTCTTTTTCTGCTTTATCAACACTTGTCTGTAACAAATCTGCAGCAATAATCTCATTACCAGCTGCAATTCCATTTCCAATAATTCCCTTAATCATTGCTGTTGCCATATTGCCACAGCCAATAAAACCTAATTTCATATGTCTTCATCCTCCTGCTGTTAGTAGCGTTTTTAGATTGAGCCACTATTACATGTGTAAATTTACTTAGTACGAATGCCCACCTCAAAACCTTCGGTTTTTCG